>DASRZN010000309.1:0-18857 GCA_035686325.1 Lysobacteraceae bacterium
GGCCGCGTGCGGGCCAGCGCCCTCGCGGCGCGCACCCAGGAAGCGAACGCCGCCGGCACCGTCGTCGACGTCCTGGTCGGCTATTCGCCGGGCTTCGCGAACGCGCAGGGCGGGCAGTCGGCCGCGCTGACCCGCATCAACTTCATGGTCGACTACACCAACGAGGCCTACGTCAACTCCGAGGACAGCACGGCGCGGCTGGGTCGGGTGCGCCTGGTCGGCACCATGCAGGTGAATTACGCCGACAACACGGACAACACCGAGACGCTGGAGAATCTCAGCGGCTACAACTCCGCCACCGGCAGGGAGCGGACGCCCGATCCGGCGTTCCAGGCCCTGCGCGCGGCGCGCGAAACGCTGGGCGCGGACCTGGTCTCGTTCGTCCACGACTTCCGCACGCCCGAGAACGACAGCTGCGGCGTCGCCTGGCTGATCGGCGGCAGCAAGCAGGGCATCGACCCGAACGCCGGCTGGGACTACCTCGGCTACTCGGTGGTCAGCGACGGCCAGGACGTCGACGAGGGCGACGGCGGCAACTACTACTGCGAGGACCATACTTTCGCCCATGAACTCGGCCACAACATGGGCCTTGCGCATGACCGCGAGACGTCCTCCGGCGACGATGGCACCCTGGACAACCCGAGCGACTATGGTGTGTCCGACTACTCCTTCGGGTACAAGCTGTCGCACCTGACCAGTCGGTTCTACACCGTCATGGCGTACGGCGATTCGGGCCAGACCAGCTACAACCTTTTCTCGAATCCCCGAAAGACGTGCGAGGGCGCGCCCTGCGGCGTGGCGAAGGGCCAGCCGGAGGCCGCCGACGCGGCCCTCAGCCTGAGCGAGACGATGCCGCTGATCGCCGCGTTCCGCGCCTCGAAGGTGGCCGACGCCGACGCCTCCGCGGTGCTGGGCATCAGCGACTACGACGGCGATGGCCGCGCCGACATCCTGTGGCACAACCGGACCAGCGGCGTGAGCACCATCTGGAAGGCCGCCAACGCCGCCGCCCAGCAGGCCGTCACGACGGTCGCCAGTTCCAGCTGGGTGATCGCCGGCAACGGCGATTTCGACGGCGACGGCCGCGCCGACATCCTGTGGCGCAACACGGCCGACGGCCGCAACACCATCTGGCGGTCGGGAAATTCCGGCACCCAGATCGCGGTGAACCCGGTCACCAACCTCGCCTGGTCGCTGGTCGGCGTGGGCGATTTCGACGGCGACGGCAAGTCGGACCTGCTGTGGCGCAACGGCAGCAACGGCACCAACGCGATCTGGAAGGGCGCCAAGTCGGGCACCCAGCAGTCGATCCGCGCGGTGACCGACGTGGCCTGGAAGGTCGCCGCGGTGGCGGACTTCAACGGCGACGGCAGGGACGACATCCTGTGGCGCAACGGCCAGACGGGCGCCAACGCGATCTGGGGCTCCGGCAATGCCTCGACGCCGACCGCCGTCACCGGGGTCACCAACCTGGCCTGGAGCGTCGCCGGCGCCGGCGACTTCAGCGGCGACGGCAAGGCGGACATCCTGTGGCGCAATGCCTCGACCGGCGTCAACACCATCTGGAAGAGCGCCGTGTCCTCGAGCCAGCAGGCGGTCGCCGCGACGGCGAAGCCGGGTTGGCGCGTCGCCGCGACGCTGGACTTCAACGGGGACGGCCGCGCCGACATCCTGTGGCGCCACGGCACCACCGGGGTCAACGTGATCTGGCGGTCGGGCAATGCCAACACCTCGCAGGCGGTGCAGACCGTGGCGAGCCAGGCCTGGCAAGTCTCCGGCTGACGGCCCGGAGGACGACCGCCGCGCCTGCGGGTGCGACGGCCGCAAATCCACAGCGGAGGCGCGATCGCGCCTCCGTTTTTTTTGGCATCCGAGGCGATGCGCGACCCGGCGGCCGCGCGCCTTCCGTGATTCATCACGCGGTGACGATCACGACTGGGCTATCTAAACGGCCCCTTAACCTTCGGATGTGGATATGCGCACTTCTCTTTTGATGGGAGCGGTCGCGGCCATCGTCGCCGGCTGTTCCGCAGATGTCGGGCCCGTTTCCGAGCGCACCGGCAGCGTGGCCCCGGCGACCGCGAGCCCGATCATTGCCGCCAGCGCTGGAGGGCAGGCGACGGCGACCACCCGCATCGCCGACCTGCCTGACCGCGGCGAGTTGCTTGCCTATGGCGACAAGACCGTGCGGCGCGGGGATGCCGTCTGGCGCCCGGTCCACATCAGCGAAGCGCGCGCCTTCCGCGCGATCGGCGCGGGCCAGGGGCTCGCCTTGCGCACGCCGGACGGCGCGCCGGTGCGTCTCGTGTACGCGCGCCACGTCGAACATCCGGACGGCAGCTGGACCTGGGTGGGCCGTCCCGTGGGCGGCACGCCGGGGAGCGAGGCCATCCTCACCTTCGGCGCCAAGGCGGTGTTCGGCTCGATCCCGAATCCGTCGGGGAATCCGCTGGAGATCACCATGGCCAGCGGCCGGACCTGGATGGTCGAGACCGACGCCAGCCACCCGTCCGCCAGCGCCGCCGCGGCCTCGCGCGCGGCCAAGCCTGCCGAGCCGGATTTCCTGGTGGCGCCCGCGGCGCTGCGCCAGGCCGCGGCCCGCGCGTCGGCCGCGGCGCCGCGCCGGGCGACCGCCGAAGCGAGCGCGTCGCTCTCCGCGTACACGGTCGACATCGGCCTGGGCTACACGACCGGGTTCGCCGCGCGCCTGGGCGGGCGTTCGCAGGCCCTGACCCGGCTGAACTTCCTGGTCGACGTCACCAACCAGGCCTACCTCAACAGCCGGATCAACGCACAGCTGCGGCTGGTGCATGCGACCGAAGTCGACTATCCGGACGCCACCACCAACCGGAGCGCGCTGTTCGATCTTTCGGGCCTGCGCTGCGTTTCCTCCGCCAGCGGCAGCCAGCTGCCGGACGGCGGGGTGAACTGCGATCCCGACCCGGTGCCGGCGTCGCTGCAGCCGCTGCTGGATGCGCGCGAACGCTACGGCGCCGATCTCGTCGCCCTGGTGCGCAAGTTCGAATATCCCGAGAACCAGAGCTGCGGCATCGCCTGGATGCTCGGTGGCGGGCAATCCGACATCACCCCGGCCGACGCCGCGCTGGGCCTGGCGGTGATCAGCGATTCCAGCGGCACCCTGTATGCCGACAGCGGCAACTCCTGCCGCAACGATGCGCTCGCGCACGAGCTCGGCCACAACATGGGCCTGCAGCACGACCGCGAGGTCGCGGCCGGCAGCGACGATTCGAACACCGACGGCGATCCGCTGGATCCGCAGGAATACGGCCGCTATCCGTACGCCTTCGGCTACACCGAAGGTACCGAGGGCGGCAACTTCTACGACATCATGGCGATCCGCCGCTCGGGGCGCGTCAGTTACCTGGTCTTCTCCAGCCCGCGCATCACCGCCTGCGGCGGAAATCCCTGCGGCGTGGCCGAGGTAGCCGACGCATCGCGGGCCCTGGCGCAGACCATCCCGGTCATCGCCAACTTCCGCGCTTCGACGACGCGCGTCGCCCACGACTTCAACGGCGACGGACGCTCCGACCTGTTCTGGCGCAACGGCACCACCGGCGCCAACATCATCTGGGAGACCGCCGACTCGACCACCCCGCGCGGCGTGGCGGCGACGGCGCCGGCCTGGACCGCTGCGGCGATGGCCGATTTCACCGGCGACGGCCGCACCGACGTGCTGTGGCGCAACACCAGCACCGGTGAAAACGTGCTTTGGAAGGCCGCCAACTCGGGCAACGCGCAGGCGATCACCGGCGTCACCAACCTCGCCTGGAAGCTTTCCGGCGCGGGCGACTTCGACGGTGACGGCCGTGCGGACATCCTGTGGCACAACGGCAACACCGGCGCCAACATCATCTGGCGTTCCGGCGACTCTTCCACGACGATGCCGGTGAAGGCGATCGTGGACGTGGCCTGGAACCTCGGCGGCATCGGCGATTTCGACGGCGACGGGACGGACGACATCCTCTGGCGGAACGGCACGACCGGCGCCAACGTGGTCTGGCGCTCCGCGAACGCCGCCACGCCGCTCGCCGTGCGCTCGGTGACCGACACCAACTGGAAGGTCGCCGGCGTCGACGACTTCGACGGCGACGGCGAGGACGACATCCTCTGGCACAACGACGCCACCGGCGGCAACGCCATCTGGAAGTCCGCGAACGCCAACACGCCGCAGGTGATCGCCCAGATCAGGAACACGGCCTGGAAGCTGGGCAGCGTGGGCGACTTCGACGGTGATGGCCTCGCCGACATCCTCTGGCGCAACAGCGGCACCGGCCAGAACCTCGTGTGGGCGGCGGCCAACGGCAGCGCCTGGCGCGAGATCACGGCCGTCACCAACCTTTCGTGGGGCATCGCCAACTGACGGCGGGCGTACGCGGTGGTTCCGACTTGGCCGCGCACCGCGCGGCCAAGTCTTCTCTGGAATGCCGCCGGTCAGCCGGGCCCGGCGTAGATGCTGACCCGCGTCCCCTTGCCGTCCGGCGCGGGCAGCTCGATCAGTTGTGCGTGCGGGAGCGTCCCGGCGACCTTCACCAGCAGGTTGTCGATCACCGGGCCGAGGTCGCCGCTGTCGGCCAGTCCGAGTTCGATCCGGCAACTGCGACTGCGGCAATCCACCTGGACCGATTTCGGAGTGGGACCGCCCTCGGTGGCAATCTGCACGATCGCGTCCTCGACCATGGCGATCGAGCGGCCGGACCAGGCCGCATCGAGCGGCTCGCTGGCGTAATCCCGCTCGAGCGCGGCGATGGTCCTGCGTGCCCTGGCCTGGATCTCGGCCTCCGACGGAGGCCGCTCGGCCGCCATCCGGGAGCGCGGCATGCCCGCAGGCAACGGCGGGCGCGCGGGGCCCGCCGCGGAACCGGTGGCGCGGGGCAGCGCCGCGCGCCGAAGCTCGGCGACCTCCTGCCGCAAGTTCGCCAGATCCCGGGACAGCCGGGCCGCCTCCGCGTTCCCGCCGTCGTGTCCGGCCAGGTAGCCGCCGCACAGCCCGGCCGCCGCGATGGCGAGGCCGGGCACCCACGTCGCTAAGCGCATGTCGTCTCCTGCAACGAACCCGCGACCCTCGCGACCGGTGCCGGCAGCAACGAGGCATCGATCTGGAGCGAGCCGGACCGTTCCGCGGCGGGCCACGGAACGGTCCGCGCCCTCAGGGCGTGTAGAGATATTCGTCGGTGCGACCGTACTCGTAGACCTTGATGCCGGCGAGCGCCACCTTCGACGGAAGCAGGCAGCTCGCCTGGATCGTCACGTCGTTGCCGATGCTGTAGCCGTTGAGCGAGGACGGCACGAAGGTGATCGCTTGCTGGGTGCTGGTCTTGGGCGCGGTGACGTCCAGCGTTTCCGTGACAGACGTGTTGTAGGGACCGCGCGCCGCGATCGTGCAGCTGGTCTTGAACGATCCGGGCGCGGTGATGCCGGAGTAGTCGAGCCATACCCGGATCTCGAACGCGCCTGCCACCGTCGCATTGTCGGTGTCCGCCTGGTCCAGGCCGTCCTCGGCATCGAAGGTGATGGCACACGAAACCCAGCGCAAGCCGGCGGCGTCGTTGCGCAGGCGGCCCTGGAAGATGGTGAAGTCGCCGGACTGGATGCCGTAGGCGGGCTGACACTGCGCCCCGGTATAGCTCTTGCGGTCCCAGCCGTAGTTGGACGCGGCGCTGACGGCACCGCTGAAGAGGGTCGTGGCGAGGGCAAGCGTCACGGCCGCCAGCAGCGCGGGGTGGCGGAAAACGTTCATGGGTGGATCCCCTGGAGAGTGGTGGGAAACACGGCGCCCCCTGCGCCGCTTTCCCCTCTAACGCGGGTCCCGCCGGCTGCCGGACAGGTCCGGCGCCAAGCCCAGAAACGTTTGTTTAATCAAGGACTTAGAGGTTCTGGTAATTCGGCCCCGACCCGCCCTCGGGCGTCACCCAGGTGATGATCTCGTAGGGGTCCTTGATGTCGCAGGTCTTGCAGTGCACGCAATTCGCCGCGTTGATCTGCAGGCGGCGGCCGGCGGCGTCCTCGACCATCTCGTAGACGCCGGCCGGGCAGAAGCGGGTGCAGGGGTTGCCGTATTCCACCGTGCAGCGGTCGACGCAGATGCTGGTGTCGTGCACGACGAGGTGGACCGGCTGGTCCTCGTCGTGGGCGGTGGCGGCGAAGTACACGCCCTGCAGGCGGTCGCGCGGGGGCAGCGCGCGCTGCACGTAGTCGCGCTTCGGTTGTTCGTGCTCGCCGAGCTTGTCGAGCGAACTCCAGTCGGCCTTCACCCTGAGGGTCCACGGCGACAGGCCGCCGGTGACGGTTTCCCACGCCGCGTTGGCGAGGCCGAACCACAGGCCGCGCTTGAAGCCCGGCTTGACGTTGCGCACCTTGCGCAGCTCGGCGACCGCTTCGGAGGCGCGCAGCTTCGCGTCGAAGCCCTTTGGCGCGAGTTGCGCCTGCACCAGGTGCTCGGCGGCGAGCATGCCGCTGCGGAT
The DNA here is from genome assembly GCA_035686325.1 of Lysobacteraceae bacterium. Taxonomy (GTDB): domain Bacteria; phylum Pseudomonadota; class Gammaproteobacteria; order Xanthomonadales; family Xanthomonadaceae; genus JABFWF01. Next base: position 6,483 of record DASRZN010000309.1, read on the forward strand.
CGCCTGGTGGGTGCCCTTGATCTTGGGCACGTTGAGCAGGCCGGCGCAGTCGCCGATCAGCAGCGCGCCCGGCATCTCCACCTTCGGCAGCGACTGCCAGCCGCCGGTGACGATCGCGCGCGCGCCGGCGGAGACGATGCTGCCGCCTTCCAGCAGCGGGGCGACGCTCGGGTGGTTCTTCCATTGCTGGAAGGCTTCCCACGGCTTGTAGTCCGGATCGCTGTAGTCGAGGCCGCTGACGTAACCGAGCGCGACGCGGTCGCCGTCCAGGTGGTACAGGAAGCTGCCGCCGTAGGTGCGGTTGTCCGCCGGCCAACCGAGGGTGTGCACGATCCTGCCGGGCGACGTGCGGCCCGCCGGCAGCTGCCACAGTTCCTTGATGCCGATCGAGTAGGCCTGCGGGTCGCTGCCGGCGTCCAGCCCGAAGCGCTTCACCAGTTGCTTGGTCAGGCTGCCGCGCGCGCCCTCGGCGAGCACGGTGACCTTGGCGCGGATGTCGATGCCCGGCGTGTAGCCAGGCTTGTGCGAGCCGTCCTTGGCCACGCCCATGTCGCCGATGCGCACGCCGACCACGCGGCCGTCGTCGTCGTGCAGCGCGGCCGCCGCGGCGAAGCCCGGGTAGATCTCCACCCCCAGCGCCTCGGCCTGCGGCGCCAGCCACGCGCACAGCGCGCCGAGGCTGACGATGAAGTTGCCCTTGTTGTGCATGCCGGGCGGCACCGGCAGCTTGCGCGCGCCGGTCTTCGACAGCAGCCAGAATTCGTCGTCGGTCGCCGGCACGCAGACCGGCGGCGGGGCGTCGCGCCAGCCGGGCAGCAACGCGTCGAGCGGGCCGGGTTCGATCACCGCGCCCGACAGGATGTGCGCGCCGACGCTGGCGCCCTTCTCGATCACGCAGACGCTGAGGGCCGGATCCAGCTGCTTGAGCCGGATCGCGAAGGCGAGGCCGGCGGGGCCGGCGCCGACGGTGACGACGTCGTACTCCATCACGTCGCGTTCGATCTCGCTCATGGCGTCCTCCGGTGGTATCCGGCGATTTTCCCCGGTTTGCGCGGGGCGCGGCAAATCGGGCACGACGACCGCCGGCCTGGCGCGCGGTGGCATGCCGCGTGACGAGGGCGTGGATCGACCGCGCGAACCGGATAGCCGCCGCCGGCGCGGCACCGTAGGGTGGGGCCATGTCGCTCGCCCCGCTCCCGCTGCCCGGCGCCACGCTCGCCTTCGATCCGGCCTGGCTGCCGGCGGACGAGGCCGCGCGCCTGTTCGACGCGCTGCGCGCGCAACTGCCGTGGGAGGTGCACCGCCTACGGCTGTTCGGGCGCGAGGTGGCCTCGCCGCGGCTGTCGTGCTGGATCGGCGAGCCGCACGCGGTGTACGCCTATTCGGGCAGCCGCTTCCTGCCGCACCCGTGGCCGTCGTCGTTGCAGCCGGTGCGCGCGCGGCTGGTCCGCGAACTGGGGGTGGCCTTCGACAGCGTGCTCGCCAACCTCTACCGCGACGGCCGCGACGCGATGGGCTGGCACAGCGACGACGAGCCGGAACTTGGCCCGGCGCCGGTGATCGCTTCGCTCAGCCTGGGCGGGCCGCGTCGGTTCGCGCTCAAGGCGCGGCGCGCGCCGGCACAGCGGCTGGCGCTGGAACTGCCACCGGGCAGCCTGCTGGTGATGGCGGGCGAGACCCAGCGCCATTACCGCCACGCGCTGCCGCGCACGGCGAAGCCGGTCGGCCCGCGGATCAACCTGACCTTCCGCCGGGTGCATCCGACGCCGCCCTGAACGGCGCCGATGCGTTGCGCGCTCCGCAAATTGCTAGCGACCGGCCGCCGGCGTTCCGCCGTCCTGCGCGGCCGCGCCCAGCACCCAGCCGGCGACGTCGCGGGTGACCTGGGTCAGCGAGGCGGAGAACGCGTCGGCCACGTGCGAGACGTCCGTCGCGGCCGCCGGCGTGGCCTGCAGGAAGGTACGGCTGGCGAGCACGCGCTGGTCGCGCAGCGACAGCAGCTTGGCGTTGACCTCGATCACCGCGTCGGGCACCGCGCGGCCCGCATAGTCGGCCTCGTAGCGGCGCAGTTCCAGCGCCAGCCGGTAGTCGGCGGCAATGCCGCTGCCGGGGCGGGCGACCGCGCGCAGCCGATCGGCGTCCTCCAGCGTGCTCAGCAGCGCGGCCTGGAGCTGTTCGGCGGGGCGCGTCGCCCAGCGCGCGCCCTTGTAGACCTGCACCTCGCCCGGCGCCGGCCGCACCGCGATGCGCAGGCTGTCGAGCGTGCGCGGCGCCTGCGGCGACGCGATCTCCAGCTGCCGGTCCACCCGCGGCCAGGCCGGGTCGGCCGGCACCCGTGGATCGGGCGCGTAGATGGTCGCCGCGTCCTTGCTGCCGCCGAGCACGGAGCAGGCCGATGCCGACAACGCCAACACGCAGGCGGCGAGCAGGGCCAGCGTCCTGCCGGCGGCCGGATTCCGATGTCCTGTCATTTCGGCTCGAACTCCTTCGGTTGGTCGCGGCCCAGCAGGTACTGCGCGGGGCCGCCTTCCAGGCGGTCGCTGATGTGGTGGAGGTCGCGCACCAGGGCGCGCAGTTCGACCAGGGTGGGGCCAAGCTGGCCCAGGCCGTCGTTGGCGAAGCCGCGGATCGCGGCGCGGTTCTCGCCGAGGATCGCGTCGGCGTTGCCGGCGGCGGCATCGAGGTGGGCGAGGGTGGCGTCCAGCTTGGCGACGATCGCGGGCAGCCTGGCGACCAGCTCGCGGTCGAGGCTCTCCATGGTGCGGTTGGTGGTGGCGAGCGTGGTGTTCAGCTGCGCGCTGGCCTCGCGCGCGTTGACGATCAGCGCACGCAGGTCCTGGCGCTGGTCGGCGATCGCGCCGGTGGTGACTTCCAGGTGGGCGAGGGTCTGGTTGATGCGCTCGACGTTCTGGTCGCTCAGCACCTGGTCCAGGCGCGCCACCAGGCGATTGGCGGTGTCGGCGATGTTCTGCAGGGCCGAGGCCTCGGCGCGGATGACCGGGACGTCGCGCTTGTCCGCATCCACCAGCAGCGGCGCGTCCGGGCTGCCGCCGGTGAGCTGGATGAAGGGCACGCCGGTGAGGCCGGTGATCGACAGCTTGGCGCGGGTATCGGCCTTGATCGGCACCTCGGCCTTGAGCTTCAGCCACGCGATCACGCGGCGCGGATCCTTGCGGTCGAGTTCCAGCGTTTCCACCGTGCCGATCGCGATGCCGTTGTACTGCACCGAGCTGCCCTCGGTCAGGCCGGTCACCGGCTCGGTGAAGATCACCCGGTATTCCTGCCAGTTGCGTTCGGAGGAGAACTTCGCCGCCCACAGGCCGAACAGCAGCAGGGCCGCCGCGGTGAGCAGGGTGAAGCCGCCGATCAGGACGTAGTTGGCCTTGGTTTCCATCAGCTCGCCAGTCGGGATGCGGAAGTGGGGCGTCGTCGCGGGCGCGGCGCGCCCGCGGGGTGAAAACGCAACAAGCGCGACGGACAGGGCAACGCGCGCATCACGGTGCCTCCGTCGCCGGCATGCGGCCGCCGGCGTCGCGCGCCGCGCGGCCGCGCGGGCCGTTGAAGTACTCCTGCACCCACGGGTGCGCGAGCCGTTCCAGCTCCGCCAGCGGCGCGGTCGCGATGACCCGGCGGTCGGCGAGCACCGCGACGCGGTCGCAGATCGCGTACAGGGTATCGAGGTCGTGGGTGATCAGGAACACGGTCAGGCCGAGCGCCTCGCGCAAGGCGAGGATCAGTTCGTCGAAGGCGGCGGCGCCGATCGGGTCGAGGCCGGCGGTGGGTTCGTCGAGGAACAGCAGCGGCGGATCCAGCGCCAGCGCCCGCGCCAGGCCCGCGCGCTTGCGCATGCCGCCCGACAGCTGCGAGGGCAGCTTGTCGACCGCGTCCGCCGGCAGGCCGGCGAGCTTGACCTTGAGCAGGGCCAGTTCGTATCGCAGCGAATCGGGCAGGTCCGGATGGTGCTCCTTCAGCGGTACCTGCACGTTCTCGCCGACGGTGAGCGAGGAGAACAGCGCGCCGTCCTGGAAGAGCACGCCGCTGTTGCGCTCGATCCGCAGGCGGTCGCGCGGATCCTCCGAGCGGCCGTCCACGCCGAGCACCTCGATCGCGCCGGCGTTCGGTTCGCGCAGTCCGATGATCGAGCGCATCAGCACCGACTTGCCGCTGCCCGAACCGCCGACCACGCCGAGGATCTCGCCGCGCCGCACGTCGAGGTCGAGCCCGTCGTGCACGACCTGCTCGCCGAAGCGGTTGACCAGCCCGCGCACCCGGATCACGGGTGCGCCGTCGTCCGCGGCGGGGGCAACGCGACTCACCACCCCACCTGCATGAACCAGATCGCCGCCAGCGCGTCGAGCACGATCACCAGCGAGATCGTCTGCACGACGCTGGAGGTGGTGCGCTCGCCCACCGACTGCGCGGTGCCCTGCACCTGCAGGCCCTCCAGGCAGCCGATCAAGGCGATCACCGCGGCGAACACCGGCGCCTTCGACAGCCCGACCAGGAAGTGCCGCAGCTGCATCGTGTCCTCCATCCGCGCCAGGTAGGCGACCGGCGGGATGTCCAGCGCGAGCGCGCCCACGGTGAGGCCGCCGAGCAGGCCGGCGAGGTCGGCGACGAAGGTCAGCAGCGGCAGCGTCAGCATCATCGCGATCAGGCGCGGCGCGACCAGCAGGTCGACCGGGTCCAGGCCGAGGGTGCGGATCGCGTCCACCTCCTCGCGCGCGACCATCGAGCCGATCTGCGCGGTGAACGCGCTGGCGGTGCGCCCGGCCAGCACGATCGCGGTCAGCAGCACGCCGAACTCGCGCAGGAAGGCGATGCTGACCAGTTCGACCACGTAGATGGTCGCGCCGAAGTCCTGCAGGATGTTGGAGCCGAGGAAGGCGATCACCGCGCCGACCAGGTAGGACAGCAGGGCGACCAGCGGCACCGCGTCGAGGCCGACCTGCTCCATGTGGAAGACGGTCGCGGTCGGCCGGAAGCGGCGCGGCTCCTTCGCCATCCGCACCAGCTTGACCAGGTTCTCGCCGAGGAAGCTGACCAGCGCGACGATTTCCCTGGCGTTGTCGTGCACCGCGAAACCGAGCCGGCCGAGCGCTGCGGCGACGCCGTATTCGCGCTTGCCGCGCGGGCGTTCGTCGACGACGTCCTCGATCGCCGCGACCAGCGCGTGGTGCTCGGGCCGGAACGCGAAGGCGTCGAAGTCCAGCGCGGCGCGGCGCGCGTAGCGCAGCAGCTGCAGCACGCCGAGCGAATCCAGCCGCTCGACGCCGTTGGCGTCGACCGTGCGCACGCCGGCGGGCGCGGCGCGCAGCAACTCGGCGATCGCGGCGGCGTGGTCGAGCGTCCAGCGCCCGCCCAGCAGCAGGCGGCCGGAGGCATCGTCGCCGAGCCTCAGGCTCGGGGCGGCGCTGGCGGTCATGCGGGCACCGGGCGTGGCATGCGCGGAGCATACCGTGCGGCGCGCGTGCGGGCAGCGCATGCGATGCTTGCGCCATGCCCGCCGACCCCACGCCGACCGCCACCGACTATCCCGCGCGCCTGGCCTTCATGGTCGAGCTCGCCGAGCACCTGCACGCCTACGGCACCACGGCCCAGCGCCTGGAAGGCGCGCTCAGCGCGGTCGCGACGCGCCTGCGCATCGAGTGCGAGCCGTGGAGCAACCCGACCGGCATGATCCTGTCCTTCGGCGACCCGGCGCGACCGACCGGCGAAGGCGACACCACCCGGGTGATCCGGCTGCCGCCGGGCGACACCGACCTGGCCAAGCTGTGCGCGGTGGACGCGATCGCCGAGGACGTGATGGCGGGGCGCATGGACCTCGCCGCCGGCCATGCCGCGCTGCGCGCACTCGAAGCGCCGCCGACGCCGCGCCAGCGGATGGCGCTGGTGCTCGGCTTCGGACTGGCGTCCGCCGCGGTCGCCGGCTTGTTGCGGCTGCCGTGGCTGGACATCGCCACCGCCGGCGCGACCGGCCTGCTGATCGGCATGCTCGACCTGCTCACGATCGGCCGCCCGCAGTTGCGCGAGGCGGGCGAGGCGCTGGCGGGCATGGTCGCCGGCTTCGTCGCGGTGCTGGTCGCGGCGCTGGTCGCGCCGCTCAACCTCAATACGGTGATCATCGCCTCGCTGGTCGTGCTGCTGCCCGGCATGAGCCTGACCAACGCGGTCAACGAGCTGACCAGCCAGCACCTGGTGTCGGGGACCGCGCGCTTCTCCGGCGCGCTGGCGACGGTGCTCAAGCTCACCGTGGGCACCGTGCTCGCGCTGACCCTGGCGCAACTGCTGGGGGTGGAGCCGCAGGTGCGCGCGCTGCGGCCGCAGCCGCACTGGATGGAATGGGCCGCGCTGCCGGTGGCGGCGGTCGCGTTCGCGCTGCTGTTCCGCGCCGCGCGCCGCGATTATCCAGTGGTGCTGCTGGCGGCGATCGCCGGCTACCTGGTGTCGCGCCTGGCCGGCGAGGCCTGGGGCAGCCCGGCCGGGATCTTCCTGTCGGCGCTGCTGCTCACCGCGGCCGGCAACGCCTACGCGCGCTGGGTGCAGCGCCCCGGCGCGCTGGTGCGAGTGCCCGGCATCATCATGCTGGTGCCCGGCAGCGCCAGCCTGCGCGGGGTGATCTCGCTGGTGCAGCAGCAGGACGCCGCGGTCGGCGGCGACGCCGTGGTGCTGGTGCTCAACATCCTGCTGGCGTTGATCGCCGGCCTCCTGTTCGGCAACGTGCTGCTGCCGACGCGGCGCAACCTGTAGCGCGGGCCAAGAAAAACCGGCCGCGCGGGCCGGTTTTTCATGGGCGAGGATTACTTGATCAGGAATTCCTCGAGCTTGCGGCCCTTGGCGGTTTCCGCCGCCAGCCAGCGCGGCTGCTTGCCGCGGCCGCTCCAGGTTTCCCTGGCGTTGGCCGGATTGCGGTACTTGGGCGCGACCTTGCCGAGCTTGCGGCCGGCGGCGGTCTTTTTCGCCGCGCCGCCGGCGCGGGGCGCGGCAGCGGTCCCGGTGCCGAACAGTTCCGCGATCGAATACCCCTCCGATTCCGCCAGCGCGCGCACCTTCTTGCGCACGGCGGCGATCGGCTTGCGCTTGCTCAGCGTCGTCTTGCGCTTCTTCGCCCGGTTGATCAGGACGTCCAGCTCCCTGGGCGACAGGCTTTCGAGATTGATGGCCATGCGGTCTCCGGAAAATGCGGCGGGGATAATCCCGAATTCGATCGGGGAAACCGCGATGATAATCGCAGCCCGCGCATGGGCCAAATGCATCCGCGGTTTTCCCGCAGGCGTTTTTCGATAATCAGCCCGCGGCGCCGAGCTTCGCCAGCAGCGCGGCGCGGTCGAGGTTCTCCGATTCGGCGGCGCGGCGGCCGCGATATTCGAAGGTGCCGTCGGCCAGGCCGCGCGCGGACACCACCACCCGGTGCGGGACGCCGATCAGTTCGATGTCGGCGAACATCTGCCCCGGGCGCAGGCCGCGGTCGTCCAGCGCGACGTCGAGGCCGGCGGCGCGCAGCTCGCGGTACAGCGCCTCTGCGGCCTCGGCGACGGCCGGATCCTGCTTCGGGTTGATCACGCACACCGCGACTTGCCACGGCGCCATCGGCTCCGGCCAGGCGATGCCGGCGTCGTCGTGGTGCTGCTCGATCGCCGCGGCGACGATGCGCGAGATGCCGACCCCGTAGCAGCCCATCAGCGGCGTCGCCGCCTTGCCGCTGGCGTCCAGCACGGTGCAGCCCATGGCCCGCGAATAGCGGTCGCCGAGCGCGAACACGTGGCCGACCTCGATCCCGCGCGCGAGGTGCAGGCGGCCGCTGCCGTCCGGCGCGGGATCGCCCTCGACCACGTTGCGGATGTCGGCGACGAGCTGCGGCTCGGGCAGGTCGCGGCCCCAGTTGACGCCGGCCAGGTGGTAGCCGCGCTCGTTGGCGCCGACCACGAAGTCGGCCAGCGCGGCGACGCTGCGGTCGGCGACGACGGCGACGGGCTGGCGCGGCGCGACCGGGCCGAGGAAGCCGGGCTCGCTGCCGAGGTGCTCGAGGATCTCCGCCTCGGTCGCCATCCGGAAGTCGGCCAGGCCCGGCAGCTTGGCCAGCTTGACCTCGTTGACCGCGTGGTCGCCGCGCACCAGCACCAGCACGAACCCGTCCTCGCCCACCACCGCGACCGACTTCACCGTGCGCGCCAGCGGCAGGCCGAGCAGGGCGGCGACGTCCTCGCAGGTTTTCTGGGTCGGCGTGTCGACCTTGCGCATGGCCTCGGCCGCGGCGGGGCGCGGGCCGGGCGCGAGCGCCTCGGCCAGTTCGACGTTCGCAGCGTAGTCGGAGCCATCGGAGAACACGATTTGGTCCTCGCCCGATTCGGCCAGTACCTGGAACTCGTGCGAGGCGCTGCCGCCGATCGCGCCGGTGTCGGCGGCGACCGCGCGGAACCGCAGGCCAAGGCGCGCGAAGATGCGGCCGTAGGTCTCGTACATGTTGCGGTATTCGGCTTGCAGCGACGCCTCGTCCAGATGGAACGAGTACGCGTCCTTCATCAGGAACTCGCGCGCGCGCATCGCGCCGAAGCGCGGCCGGATCTCGTCGCGGAACTTGGTCTGGACCTGGTAGAAGTTGACCGGCAGCTGCTTGTAGCTGGCCAGTTCGTTGCGCGCGAAGTCGGTGATCACTTCCTCCGCGGTCGGCGCGTAGCAGTAGCCGGCCTCCTTGCGGTCGCGCATCTTCAGCAGCTGCGGCCCGAACTTCTGCCAGCGTCCGGTTTCCTCCCACAGCTCCTGCGGCTGGATGGTCGGCATCAGCAGTTCGATCGCGCCGGCGCGGTCCATCTCCTCGCGCACCACGGCTTCGACCTTGCGCAGCACGCGCAGGCCCAGCGGCGACCAGGTGTAGATCCCCGCGCCCAGCCTGCGCAGCATGCCGGCGCGCAGCATCAGCTGGTGACTGACGATCTCGGCGTCGGCGGGGGTTTCCTTGGTGGTGCGGAGGTGGAACTGCGACAGGCGCATCGGCGGCTTTGGGGCGGGGAAAACGGACATTCTGCCATGCGCGGCAGCGACGCCCGGCTTGGAGCGTCCTATTCGCGGTCGCCGTGGACCTCGATGCCCGGTTGCGGCTGGCGCGCGACCCGTTCGGCGCGCACGCCCGGCGGCGGCGCGTCGCTGACGTGCAGCACGCCGTCGGCGTCGCGCCAGCGGTAGAGGTCGCGGCGGGCCTCCACCGCCTGCTCGGCGGCGGCCTGCTCGGCGCGCTGCCGGCGGGCCTGGTCGGCGGCCGGGTCGCGGCTCAGCCACCACGCCAGGCCGATGCCCAGCGCCAGGCCGCCGGCGATCGCCCAGGCTGCCTTCACTGGCCGCTGGCCGCCGCGGCGTTGCACCAGTTGGCGATGTCGCGGCGGGCGGCGCGGACCTGCTCGGCGCGCTCGTCCTCGCCGAGGGTCTTGTCGGGCTTGCCGTCGCCGTCGGCGTCCGGGCCGATCGGGTCGCCGGACTGCAGGCGGGCGAAGTTGGCCGTGGCGACGTCGCAGTTGGCCTTGACCCGGGCCGCGACCTCGGCGGCATCGGCCGGGGCATCCGCCGCCTGGCCCGCCGGCGCGTCCGCTGTCGCGGATGCCGATGCAGGCGCCGGCACCGGCGCCGGGACCTGGTTGTGGATGTAGCGCGCGTCATACTGCCCCTTGGGCGGCGGCGCGTCGGAGTAGTGGGTGACGCCCTGCGCGTCCTTCCACTGGTAGACCTGGGCGTGGGCCAGGCCGGCGGTCAGGGCCAGCACGGCGGCGAAGGGAAGGGCGCGAGGGATGGCCATGGCCTGTCTCCGGGGGATGCCGGCCGATTCCAGCACCGGGCCGGGAGGCGCGCAAGCGGCCGGCGCGGCCGTGCGGGCGGTGCCTGCCCTACACTGCGCGCATGAACGATCCAGCCCCCCGCCCCCGTCCGCGCGGCATCTACCTGCTGCCGAACCTGTTCACCACGGGCGGCCTGTTCGCCGGCTTCTTCGCGATCATCGCCGCCTCCCAGGGGCGCTTCACCGCGGCCTGCGTGGCGATCTTCGTCGCCGCGATCCTGGACGGGGTGGACGGCCGCGTCGCGCGCCTGACCAACACCCAGAGCGAGTTCGGTGTCCAGTACGACTCGCTGGCCGACCTGATCAGCTTCGGCATGGCGCCGGCGCTGGTGATGTACTACTGGGCGCTGTCGTCGCTGCGCCTGGATGGCGTCACCGCCGGCAAGATCGGCTGGCTGACCGCGTTCCTGTACGCGGCCTGCGCGGCGCTGCGGCTGGCCCGCTTCAACTCGCAGGTGGCGCAGGTCGACAAGCGCTGGTTCGTCGGCCTCGCCAGCCCGGCCGCGGCGGGACTGATGGCGAGCTTCGTGTGGACCTGCCACGACCTGCAACTCGACGGGACGCAGCTGCGCCACGCGGCGGCGGCGGTGACGGTGGCGGCGGCGCTGCTGATGGTCAGCCGGATCCGCTACAACAGCTTCAAGGGCGAGCGCGGTCCGCGCGGCGAGCGGGTGCCGTTCTTCGCGATCGTGCTGGCGCTGGCGGTGATCATCGCGCTGGTGATCGACCCGCCCAAGGTGCTGCTGGCGGCAGCCGCGCTGTACGCGCTGTCGGGGCCGCTCGCCTGGCTGTGGCGGCGGCGCGCGTCCGCCACGGAGTAGGCCGCGATGTGGGATGCCTTCCAGCAGGACGTGCTCGCGGCGCTGGGCCACACGCTCTACGTGCCGCGAGCGCAGCCGGGCGCGGCGACTGCGCCGGACGACGTCCGTGCCGTCGGCGCGCACGGCGACCTGCCGCCCGCGCTGCTGCAGGCGCTGGCCCGCGCCGCCGGCGTGCCGGTGGACGCGCTGCCGCCGCTGCCGCCGGCCGCGCAGCTGCGCACGCCCGCCGGCAAGCGCGCGTTGTGGCCGCGGCTGCGCGGCCTGCGCCGGGAACGGCGATGAACGCGCGCACCGCGCCGCTGCCGGCCAGCCTGCGGCCGATGCGCGAGACCGACCTCGACGCGGTGATGGACATCGAGCATCGCGCTTATCCGTTCCCGTGGACGCGCGGGATCTTCCGCGACTGCCTGCGCGCGGATTACCCGGCCTGGGTGCTGGAACGCGACCGCGTGCTGATCGGCTACGGCGTGCTCAGCATCGCGGCTGACGAGGCGCACGTGCTCAACGTCTGCGCGGCGCCCGAGGTGCAGGGCCAGGGCCACGGCCGGCGCATGCTGCGCGCGCTGCTGCAGATCGCGCGCGGCCGCGGCGCCCGCCGCGTGTTCCTGGAGGTGCGCCCGTCCAACCGCACCGCGATCCGGCTCTACCACGCCGAGGGTTTCAACGAGATCGGCCGGCGCCCGCGCTACTACCCCGCGGCCGAGGGCCGCGAGGACGCGATCGTGATGGCGATGGAACTGCTGCCGCCGAGCGACCAGGTCTGAGCGGCGGCCGGGCGCGGCCGCGCGCTACAACCGCGCGCGCTGCGTCGCCAGCGCGTCGCGCTGGGTGCTCCAGTCGGCCAGGCGCTGGCGCTCCTGTTCGACCACCGCGGCCGGCGCGTTCTGCACGAAGGTCTCGCTGCCGAGCTTGTTGCGGCACTTGGCGATCTCGCCCTCGACGCGCTTGAGCTCCTTGTCCAGGCGCGCGCGCTCGGCGTCGAGATCGACCAGGCCTTCCAGCGGCACGAACAGGCGCAGCTCGCCGACCACGCCGGCCGCGGCCGGCGGTGGATCGCCGGCGATCGTGTCGATGCGCTCGAGCCGGTTGAGGAACGTCAGCTGCGAGGCGAAGCGGCGCGCGCGTTCGGCGTCGGCCGCCTCGCCGCCCTGCAGCAGCAGCGCGACCTGCTTCGATGGCGGCACGTTGAGTTCGCTGCGGATGCGGCGCAGGGTCGAAACCATCGCCTGCAGCCATTCGACGTCGGCCTCGGCGCCCGCGAAATCGCCGGCGATGTCGGCGGCCTGCGGATAGGGCCGCAGCATGATCGTCGCCTCGGCGAGGCCCAGCCGCGGCGCGACCTGCCGCCACAGCTCCTCGCTGACGAAGGGAACCAGCGGATGCAGCAGGCACAGCAGGCGCTCGAGCACGTACAGCAGGGTGTGGCGGGTGCTGGCGGCGGCGTCGGCGTCGTCGCCGTTGAGGGCGGGCTTGGCCAGCTCCACGAACCAGTCGCAGAACGCGTTCCAGGCGAACTCGTACAGCGCCTGCGCGAGCAGATCGAAGCGGTAGGCGGCGAAGTGTTCCCGCGCTTCCGCCGAGACCTTGGCCAGGCGCGCGAGGATCCAGCGCTCGGCGTCGGTCACGGGCTGCGGCGCGCCGGCGAAGGCCGCGCCCTCGGTGTTCATCAGCACGAAGCGGGTCGCGTTCCACAGCTTGTTGCAGAAGTTCTTGTAGCCCTCGGCGCGG
>DASRZN010000310.1:0-7102 GCA_035686325.1 Lysobacteraceae bacterium
GGGGACTGCAACATCTTGCGATTCCTCGATGGATGGATGGGAGGCCGCGGGGGCGGCCGGTTGCGTGTCCTGCGCGCGGGAGCCCCTGCGGGGGCGTCGTCCTTGTCCGCGTTGATCCTTCCTGTCTTTTTCGGCGAACCCGGCAAGGCACCGCGCGGCGTGCTGCCGACGGCCGGAACCGGGACTGGGGGAACGCGGCCGACCGGGGGACGGCCGCAAGGGCACGCTACGGCGACGGCCGGCGCGCGCTCAAGCTGCGGGCGCAGCATAAACAGGGGCTGAACATGTGACGAGTGTCACAGAACAAAAAAGCGCTCGATCAACTACCTACCGTGCGGCATGAGCTTATTCCCGGGAGGCATGACTTCCGGGGCTTTACCGGGGTTTCGGGATCGTGCCCGGACAGGTCAACGGGCGGAGCGGTCGCAGGCGGACACGACCGCCTTCAAAGCATCCCGGTTTCCAGCCGCGCCGCCTCGGACATCATGGTCCGGTTCCACGGCGGGTCGAAGACCAGCTCGACGTCGGCTTCGGCGACGGTCGGGATCAGTTCGAGCTTGCTGCGCACGTCCTCGACCAGGATGTCGCCCATGCCGCACCCGGGCGCGGTCAGGGTCATCCGCACCGCGACCAGGCGCTGGCCGGGCTGGTCCGGATGCGCACCCACCGTGGCCTCGTAGACCAGGCCGAGGTCGACCACGTTGATCGGGATCTCCGGGTCGAAACAGGTGCGCAACTGCTTCCACACCAGCTTCTCCACGTCCTCGTCGGTGGCGTGGGCCGGCAGTTCGATGGGTTCCGGCGGTTCCTTGCCGATCGCGTCGGCGTCCTCGCCGGCGATCCGGAACAGGTTGCCCTCGACGAAGACGGTCCAGCTGCCGCCGAGGGCCTGGGTGATGTAGCCGACCGTGCCGGCGGGCAGGGTCACGGCCTCGCCCTGCGGCACCAGGACGGCGGCGCAGTCGCGCTCGAAGCGCACGGGTTCGCTGCTGCGGGAATACATCGGGCGTGGGGAGGAAGCGCGCGACGTGGCGCGACACGCATTGTACCGCCGCACACCGCTATGCTGTGGCGCTTTGGCCCGCCATCCCGCGCATGGAACAACGCGTTTCCTCCCTGTCCTGGCTGGCGCCCGCGTTGCTCGCGATCGGCAGCGCGGGCTTCGCCGCCGCCTGGGTGCTGCTGGCCTGGAGCCGCGATCGCCAGTGCAGCTGGATGGCGGTGCTCGCAGCGATCGACGCGGTCCTGCTGCTTCGGCTGGCGCGCATGCGCCCGGGCTGGCCACGCGCGCTGCTGGCGACGCTGGCCACCGCGGCGACCTGCGTGTTCGCCAACTGGGGCATCGCGGCGGCGCAGATGGGCAAGCCGATGGGACTGCTGCCGTGGCAGGCGCTGGGGCGGATGGGACCGGAATTCGCCTGGCTGCTCGCCGGCATGGCCAACCAGCCGGTCGACCTCGCCTGGCTGGCGGCGGCGCTGGTGTTCGCGCTGGTGCTGGGCCGCTGAGGTGCGGCGCGGGCGGCGAAGCATCCGCCGCGGGTCGGCATGCGAACCGCCAGATCGGGCAATCCTTGATGCGCGAGCGGCCCGCATGCTCGCCGCATGTCCACGCCGACCCTCGCCCTGCCCCGCGCCCGCGCGATCGTCCGCTGGCGCTGGGTGGTGCTCGGCGGCCTGCTGCTGGCGAGCCTGGACGCGCTGTTCGCCACCGGCTACTGGCGGCTGGCCGCCAACCTGCCGTGGACGCGCGTGTTCCAGTCGGTCGCGGCGGGCGTGCTCGGCGCGGACGCCAGCCGCGCCGGCGGCGAGCGCGCGGCGTGGCTCGGCCTCGCCCTGCACTACGGGATCGCGATGGCCTTCGTCGTGGTCTACACGATGGTCGCGCGCTTGTGGCCCGCGCTGGTGCGCAGGCCGCTGGCGTTCGGCGCCGCCTACGGCTTGTGGCTGTACGTGGCGATGAACTGCATCGTGATCCCGTTGTCGGCGATCGGCCGCTTGCCATCCTTCGGCGACCTGCCGTGGGTGGCCAGCAGCGTCGTCATGCACGCCGCGTTCGGCGTGATCTGCGCGCTGTCCGCGCGGCGCGCGCTGCGCTGAGTGGCGCCTCCCGCAGGGCGGAGCTTGCTCCGCCACCTCCTATCAGGGAGGCCGGCGGGCGAGGCGATCAGTGCCCGCCGCCGTCGAGCGCCTTCAGCTCGTTGACCAGCGCCCCGGCCATCTCCGCGCCGTCGCCGTACAGCATGCGCGTGTTGTCGGCGTAGAACAGCGCGTTCTCGATGCCGGCGAAGCCGGTGCCGCGGCCGCGCTTGATGACGACGGCGTTGCGCGCCGCGGCGACGTCCAGGATCGGCATGCCGTAGATCGGCGAGGCCGGGTCGGTCTTCGCGACCGGGTTGACCACATCGTTGGCGCCGATCACCAGCGCCACGTCGGTGTTGGGGAATTCCGGGTTGATGTCGTCCATGTCGGCGATCAGGTCGTAGGGCACGCCGGCCTCGGCCAGCAGCACGTTCATGTGCCCGGGCATGCGCCCGGCCACCGGGTGGATCGCGAACTTCACCTTGACCCCGCGCGCGATCAGCCGCTGCGCGAGCTCCCAGATCTTGTGCTGCGCCTGCGCCACCGCCATGCCGTAGCCGGGCACGATCACGACGCGTTCGGCGTAGGCCATCATCGCGGCGACGTCGCCGGCCTCGATGGGCTTCTGCGCGCCGCTGATCTCCTGCGCCTGCCCGCCGCCGCCGAAGCTGCCGAACAGCACGTTGCGGATCGGCCGGTTCATCGCCTTCGCCATCAGCCGGGTCAGCAGCATGCCGGCCGCGCCGACCATGGTGCCGGCGATGATCAGCGCCTCGTTGCCGAGCACGAAGCCTTCGAACGCGACCGCCAGCCCGGTGAAGGCGTTGTACAGCGAGATCACCACCGGCATGTCGGCGCCGCCGATCGGCAGCGTCATCAGCACGCCCAGCAGCAGCGCGAGCGCGAAGAAGGCGACGATGGCGGGCACCCCCGGCGCGTGCAGGACGATGCCGGCGACCACCAGCGCGCCGACGAACACCACGCCGTTGAACAGCTGCTGCGCCGGGAACACGTAGCGCTTGTCCATGCGTCCGTCGAGCTTGGCCCAGGCCACCACCGAGCCGGTCAGCGAGACCGCGCCGATCAGCGCGCCCAGCACCGCCAGGGCCAGCGCGGTCGTGGACGGCGGCGGCGCGCCGCCGGCCACGCGCAGCAGCTCGACCGCGCCGATCGCCGCCGCCGAGCCGCCGCCCATGCCGTTGAACAGCGCCACCATCTGCGGCATGTCGGTGATCGCGACCTTGCGCCCCCAGACCCACGCGATCGCCGTGCCCAGCGCCAGCGCGATCACGATCAGGGCGAGGTTGTGCAGGCCAGGCAGCAGGAAGGTCGCGGCGGTGGCGAGCAGCATGCCCGCGCCCGCCCACTGGATGCCGCTGCGCGCGGTCAGCGGCGAGGCCATCCGCTGCAGCCCGAGCAGGAACAGCGTCGCCGCGGCGAAGTAGCTCGCCGCCGCGGCCAGGACCGGCCAGGACGCGATCACGGCTTCGGCTCCTGCCTGCGGCTCGGCTTGAACATCTCGAGCATGCGCTCGGTGACCACGTAGCCGCCGGCGGCGTTGCCGGCGCCGAGCAGCACCGCGAGGAAGCCGATCGTTTTTTCCAGCGTGGTGTCGGCGTGGCCGAGCACCACCATCGCCCCGATCAGGACGATGCCGTGGATGAAGTTCGAGCCCGACATCAGCGGCGTGTGCAGGATCACCGGCACGCGCGAGATGATCACGTGCCCGGCGATCGCCGCCAGCATGAAGATGTAGAGCATCACGAACGCCTGCGTCATGCGATCCCCCGCCCACCCGGCTCCGGCCGGCCCATCATAACGGCCCGTGAACGCGGCCGGCGGCGCGTCAACCGGCCCCGTGGCCGCGCGTTGTTTCCTCCCGCAGGACGAACCTGCGCGACGGGAGCGGGACATGCGGCATCGATTCGCACCGGCCCTGGCCCCCGGCCTCGGCCCGATGGTCGCAGCGGGTGCCGCCGGCGCCCTGGATTGCGGCGCCGGGGTCGACCGCCGCGGCGCGCGCCTCGCGCGGCGGCGGGACCGGCAGCACCGAAGCCGGGGACGGACGCCCTGACCTATGCTGCTGCGCATGCAAGCCGATGTTGCCGAGCCGCCGCAGGACGCGCCCGCCGCGACCGGCGCGCCCGACCCGGCGCCGCCCACCCTGGACGCGTTCCTGGCCGGCGTCGGCGCGCGCGCGTTCCGCTTCGCCGAGGTCGCGCTGCGCCAGCGCGAGGACGCGCTGGACGCGGTGCAGGACGCGATGGCGCGGATGCTCGCCTACCGCTGGCGTCCGCCGGCGGAATGGACGCCGCTGTTCTGGCGGATCCTGCGCACGCGGGTGGTCGACCTGCAGCGGCGGCGCGGCTTCCGCCTGCGCTGGCTGCTGCCGGCCGAGGACGCCGCGCCGGACTGGAGCGAGCACGCGCCCTCCGCCGACGCGGACCCCGGGCACGCGCACGAGCAGCGTGAAGCCTGGATCCGGCTGTCGGCGGCCTTGGCGGCCCTGCCGCGGCGGCAGCGCGAGGCGTTCACCCTGCGCGTGCTGGAGGAACTCGACGTCGCCGACACCGCGCAGGCGATGGGCTGCAGCGAGGGTTCGGTGAAGACGCACCTGTCGCGCGCCCGCGAGGCGCTGCGACGGCAACTGGAGGATTGGCGATGAACCCCGATGCATTCGACACCGCCGCGCGCGCGGCGCACGCGGCGTCCCTGCAGCACCTGTCGCCGCGGGTGCAGGCGCAGCTGGCGCAGCGGCGGCGGCGCGCGCTGGCCGGGGAACCGGCGGCGCGGCCACGCCACGCGCTGCGCCTGGCGCTGGCCAGCCTCGCGGTCGGCGTGGTCGCGTTCGGCCTGCTCCGCCTGCCGCAAGGCGGCGACGCCCCCGCCCCCGTCGTCGCCGTGCAGGCGCCGGCGACCGCGCCCACCGACGTGCTGGAACAGAACCCCGATTTCTACGCGTGGCTCGCTTCCGCCGACGCCACCGCCCTGGCCATGGAGTAACCGATGAAGATCCGACCGCTCGCCCTCGTCCTCGCGCTCGCGAGCGCGCCCGTGCTGGCCGCGCCGCCCGCCGCCGCGCCCGCGCAGGCGGCCGAGCCCGCCGCCACGCTGCCCGCCTGGGACCAACTCACCCCCGCGCAGCGCGACCTGTTGATCGCGCCGATGCGCGAACGCTGGAACGCCAACCCCGATGCGCGCGACGCGCTCTACCGCCACGCCCAACGCTGGCAGCAGATGACCCCGGAGCAGCGCGCGCGCGCCCACCGCGGCCTGCGCCGCTGGGAGCACATGCCGCCGGAAAAGCGCGAGGCGATGCGCGCGCTGTACCAGCGCATGCGCGGCATGACGCCCGGGCAGCGCAAGGCCCTGCGCGAGGAATGGCGGCAGATGACGCCCGAGCAGCGCCACGAGTGGGTGGAGAAGCACCCGCCGGCCGAGTGAAGTCCCGCCGCGGGTAGCGCGGCGCCTGCTCCGCCGCGGGAGACGCCGCCCGGCTACTCCCCGCCCGCCGGCGCCGCCCCCCGCGCCGGCGGCGCGGGGTACACGGTCTTCGCCAGCAGCTCGTCGTCCCAGTCGAAGGCGAGCGCGCCCTCTTGCAGCAGCAGGCCGGCGAAGTTGAGCAGGTTGCGCGCGTACATCTCGCTGGCGTGCAGCGCGCCCTCGCTGGCGAGGTCGAGCGGGCCGGCGACGGTCACCCCGGCGTGCGCGATGGTCTCGCCCGGGTGGGTCAGTTCGCAGTTGCCGCCGGTTTCGGCGGCGAGGTCGACGATCACGCTCCCCGGGCGCATGCCGGCGACCATC
This sequence comes from Lysobacteraceae bacterium, assembly GCA_035686325.1. Classification (GTDB taxonomy): domain Bacteria; phylum Pseudomonadota; class Gammaproteobacteria; order Xanthomonadales; family Xanthomonadaceae; genus JABFWF01. Next base: position 5,884 of record DASRZN010000310.1, read on the forward strand.
GCCGCGCTGAGGATCCTCGGCGCGGGACGGCCGGGCACCGCCGCGGTGCAGACGACGACATCCACGTTCTTCAGGTGCTCGCCGAGCCGGCGCTGCTGTTCGGCGCGTTCCTCCTCGGTGAGCGGGCGCGCGTAGCCGCCCTCGCCCGCCGCGCTGACCCCGAGGTCGAGGAAGCGCCCGCCCAGCGACTCGATCTGCTCGCGGGTTTCCGGCCGCACGTCGAAGCCCTCGACCTGGGCGCCGAGCCGGCGCGCGGTCGCGATCGCCTGCAGCCCGGCAACCCCGGCGCCGATGACCAGCAGCTTGGACGGGCGGATCGTGCCGGCCGCGGTGGTGAGCATCGGGAAGAACCGCGGCGCCAGCCAGGCCGCCAGCAGCGTCGCCTTGTAGCCGGCCATGCCCGCCTGCGAACTGAGCACGTCCATCGCCTGCGCGCGGGTGGTGCGCGGCAGGCGCTCGAGCGGGAAGGCGAGGATGCCGCGCGCCGCCAGCGCCTCGGCGCGCGCGGGATCCGCCTGCGGCTGCAGCAGGCCGACCAGCGCCGCCCCCTGCTTCAGCGCGGCGATGCGCGCCGGCGCGGGCGGCTGCACGCACAGCACCAGGTCGGCGTCGGCAAGCGCCGCGCCGGCATCGGCGACGACCTGCGCGCCCGCGTCCGCGTAGGCCTCGTCGGCGAAGTGCGCGGGCAGCCCGGCGCCCGACTCGATCCGCGGCTGCGCGCCCAGGGCGACGAACTTGCGGCAGGTTTCCGGCGTCAGCGCGACGCGGCGTTCGCCGGGCGCGGTCTCCCGCGCGACTCCAATCACCACTGCGCCCATGCGGCCCCCGCGTTGCGTCCCGCCCGCATCCTAGCGAATGCGCGCGGGCAAGGCAGCCGGGCCGGGCTCAGGCGGCCTGGGCGACGTCGTCCAGGCGCCGGCGCACCTGGCGCATGGCCTCGTCGAACGGCAGGTCGGCCGCCTCCAGCAGCAGGTTGCCGGTCTTCACCAGCGCGGCCAGCTGTTCCGGCGAGGCCACCAGCTTGCGCACGCCGCGGCGGTTGACCAGCAGCAGGCGCGAGGTCAGCGGGCTGACCCATGCGACCTTGACCGAGCCTTCCTCGCCGCGTTCGTCCACCAGCCGCAGCCACACGCCGGGTTGCAGCGCGCGCATGCGCTCGGCGACTTCCGGGTCGAAGTCCAGCGACGCGTGCCCGCCGACCACCTGCAGCAGGCGGGTG
>DASRZN010000311.1:0-3665 GCA_035686325.1 Lysobacteraceae bacterium
GGGAGTGGTGGGGCGCGCCGGGTGGGAGAGGTGGGCGGGACCGTATGCGCCATGGATGGCGCATCCGAGCCTCCATGGACGGATTCACGGCGTGTCCCGACCGCCTCTCCCGCCCGTCGCGATTGCGGCTAGCTTCCAGCCGGGCGCGCCAGGCCAGCGGAGCAAGCTCCGCTCTACGGACTGCTCCGCCCTTCAGCGGTAGTTGTTGGTGCCGATCTCGACGTCGCTCAGCGTGCCGCGCATGAGGATGTCGCGCTCGATCTTGCTGCTCCAGCCGGTCAGCGTGAACGGCTCGCGCACCTTGGTGCCGAGGCGGTTGTAGTTGCCGTAGGACAGGTTGCCGTGCACCCGGCAGCCGCTGGTGCCGTCGTTGACCAGCAGGCCGGTGGCCGAGTTGTTGCGAACCGTGTTGCCCTTCACCTCGAGCGTGCCGCAGTACTGGAAGACGACCCCGCAGCTGCCGTTGTCCTCGACCACGCAGTTCTCCAGCCTGATCTGGCTGGACCGCTTCCAGACGTTGAGGCCGTACTTGGCGTTGTTGTTGAGCCGGCAGTTGCGGATCAGCACGTCGGAGCAGCTGTACGGCTCGTCCGGCTCGATGTCGATGCCGCATTCCGGGCTGGTGCCGTTGGTGTGGCTGAACTCCGAATCGTGGACGCGGATGCCGCTGCAGTTGGTGATCGACAGGCCCTGCCGACGGTTGTTGGTGGAGACCACGTTGGCGATCTCGACGTCCCGCGAGCCGCCTCCGATGCAGATGCCGTCGCCGGTGCAGTCGCCCACGCGCAAATCGCGCACGGTGACGCGCACGCCACCGAGGATCTGGAGGCCGTGGTTCCACTCGTCGGTGGAGGACGTCATGTAGCGGTGGCGGTCTCGCTCGCCGACCAGCTGGCCGCCTGAGATCTCCACGTCGCTGGAGTCGTTGATGTACAGGATGTAGGCCCGGCTCACCGAGGACGGCTTGGCGACCAGCTTCGCCTCCGCGTCCATCCGCAGCAGCATGTTGCTGCGCAGCCGGATCCGCTTGGTGGTGTCGACCAGGTAGGTGCCGGCCGGAACCACGACCGTGCCGCCGGTGGCCGGCAGCGCGCTGATCGCGGCCTGGATCGCCGCGGTGTCGTCGTGCTGGCCGTCGCCGACCGCGCCCTTGTCCCTGACGCTGATCACGGCGCTGCCGCGGCTGCGCACGGGCGGCAGGTAGACCCGCCGCGAGCGCGCGAACGCGTTCGCGCCCAGCAGTCCTGCCGCGACCGGGACGGCGGCCGCGCCGATCAGGAAGACGCGGCGGGACAAGGCCCCGCGCACGCCGGTTTCCAGCTTCCCCATGATCTCCTCCCTCCCCCGCGGGCGCCCCCTGGACGCCCGCACCTCCCCTCTCTATTCGATGCCGGCGGATGGCCGGCCCCCACTTCCGCAACAAGGTCCTCCTTCGAGAAGATCGGGCGGCCGGAACCGCCCAAACGACGAGGAGATGACCGTTGTTGTTGTTATGCGATTACTGGTAGTTGTTGGTGCCGATGACCACGTTGGTCAGCGTGCCGCGGCGCAGGATGTCGCGCTCGACCTTGCTCGACCAGCCGGTCAGGGTGAACGGCGTGCGCGTCCGGGCGCCCAGGCGCGTGTAGTTGCCGTACGACAGGTTGCCGCTGTGCGTGAGGTCCTTGGTGCCGTCGTTGAAGACCACGCCGGTGGCCGAGTTGTAGCGGAACGTGTTGCCGGTGACCTTGATGTTCGAGCAGTAGTGCGTCGACATGCCAAGGCTGCCGTTGTACTCGAGCACCGACTTGGTGACGGTCACGCCGCTGACGTTCTTCCAGATGTTGATGCCGTACTTCTTGTTGTTGTTCATCCGGCAGTTCTCGATCCGGACGTTCGCGCAGGTGTAGCCCGGGTCCGGCTCGATGTCGATGCCGCACTCGGGGCTGGTGCCCTGGGTGTAGCTGAACTCCGAGTCGTAGACCTTGATGTTCGAGCAGTTGGTGATCGACAGGCCCTGGCGGCGGTTGCCGGTGGAGACGATGTTGGTGATCACGACGTCGTAGGACTTGCCGCCGATGCACACGCCGTCGCCCGTGCACTTGCTGACGTGCATGTCCCGAACGGTGACGCGGCGACCGCCGAGGATCTGCAGGCCGTGGCCCCACTCGTCGGTGCTGGAGGTCATGTAGCGGTGGGTGTCGCGCTCGCCGACCAGCTGGCCGCCCGAGATCTCGACGTCTGACTTGCCGTTGACGTACAGGATGTAGTGGCGCGCGACCGACGCGGTCTTCGCCACCAGCACCGCGGCCGGATCCATCTGCAGGTGCATCAGGCTGCGCAGGTTGATCTTCTTGGTGGTGTCGATCAGGTAGGTACCGGCCGGAATCACGACCGTGCCGCCGGTGGACGGCAGCGCGTTGATCGCGGCCTGGATCGCGGCGGTGTCGTCGCGCACGCCGTCGCCGACGGCGCCCTTGTCCTTGACGCTGATGACGGTGGTGCCGCGGGTGCGGACCGGCGGGGTGTAGGCGAAGGCGGACAGCGCGGTGCCGCCGAGCGCCACCGGCACGGCCAGCAGCAGGGTGTTGCGGAGGAAGCTGCGGCGCGGCAGGGCGACGTTGGCGATGGCCTGACCGATTTCGTTCGTGTTCACTTTGGTGTTTTCCCTGTGGACGCCGGGACCAGCGGCGGCCGAAGAAAGAAAGTTGAATGGGTGTCGCCCTCGCATCGCGGCGCCTTCGCACGTCGTTCGTGTCAAAGGGGCGTGAAGTTCCGGCGAAGGCAATGTAGCGTTCGCCCCGCGCTTTGCACGCGGCAAATCACTGATTTGTGGAGTGTTTCAAAGCTTCACGCGGGGGCCTTCGGCTGCCGCTCAGTATTCACCTAGATGACTGCGCGGAATTCAGGCGCGAGCAAGCGTGTGCGGGCGATGAGGCCCGCGGATGAATGCGCAACGAGCGGAATTTTCATGCCGGGGCAACGAGCCGCGGCGGGGGCGCGCTTCAGTCGAAGCGGTTGTCCTTCCCCAGGCGCACGCCCCGCGCGGCGTCGCCGATCAGGATGTCGCGCGTGGGCGGGCCCTCGCCGAAGCGCGACAGCAGCCCCGCCAACGCCCCCGCCCCCGGCTTGCCGGCATTGCCCGCGAAGCGGTTGCCGGCGATGCGCACGCCGCGCGCCGCTTCCTGCACGCGCACGCCGTTGCGGAGGTTGCCGCGGATGCGGTTGCCGAGCACGCGCGTGTCCTCGCCACCGACCACCAGCACGCCGTAGCGGTTGCCTTCCAGCAGGCAGTCGCGGATCTCCACGCCACGGGTGCGGCGGTAGACCTGCACGCCCGGGCCATGGTTGCCATGGATGCGGCAGCCGACGATCTCGATGTCGTCGGCCAGGGTGGTGTCGGGCTCGATGTCGATGCCCGCTTCCGGCGGCGTGCCGCGGGTGCCGCTGAACTCGCAGTCGCGCACGCGCACGCGGGTCGCGCCGCCGATGGTCAAACCCTGGCGGCGGTTGCCGGTGGACACCACCCGTTCCAGCAGCACGTCGCGCGAGCGTCCGTCGCCGACGCGTGCGCGCGGGCCGGCCCCGGCCACCGACAGGCCGTCGCCCCAGCAGCCGGAGACGTGCAGGTCGCGCACCACCACCGCGCGCGCGCCGCGCAGTTGCAGGCCGTGGCCCCACTCGCC
>DASRZN010000312.1:0-8517 GCA_035686325.1 Lysobacteraceae bacterium
GAAGGCAGCAGGACCCCGCGCCCGCCGGCGCCGCCTTCGACGGCAAGGCCTTCGCCCGCGGCCTCGGCGTGACGCCGGGCGTCTACCGCATGTACGCCACCGACGACAGCGTGCTGTACGTCGGCAAGGCGCGCGAGCTGCGCAAGCGCGTCGGCAGCTACTTCAACGCGACGCCGAAGGCCGCGCGCACCATGGCCATGCTGGCGCAGGTCGCGCGCATGGAGGTCACGGTCACCCGCACCGAAGCCGAGGCGCTGCTGCTCGAGAACCAGCTGATCAAGTCGCTCAAGCCGCGCTACAACGTGATGCTGCGCGACGATAAGAGCTATCCCTACGTGCTGCTCACCCAGGAACGCTGGCCACGACTCGCGCTGCATCGCGGCGCGAGGTCGATCCCGGGGCGCTACTTCGGCCCGTACCCGAGCGTCGGCGCGGTGCGCGAGACGCTGAACCTGCTGCACCGGCTGTTCAAGCTGCGCAGCTGCGAGGACAGCGTGTTCCGCAACCGCTCGCGGCCGTGTCTGCAGTACCAGATCGGGCGCTGCAGCGCGCCCTGCGTCGGCCTGGTGCACGACGCCGAGTACGCGCGCGCGGTGCGCCGGGTGGAACTGTTCCTGGAGGGCCGCGGCGACGAGCTGTCGTCGGAGCTCGAGCGCAACATGGCCGAGGCCAGCGAGCGCCTGGACTTCGAGGAGGCCGCGCGCGTGCGCGACCTGATCGCCACCATCCGCAAGCTGCAGGCGCGCCAGTACGTGGACGGCCGCGCCGCCGACCTGGACGTGCTGGCGATCGCCCAGCAGGGGCCGCACGCCTGCGTGCTGCTGCTCGCGTTCCGCGACGGCCGCAACCTCGGCACCCGCGCCTTCTTCCCGAAGACCAACGGCGCCGACAACCCGGCCGAAGTGCTGGCGGCCTTCGTCTCGCAGTACTACGGCGAGCAGCCGGCCCCGCGCGAGATCGTGCTCGACCGCGACATCGAGGACCGCGAGCTGCTGCAGGAGGCATTGTCGGCCGCCGCCACCCGCCGGGTGCAGCTGAAGGCCAGCGTGCGCGGCGAGCGCGCCGGTTACCTCGACCTCGCGCGGCGCAACGCCGAGCTGGCGCTGGCGACCGAGCTCGGCAGCCAGGCCACCCAGCAGGCGCGCCTGGCCTCGCTGTGCGAACTGTTGGGTTTGCCCGAGCCGCCGGCGCGGATCGAGTGCTACGACATCAGCCACACGATGGGCGAGGCGACCGTCGCCTCGCAGGTCGTGTTCGACCAGAACGGTCCGGTGCGCGGCCAGTACCGTCGCTACAACATCGCCGGGATCGCCCCGGGCGACGACTTCGCCGCGATGCACCAGGCGCTGACCCGGCGCTTCCGGCGCGCGGTCGAGGTCGCGGAGGGCGAGGGCACCGCATCCCGCATCACCGGCGTGCTGCCGGACCTGCTGCTGATCGACGGCGGCGCCGGCCAGGTCGCGCAGGCGAACGCGGTGCTGGCCGAACTCGGCATCACCGGGGTGACCGTGGTCGGCGTGGCCAAGGGCGAAGCCCGCCGGCCCGGCCACGAGGCGCTGCTGCTGCCGGACGGCCGCGAAATCCGCCCCGGCCCCGAGTCGCCCGGCCTGCAACTGGTGCAGCAGGTGCGCGACGAGGCCCACCGTTTCGCCATCACCGGCCACCGCGGGCGGCGGGCGAAGGCGCGCAACGTCAGCCGGCTGGAGGACATTCCCGGCATCGGACCGCGCCGACGCGCTAACCTGTTGCGGCATTTCGGCGGACTGGCGGGGCTGCGCGCGGCCGGCGCGGAGGAAATCGCGCGGGTCGATGGCATCAACGCCGCCCTCGCCGAACGCATCTACGCCAGCTTGCACGGACTGGCGGCGGACACACCGAAGGACAGGCAGGACGCATGAGGCTGACGATCCCCACCATCCTGACGCTGCTGCGGATCGCGCTGATCCCGGTGCTGGCGATCGTGTTCTACCTGCCGTGGAAGTGGACCAGCCTGGCGGCCGCCGCGATCTTCGCGCTGGCCTCGATCACCGACTGGCTGGACGGCTGGATCGCGCGCCGCTACCGCCAGTTCTCCGCGTTCGGCGCCTTCCTCGACCCGGTCGCCGACAAGCTGATGGTGGCGACCGCGCTGTTCCTGATCGTGCAAGGGCACCCGACCGCCTGGATGGCGCTGTGGGCGGCGGTGATCGTCGGCCGCGAGATCGCGGTGTCGGCGCTGCGCGAGTGGATGGCCGAACTCGGCCAGCGCGCGCGGGTGGCGGTGGCGACGGTCGGCAAGATCAAGACCGTGGCGCAGATGGTCGCGCTGCTGTGCCTGCTCTACTCGATCTCCCCGGGGCGCGAGCCGGGCCCGTCGCCGTGGATGGGCGAACTGATCTTCCATGTCGGCGACTGGCTGCTGGCGGCCGCCGCGCTGCTCACCCTGTGGTCCGGATTCGAGTACCTGCGCGCCGCCTGGCCGGCCCTGCGCGAAGGGGAACCGAAACGTGTTGACAGCGCCGGCGCGACCGGTAAAATGCCGGGCTCACCGCGGGAATAGCTCAGTTGGTAGAGCACGACCTTGCCAAGGTCGGGGTCGCGAGTTCGAGTCTCGTTTCCCGCTCCAAACATGTTCATCCCTGAACAAGAAACCGCACATCCGTGTGCGGACTTCTCAAGGAAGAACCGCACGAACCCCGGCTCGCCGGGGTTCGTCGTTTCAGCGCCGCGTTCATCTGCCGCTGGGCAGGGCCGGCGCGTTATGGAACAATCGAAGCGTCATCCGGCCGGGTGGCAGAGTGGTTATGCAGCGGACTGCAAATCCGCGTACGCCGGTTCAATTCCGACCTCGGCCTCCAGACAAAAAACCCCGCATCGCTGCGGGGTTTTCTTTTCCGGCCCCCGGGCTGGGCCGGGGCAGGAAAGCGGCGGTCAACCCGCCTTGGACTTCGCCAACTGCAGCCAGGTGTCGACGACGGTGTCCGGGTTGAGCGAGACCGATTCGATGCCCTGTTCCATCAGCCATTGCGCGAGGTCCGGGTGGTCGCTCGGGCCCTGGCCGCAGATGCCGATGTACTTGCCCTTGGCGCGCGCGGTGGAAATGGCCATGGCCAGCATCTTCTTCACCGCCGGGTCGCGCTCGTCGAACAGGTTGGCGACGATCCCGGAGTCGCGGTCCAGGCCGAGGGTGAGCTGGGTCAGGTCGTTGGAGCCGATCGAGAAGCCGTCGAACAGGTCCAGGAACTCGTCGGCCAGCAGCGCGTTCGACGGCACCTCGCACATCATGATGACCTTGAGCCCGCCGTCGCCTTGCTTCAGGCCGTTCTCGGCCAGCACCTCGAGCACCCGGCGGCCTTCGTCCAGCGTGCGCACGAACGGGATCATGACCCACAGGTTGGTCAGGCCCATCAACTCGCGCACCTTCTTCACCGCGCGGCACTCGAGCGCGAAGGCGTCCTTGAACGAAGGATCGACGTAGCGGCTGGCGCCGCGGAAGCCGATCATCGGGTTTTCCTCGTGCGGTTCGTACTTGCCGCCGCCGATCAGGTTGGCGTACTCGTTGGACTTGAAGTCCGACAGCCGCACGATCACCGGGTTCGGCGCGACCGACGCGGTGATCGTCGCGATGCCCTCGGCCAGGCGGTCCACGTAGAAGTCCACCGGGCCGGCATAGCCGGCGATCTTGGCGTCGATCTTCTTCTTCGTCTCGGCGTCCTGGTTGTCGTACTCCAGCAGCGCCTTCGGATGCACGCCGATGTGCGAGGCGATGATCATCTCCAGCCGGGCCAGGCCGATGCCGGCGTTCGGCAGCTGGCCGAAGTCGAAGGCGCGGTCCGGGTTGGCGACGTTCATCATGATCTTGAGCGGCGCCGGTGGCATGTTGGCCAGGTCGGTCGTGGTGCGCTCGAAGGGCAGGGCGCCCTGGTAGATGTAGCCGGTGTCGCCCTCGGCGCAGCTGACGGTGACTTCCTTGCCGTCGGGAATCGTCTCCAGCGCGTTGCCGGTGCCGACCACCGCGGGCACGCCCAGTTCGCGGGCGATGATTGCGGCGTGGCAGGTGCGGCCGCCGCGGTTGGTGACGATCGCCGAGGCGCGCTTCATCACCGGCTCCCAGTCGGGGTCGGTCATGTCGGCGACCAGCACGTCGCCGGGCTGCACGCGGTTCATGTCGTCCAGCGAACGCACCACGCGGGCCACGCCGCTGCCGATCTTCTGGCCGATCGCGCGGCCCTCGGCGACCACGTCGCCGCGCTGCTTGAGGGCATAGCGCTCGATCTGGGTGGCCTTGCCGCGCGACTTCACCGTCTCCGGTCGCGCCTGCAGGATGTAGAGCTTGCCGGTGTTGCCGTCCTTGCCCCACTCGATGTCCATCGGGCGGCCGTAGTGCTGCTCGATGACCAGCGCCTGCCTGGCGAGCTCCTGCACGTCCTCGTCGGTGATGGAGAACCTGCCGCGCAGGTCGGCCGGGGTTTCCTCGGTGCGCACCCGCTCGCCAGGCTTGTCCGAATAGACCATGCGCATCTGCTTGGCGCCGAGCGAGCGCCGCAGGATCGCGTACTTGCCTTCGCGCAGGGTCGGCTTGTAGACGTAGAACTCGTCCGGATTGACCGCGCCCTGCACGACCATCTCGCCGAGGCCGTAGCTGGCGGTGATGAACACCACGTCGCGGAAGCCCGATTCGGTGTCGAGGGTGAACAGCACGCCCGACGCGCCGACGTCCGAGCGCACCATCAGCTGCACGCCGGCGGACAGGAACACGTCCTCGTGCTTGAAGCCGTGGTGCACGCGGTAGGCGATCGCCCGGTCGTTGTAGAGCGAGGCGAAGACCTCCTTGACCTTGCGCACGACGTCGTCGACGCCGGTCACGTTGAGGAAGGTCTCCTGCTGGCCGGCGAAGCTGGCGTCGGGCAGGTCCTCGGCAGTCGCCGAGGAGCGCACCGCCACCGCGATGTCCTCGCCGCCCATGCCGTCACCAGCGTGGTCGGCGCACAGCTTGGCGTAGGCGGCACGGATGTCGCGGTCCAGCTCGGGCTGCAGCGGGGCCTCGATCACCCAGCCGCGGATCTCGGCGCCGGCGCGGGTGAGGGCGGGCACGTCCTCCACGTCGAGGTCGGCCAGCCGGTCGTAGATGCGCTGGTGCAGGGTGTTGTGGGCGATGAAGTCGCGGAAGGCGTCCGCGGTGGTCGCGAAGCCGCCCGGCACCGACACGCCGAGGTCGGCCAGCTGGCCGATCATTTCGCCCAGCGAGGAGTTCTTGCCGCCCACCTGGGCGAGGTCGGACAGGCGCAGGTCGTGCAGCCAAAGGATGTTGGCGGTCAAGGCGGGGGCTCCGGGTCGGGACGGTCGAAGGCCCACGGGGCGACGGCCCCGGGGCGAAACGGCTATTTTAGCAAGCCCCCTCGTCAACCTCCCGTCCGCATGGCCGACATCCGCCCCGTCTTCTACGTCTCCGACGGCACCGGCATCACCGCCGCCACGATCGGCCACAGCCTCCTGACCCAGTTCGCCAACACCCGCTTCGTCACCGACCGGATCCCGTTCGTGGACACCGAGGACAAGGCGCGGGCGACCGCCGCCGAGGTCCGCCGGGCCGGGGACGCCCACGGCATCCGGCCGGTGATCATCAATTCCTGCGTGGACCCGCGCCTGACCGCGATCCTGGCCGAGAGCGGGGCGCTGATGCTGGACGTGTTCGAGCCGTTCATCGCGCCGCTGGAGCGGGAACTGGGCGAACAGCGCCAGTCGCACGTCGGCCGCGCCCACGGCATGGTCGACTTCGACACCTACCACCGGCGCATCAACGCGATGAACTACGCGCTCAGCCACGACGACGGCGTGGGCGCCGACTACGACGAGGCCGACGTGCTCCTGGTGGGCGTCTCGCGCGCCGGCAAGACCCCGACCTGCGTCTACCTTGCGCTGCACTACGGCCTGTGCGCGGCCAACTACCCGCTGACCGAGGAGGACCTCGAGTCCGATCGCCTGCCGGCGCGGCTGCGGCCCTACCGCAACAAGCTGTTCGGCCTGACCATCGATCCGGAGCGCCTGCACCAGATCCGCCAGGAGCGTCGCCCCGATTCGCGCTATGCGCGGCTGGATACCTGCAAGCGGGAGGTCGCGGCGGCCGAGTCGATGCTGCGCACCGAAGGCATCGGCATGCTCAGCACGACCCATGCATCGATCGAGGAGATCTCCAGCCGCATCCTCGAGGAGTTGGGGATCAATCGCGAGATGTTCTGAGGCCGCCGCGAGGGGCGCGCGATGGATCACATCGACGCTGCACGAAACGTGACCGTAGCCCCCTGAAAGAGGCGGGTCAATGCTGCCGCGGGCGCGGCCGCGCGTGTAGCATCGGTCCATGCCTTCCGTGCTGTCCCGCGCCATCCGCGTTCCCCGCCTCGGCCGCTTCGCCTGGCTGATGGAACTGTATGCGGAGAACCACGAGCGGATGGTGCGCCTGTTCGAGCCCGCCGACCTCGCGCCCGGGAGCTACGTCTCGTCGATCGGCGACGGCCTGGACCTGCGCGTGGACGTGCTGGAACAGCACCGCTACACCACCGAGCTGCGCCTGACCTACGCCCTGCAGGATCCGCTGACCGGCGAGCCGGATCCGTCCGCGTTCCTGCGCCTGTACCGCGACGCGCGCCAGGTCGAGGCGACCCACTGCTACGTCGGCCGGCGCTGGCAGGACGTGCTCGGACTCAACCCGCCGCCGCGGCAGCTGCTCGGCCACCGCCTGCGGATGAACACCTTCCTCGGCAAATGGCTGCAGTACCTCGCCGAGCAGGGCCACGGCGTGGCGACCCTGCGCCGCATCGAGGCACGTGAAGCGGCCTGACGAACCCGCCGCGAAATGCTTGACGGCTTCGCGGACGCCCTCTAGACTTTCGCGCTTTCCAGCAGTGGGGCCATAGCTCAGCTGGGAGAGCGCTACAATGGCATTGTAGAGGTCGCCGGTTCGATCCCGGCTGGCTCCACCAGGTTTCCGGAGATCCTGCCTTGCGCACGGTCTTCGCCGTCCCAGGCGGCACCCGTTCCGTCCCCATCGTCTAGAGGCCTAGGACACAACCCTTTCACGGTTGCGACCGGGGTTCGAATCCCCGTGGGGACGCCATCCGCACCAAACACCAAGGGCTGCCGCAAGGCGGCCCTTCGTGTTTTCGGGCGGTCATGCGCGCAAGCGCGTGGCCGGAGGGCTGCGCGCGCGTAGGAAAAGTCTGATCCGGTCGTCAGAAATCGCCCCGACCGGCGCATTAAGCTCGCCGCGGCACAAAGCCCGTCACGCCGGCCTGCGACACTGGGGGCCGGCACGCGGGCGGCCTTGCGCCCGGTGATGCGGCTTTCCCGCCGCCAGCCGCGCGCCGCCCCGACTTCGCTGCCGGTAGCCACGCATGCATCTACAACTGGACGTGTTGCCCGAACAGGTCTTGCGCGCGGCCTACCACGGCAAGACCACGATCGACGAACGGAGGGTCGCCAAGCTCACCATCGGCGATGCGGCGACGGCCGCCCGGGTGAGCCGCGTGCTGATCGACCTGACCGGCGCGGAGCAGGAGCCTTACGCGTCGATCGAGATGATCGGCGTCGCCAGCCGGGTGCTGGAATCCTCCTCGTTCGGACGCCTGGCCTACGTGGTCGAACCCGGCGCCAACGACGCGGTCGCCGGCTTCCTCGCCCACTACCAGCCGAGCTTCTGCCGCGTATTCCACGACCAGAAGAGCGCCTGCGACTGGCTGGCCGCGTAAGCGGGCAGGGCAGCCGGACCGCCAGCCGGGGCCTGGTCGGCCGATGAGCGGTGTGGTGACCAGCGGGCCGTTTGCTCCGGATCAAGGCGTTGAGCCGGATGACGGCACACGCTCGCCGTCAGGCCATCCCGGAGCACCGCCATGCGCGACCTGCTTGTCCGCGCCACCCGCCTCGACGACGAGGATCCCGGCGTCCGCGCCGCCGCCACGCTCGCCTCGGCGCTGCGCGCATCGCTCACCGCCGTGTACGTCATCCCGGCCGGCATCGCGCCGATCGCCAGCAGCTACGACGGCGGCGCGACGTTCGCCGAGTACGCGCGCGAGCTGGCGCGCCTGACCGAGGAGGCGCAGCGCCACGCGCCGGCGTTCACCGCCTGGGCGGCCTCGCTCGGCGCCGCCCACCCCGCCTGGCAGGCCTGCGCCGGCGATGTCGCCGACGCGCTGGCCTACGCCGGCAACTGGCACGACCTGCTGGTGCTGCCGCTCGAGCGCGCGCCCGGCGATGCGTGGGCGAGCCCGTCCGGCGTCGCCCGCGTGGTGCTGCGCGCCGCGCTGCCGAGCCTGGTGCTGCCGCAGGGGACGCAGTTGCCGGGACGCTGCGACACCATCGCGGTGGCCTGGAACGGTTCGGTCGAAGCCATCCGCGCCCTGCATGCCGCGCTGCCGCTGCTGCGCGAGGCGCGCCGCGTCGTGCTGCTGCTGGGCAAGCGCAAGGAATTAATGGAACCCCTGCCGCAGTTCCCGCTCGAGGACTGGTGCGCCGCCCACCTGCCGCACGTGGAGTACGCGCCGC
>DASRZN010000313.1:0-2605 GCA_035686325.1 Lysobacteraceae bacterium
CGCGGAATGGCGGGAGCGCGGCGAGGGGCTGGCCGCCGCGCCGCTGGACCGCCTGCGCGCCCTGCTGTGGCGGGCCGCCGGGCCGCTGCGCGACGGCCCCGCCCTGCGTGCCGCGCTGGCTGAATGCGCGGGCCTCGGCGATGGCTGGCAAGCCGGCCTGGCGGGCACGCTGCTGGCCGCCGCGCTGGCCCGCGACACCAGCCTCGGCGCACACTTCCGCCGTGACGACGCGACCATGCGCCCGCGCATGGTCGCCGCCTCCTGACCGCGGCCGGGACAAGTCGGCCGCGAGCAGGCAAACTGCGATGTTTTCCCCACGCTTTCCCCACATGACGCTTCCTTCCTCCCTCGATCGCGAGCAGCTGCTCGCCTGCGCCCGCGGCGAACTGTTCGGCCCCGGCAACGCGCGCCTGCCGGCGCCGCCGATGCTGATGTTCGACCGCATCACCCGCATCGAGGAGCGGGGCGGCGACTACGGCAAGGGCCTGCTGGTCGCCGAGCTCGACGTCCGCCCCGACCTGTGGTTCTTCGCCTGCCATTTCGAAGGCGACCCGGTGATGCCCGGTTGCCTCGGCCTGGACGCGATGTGGCAGCTCGCCGGCTTCTACCTGCCATGGCTGGGCGAGCCCGGCCGCGGCCGCGCGCTCGGCGTGGGCGAGGTCAAGTTCAGCGGCCAGGTGCTGCCGGACGCGAAGGTCGTGCGCTACGAGATCCACGTGCGCCGGGTGATGCGCGGCAAGCTCGCGCTGGTGATCGCCGACGGCCGCACCTACGTGGACGACCAGTTGATCTACGAGGCGGCCAACCTGCGCGTGGGGCTGTTCCAGTTGCCGGAGGCGGCGTGATGGCGGGCGCCAGCTCGAACCGCCGCGTCGTCGTCACCGGCATGGGCGTGATCTCGCCGCTGGGCAACGACGCCGCCAGCGTGACCGACGCCCTGCGCCACGGGCGCAGCGGCCTGCGCGCGATGCCGGAGTACGCCGAGCTCGGCCTGCGCAGCCAGGTCGCCGGCGTGCCGGAGATCGACCTCGAGGCGGTCATCGACCGCAAGCTCAAGCGCTTCATGGGAGACGCCGCGGCCTACGCCTACGTCGCCATGCGCGACGCGATCGCCGACGCGGGCCTGTCGGAGGAGCAGGTGCGCGATCCGCGCACCGGCGTGATCGCCGGTTCCGGCGGTGGCTCCGCGCAGTGGCAGATCGCCACCGGCGAGCTGCTCCGCGAGAAGGGCGTGCGCAAGGTCGGCCCGTACATGGTGCCGCGCACGATGTGCTCGACGGTATCGGCGACGCTGGCGACCGCGTTCGGCATCCACGGCGTCAGCTACTCGCTGTCGGCGGCCTGCGCGACCTCGGCGCACTGCATCGGCGCCGCCGCGGACCTGATCCGGCACGGCGCGCAGGACATCGTGCTGGCCGGCGGCGGCGAGGAACTGCACTGGGGCATGACCGCGCAGTTCGATGCGATGGGTGCGCTGTCGACCCACTTCAACGACACGCCGGAACGTGCCTCGCGCCCGTACGATGCCGCGCGCGACGGCTTCGTCATCGCCGGCGGCGGCGGCATGCTGGTGCTCGAGGACTACGAGCACGCGAAGGCACGCGGCGCGCGCATCGTCGCGGAGCTGGCCGGCTACGGCGTGACCTCCGACGGCGCCGACATGGTCGCGCCCAGCGGCGAGGGCGCGGTGCGCTGCATGCGCATGGCGCTGGCCGGCATCGACGGCAACGGCGTCGGCACGGTCGACTACCTCAATACCCACGGCACTTCGACCCCGGTCGGCGACCTGGTCGAACTGCAGGCAGTGCGCGAGGCCTTCGGCGCCGACGTCCCGCCGCTGTCCTCCACCAAGGCGCTGACCGGCCACTCGCTCGGCGCCGCCAGCGTGCACGAGGCGGTTTACAGCCTGCTGATGCTGCAGGGCGGCTTCATGGCCGCGTCGGCCAACATCGAGGCCCTGGACGACGGCGCGGCCGGCTTCCCGATCCTGCGCGAACTGCGCGAGGCGCCGCTGCGCACGGTGATGTCCAACAGCTTCGGCTTCGGCGGCACCAACGCGACGCTGGTGTTCCGCGCGGCCTGACGTTCAGCGATCGCCTCGCTCGTCCGGCACCGGATGGGCGCGGTCCTGCACGCGCCTGGCGTCGGCGGGATCGTCCTGGTCCTTGCGCGGATGGCCGCGCTTCGAAGCCGCGTGCAGCTGGCCGTCATGGGCCAGGTCCTTCGCCTGGTCCTTGCGGCCGGACTGGTGGGTGGCGCGCAACTTGGGTTCGTCGGGACGCATGGGGCTTCCTCCTCGCGTTCAGCGGTTGCTGTCGCTGCCACTGCGGTGGTCGTCGCGGCCTTCCTCGCGGGTCGGCGACTCGCGTTCGACCTTCGAATGGCGCGGGCTGGTGCCTTTGGCGCCGGCGCGCAGTGCGTGGCTGCCGTCGTCGAAGCGGTCGGGGCCCGGCGGCGGCGTCTCGTCGCCGCTGCGGTTGCGGTCGCGGGCGTGCTGGTTGGTGCCCATGGCGGACTCCTGCGGCTGCGGGAGTCCAACCTAGCCCGGCGGGTGTTAGGGAAATGCGTCGAAGCCGCTAGCCGGCCGCTGCGCGCCCGACGCCCG
>DASRZN010000314.1:0-6787 GCA_035686325.1 Lysobacteraceae bacterium
GAGCGAGGGCGTGCACTCGGGCGACGCCTCCGGCATCGTGCCGTCCAGCTTCCGCCTGCTGCGCCAGTTGCTGGCGCGGATCGAGGACGAGGACAGCGGCCGCATCCTGCTCGACGGCCTGCACGTCGCCATCCCCGAGGACCGCAGGGAGCAGGCCGCCAAGGTCGCCGAGGTGCTGGGCGAGGAGGTCTACGACAAGTTCCCGTTCCTGCCGGGCATGCGGCCGATGGCCGACGACCTGTCGGAACTGGTGCTCAACCGCACCTGGCGCCCGGCGCTGTCGGTGACCGGCGTGGACGGCATGCCGCCGCTGTCGTCGGCCGGCAACGTGCTGCGCCCGCTCACCGCGGTCAAGCTGTCGCTGCGGCTGCCGCCGACCCTCGACGGCAAGCGCGCCGGCGAGCTGCTCAAGGAAGCGCTGCTGCGCGATCCGCCCAACGGCGCCAAGGTCACGCTGGACCTCGAGAAGGCCTCGACCGGCTGGAACGCGCCGGCGCTGGCGCCGTGGCTGGAGCAGGCGATCGAAGGAGCGAGCCAGGAGTTCTTCGGCAAGCCCGCGATGTACATGGGCGAAGGCGGCACGATCCCGTTCATGGGCATGCTCGGCGAGAAGTTCCCGGGCGCGCAGTTCATGATCACCGGCGTGCTCGGCCCGCACTCGAACGCGCACGGCCCAAACGAGTTCCTGCACATCCCGATGGGCAAGCGGGTCACCGCCTGCGTCGCCGGCGTGCTGGCGGCGCACCACGCGGCCAGCGTGCGCGGCGAAACCCGCGGGGTGGCGGCGGTCGCCGGCGGCTCCCAGCACGGCAGCCACGGCTGCTGCTGAGCGGAACCCGCGCGAAAGGCCCCGCCTCGGCGGGGCTTTTTCTTCGGCGCTTCAGCTGCGCCCGTACACGTCCTCGTAGCGGACGATGTCGTCCTCGCCGAGGTAGTCGCCCGACTGCACCTCGATCAACTCGAGCACGTCGGTGCCGGGATTCTCCAGCCGGTGCTTGGCGCCGATCGGGATGTAGGTCGACTGGTTGGCGTGCAACTCGAACACGTCGTTGTTGCGGGTCACCCGCGCGGTGCCGCTTACCACGATCCAGTGCTCGGCGCGCCGCGTATGTGACTGCAGCGACAGCGACGCGCCCGGCTTGACCTTGATGCGCTTGACCTGAAACCGCTCACCAGCGTCCACCGAATCGTAGCTGCCCCACGGCCGGTGCACCTCGCGGTGCAGCGCGGCCTGGCTGCGCTGTTCGGCCTTCAGCCGCGCCACCACCTCCTTGACGTCCTGCACCCGGTCCTTGCGCGCGACCAGCACCGCGTCGTCGGTTTCGACGACCACGACGTCGTCGACGCCGACCAGCGCCACCAGCCGCCGCGCGTAGGCGTAGCTGTTGCGGCTGTCGACAGCGATCACGTCGCCGTGGTGGGCGTTGCCGTCGGCGTCGCGCTCGGCGACGTCCCAAAGCGCCGACCAGGAGCCGACGTCGTTCCAGCCGATGTCGACCGGCAGCACCATCGCCGCGTCGGTCTTTTCCATCACCGCGTAGTCGATCGAATCCGACGGCGACGCGGCGAAGGCCTCGCGATCGAGGCGCACGAAGTCGCCGTCGCGGCGCGCACCGGCGAAGGCCGCGCGCACCGCGGCGAGGATGTCGGGACGGAAGCGTTCCAGCTCGGCGAGGTAGCGCGAGGCGCGGAACAGGAACATGCCGCTGTTCCAGGAGTAGCCGCCGGCCTCGAGGTAGGCGCGCGCGGTCGCCGCGTCGGGCTTCTCGACGAAGCGCAGGACCCGGCGCACGCCTTCGCCCGCGTCCGCCTGGATATAGCCGAAGCCTGTCTCGGGCGCGTCCGGGCGGATGCCGAAGGTGACCAGCGCGCCCTGCTCCGCCGCCGGCAACGCGCGCCGCACCGCCTCGCGGAACGCTTCGGCGTCGCGCACGACGTGGTCGGAGGGCAGCACCAGCAGCAGCGGGTCGGCGCCGCCGGCCATCGCCTGCAACGCCGCCACGGCGATCGCCGGCGCGGTGTTGCGGCCGACCGGCTCCAGCACGATCGCCGGCGTCGGCGCGCCGGCCTGGCGCAGTTGCTCGGCGACCAGGAAGCGGTGTTCCTCGTTGGCGACCACGATCGGCGCGGACCCGGCGAGCGGCGCGACCCGCGCCCAGGTCGCCTGCAGCATGGTGTCCTCGCCGGCCAGCGGCAGGAACTGCTTGGGATAGGCCTCGCGCGAGAGCGGCCACAGCCGCGTGCCGGAGCCGCCCGACAGCAGCACGGGTTGCAGTGGGGACACGGTCACCTCCCGAACGGTGGACGCGCAGTTTACCCTTGCGCTTCCATGCCCACGCCGCAGCCCCGATGACCGCCGACGACCCGCGCGCCGCCCAACGCATCGCCTGGACGCGTACCGCCCTCGGCGGCGACGCGGTCGCGCTGGAACGCGCGTCGATGGACGCCGGCTTCCGCAGCTACTGGCGCACGCTCGGGTCCGGGCCGAGCCGCATCGTCATGGATTCGCCGCCGGACAAGGAGGACGTGCGGCCGTGGCTGCGCATCCACGACCTGCTAGCCGCCGGCGGCGTGCGCGTGCCCGCCGTGCTGGCGCGCGACGCCGACCACGGCTTCCTGCTGCTGGAGGACCTCGGCACGCGCACCCTGTTGCAGGCGATCGACGCCGGCAACGCCGACGCCTGGTTCGACGCGGCGCTGGACCAGTTGCTGCGGCTGCAGGCGATCCCGCCGCCCGCCGACCTGCCCGCGTACGACGAGGCTTTGCTGGCGCGCGAACTGCGCCTGTTCGACGAATGGTTCCTCGGTCGCCACCTCGGCCTCGCCCTGGATTGCGGCGCGCTGGAGACGCTCGACCTCGCCTACCGCCGGCTGATCGACGCCGCGCTGGCGCAGCCGCGGATGCTGGTGCACCGCGACTTCATGCCGCGCAACCTGATGCCGCTGGCCGACGGCGCGCTGGCGGTGCTCGACTTCCAGGACGCGGTGCGCGGGCCGATCGCCTACGACGTCCTCAGCCTGTTCAAGGACGCCTTCCTGAGCTGGCCGGAGGAGCGCGTCGCCGGCTGGATCGCGCGCTACCACGCGCGCGCGCTCGACGCCGGCCTGCCGGTGCCGCCGCTCGAGCGTTTCCGCCGCGACGCGGACTGGATCGGCGTGCAGCGCCACCTCAAGGTGATCGGCATCTTCGCCCGCCTGCATCACCGCGACGGCAAGCCGAAGTACCTGCAGGACGTGCCGCGCTTCTTCGCCTACCTCGACGACGTGCTGCCGCGCTACCGCGAGTTCGACGGACTGCGCGCGCTGATCACCGAACGCGTGCGCCCGGCGCTGGCCGCGCGCGCGTCGGCATGAAGGCGCTGGTCTTCGCCGCCGGCCTCGGCGAGCGCATGCGCCCGCTGACCGACCGCACCCCCAAGCCGTTGCTGCAAGCCGGCGGCAAGCCGCTGATCGCCTGGCACCTGGAGAAGCTGGCGGCGATCGGCGTGCGCGACGTGGTCGTCAACACCAGTTGGCTGGCTGGGCAGTTCCCGCGCACGCTCGGCGACGGCGCGCGCTGGGGGCTGCGCCTGCACTACGCGTTCGAGGGCGACACCCCGCTGGAAACCGGCGGCGGCATGTGGAACGCGCTGGCGCTGCTCGCCGCCACGCCGAACGCGCCCTTCCTCGCGGTCAACGGCGACGTCTGGACCGATTACGACTTCGCGCGGCTGCCGCTCGATCCGGCCGGCGACGCCCACCTGGTGCTGGTCGACAATCCGCCGCAGCATCCGCATGGGGACTTCGCCCTCGATCAGAAGCCGGCCCGCCCCGGCAGCGGAGACGCGCACGAGGTCGAGGTGCACGGCGACGCCACACCGTTGCGCGCCGAGGGCGCGCGCAGGCTCACCTTCGCCGGGATCGGCGTGTACCGGCCGTCGCTGTTCGACGGCTGGCGCGCGACGATCGGCGACGCGCCGGGCGCGGACGAAGACCCGCCGCGGTTCAAGCTCGCCCCCCTGCTGCGCGCGGCGATGGCGCGCGATGCCGTCACCGGCGAACACCATCGGGGGCGCTGGACCGACGTCGGCACGCCCGAACGGCTGGCGCAACTGGACGCGGCCCTGTGCCGCGAAGCACGAAAACGGTAGGGCGGAGCTCGCTCCGCTTCCGGAAAAACGCAGCGGGGCAAGCTCCGCGCTACGGCCGCTGGACGTCGGCGCCGAGCACCTGGCGCAGGAACGGCACCGTGATCCGCCGTTGCGCCGCCAGCGACGCACGGTCGAGCCGATCGAGCAGCGCGGTCAGCCCGGCGAGGTCGCGGCCCACCCGCCGCAGCAGCCAGTCCAGCGCCGCCTCCTCCAGCACCAGGCCGCGGCGCTGCGCTCGCGCCAGCAGGACCTGGCGCCGGCCGGCGTCGTCCAGTGGCAAGAGCGACACGCGCGCGCACTGCGCGAGGCGGGAACGCAAATCGGGCAGGCCCAACGCCAGCGCGTCCGGCGCGGCTGCCGCGGCATACAGCACGCCGGTGCCGGCCGCGCGCGCGCGGTTGTGGAAGTCGAACAGCGCGACCTCGTCGTCGCGGTCACCGGCGACGGCAGCGAGGCCGTCCAGCGCGACCACGTCGTTGCCGTCGAGCGCCTGCAGCGCGTCCGCCAGGCGCCCGCGCGCCGCCGCCAGCGGCAGGTAGGCGGCGCGCCGGCCGGCGGCGTCGGCGGCCGCGCAGACCGCGAGCGCGAGGTGGCTCTTGCCGGTGCCGGGCGGGCCGGCGAGGTAAAGCCAGTCGGCGCCCGCGCGCGTCGCCAGCGCCTGCAGTTGCGCGAGCGCGCCCGCCGGCGCGGCGACGAAGGTGTCCAGGCGCTGGTCCGGCGGATAGCGCAGCGCCAGCGGCAGCTGCCCGCCCGTGTCGATGGCCATCAGGCGTCCGCGGGGGTCCCGGGAACGCCGCCGGGGGCGGGCGCGGCGGGCGGCGGCGCGACCGGGTCCGCGGCCGGCGCCATGTCTTCGTCGGCCACGATCACCGGGTGCCCGCCCGCGTACAGCCGGCTGTGGGTATAGCGCTCGTGCGCGTAGCGCAACAGCACGTTGGCCACGGCCGCCACCGGCAGCGCCAGCAGCATGCCGAGGAAGCCGAACAGCTGGCCGCCGGCGAGCACCGCGAAGATCACCGCGACCGGATGCAGGCCGATGCGGTCGCCGACCAGCTTGGGCGTGAGCCAGTAACTCTCGATCACCTGGCCGACCCCGAACACCACGCCCACCCCGACCAGGTGCTGCCAGTCGCCGTGTTGCGCCAGCGCCGCCAGCCCGCCGAACACCACCACCGACGCCGGCCCGAGGTAGGGCACGAAGGTCAGCAGGCCGCCGATCAGGCCGATCAGGATGCCGAGGTCGAGGCCGATCGCCCACAGCCCGGCGGCGTACAGCACGCCGAGGATCAGCATCACCAGCAGCTGCCCGCGCAGGAAGCCGCCGAGCACGTCGCTGGACTCGCGCGCCAGGCGCGACACGGTGCCGGCGTGGTCGCGCGGCACCAGCGCGGCGACGCGCTCGACGAACACGTCCCAGTCGCGCAGGAAGAAGAAGGTCAGCACCGGCAGCAGCACCAGGTTGGCGATCCAGCCGAGCAGGGCGAAGCCCGAGCGCGACAGGTAGCCAAGCACGGTCGCCGCCGCGCCGCCGGCTTCCTGCCAGTGCTGGCGGACCAGGTCGAACAGCCGCTGCGGATCCAGCCAGTCGACGAACTGCAGGCCGGTCTGCCGCTCCACCCAGGGCAGCGCGGTGCCGGTGAACCACTCGCGGTACTGCGGCAGCGACGCGACCAGGGTCGCGATCTGCCGCTGCAGCAGCGGCACCAGCAGCAGGATCGCCAGCAGCGCCACCGTCGCCATCACCACGAACACGACGATCACCGCGCTGTTGCGCGGCAGCCGCTGCTGCAGCCGGTCGACCAGCGGGTCGCCCAGCCAGCCGAGCAGCGCCGCCAGCGCGAACGGCGTCAGCACCGGCGCCAGCAGCCACAGCACCCAGGCGGCGGCGAGCGCGAGCAGGCCCCACTGCAGGCGGCGCAGGAAGGTCGCGATGGCGGTTTCGGGTTCGCTCACTGGCGGCCTCAGCGCAGGCGGAAGGTGGCCGGCTCGACCGCGCCGGTGTCCTCGAGCACGTCCTCGTCCAGCAGGCGGCGGAAACCCTCCAGGCCGCTGGCGAGGTCGAGCTGCACTTCCAGCTGGTCCGGCGTCGCCCGCAGCGGGGTGATGCCGCGCACGACCGGCAGTTCCTCCAGGTAACCGGCCAGGCGCATGTAGCCGGCACTGCCGTGCACCCCGGTGAACACCACCCTGTACTGCCCCGGCGGTCCGAGCACCGGTGCCTTGGCGTAGCGCGCGACCAGTGCGTCGGCCGCGCCGTCGGCGCCCGCGGCCATCGCCCGCCGCGCGTCGCGGTCGCTGCTGGTCCAGCGCGACAGCACCCGGCCGTGGTCGACGAAGATCCAGTCGGCAATCCAGCCGTCGCCGCCGCGGTACAGCTTGCCGATCAGCTGCATCGGCGGCTGGTAGCGCGCCGACAGGCGGGTGATCACGCTGGTGTCCCCGCGCCAGATCGCGCCGACCGCGGCCTGCTCGGCGGCGGTGCCGGTCGGCAGGCCGAGGCGGTAGCCGCGGTCCTGCGCGCGGTCGAGCACCGAGCGCGCGGCGGCCGACTTGCCCACGCCGACCAGGCGCGCGCCGCTGCCGTCGTCGATCGCCAGCCACAGCACCGGCTTGGGCCGCGGCTGCGCCCACACCGGCAGGCCGAGCCCGGCGATCAG
>DASRZN010000315.1:0-5584 GCA_035686325.1 Lysobacteraceae bacterium
GCACGTCCGCAGGATTCGGTGGTGCTGCTGGTCGGCGCCGGCGAGACCATCGAGCTGGTCGCGCGCCACCTCGTGCAGTCCCAGGTCAAGCGCCTGCTGGTCGCCAACCGCACCCTGGCCCACGCGCAGGACCTCGCGAGCCGCCACGGCGGCGTCGCCCTGCCGCTGGGCGAGCTCGACCGCCACCTCGGCGAAGCCGACATCGTGTTCTCGGCGACCGCCAGTCGCGAGCCGATCCTGCGACGCGCGCAGGTCGCGGCCGCGCTCGCCAGCCGCAAGCACCGGCCGATGCTGCTGCTCGACCTCGCGGTGCCGCGGGACATCGCGGCCGACGTGGCCGAGCTGGGCGACGTCTTCCTGTACACCGTCGACGACCTCGAGAAGGTGGTCGAGGACAACCGCCGCAGCCGGCGCGAGGCCGCCGACGCCGCGGAAGCGATCGTCGACCTGCAGGTCGCCCGTTTCCGCGAGTCCCTGCTCGCCAGCCGCCACGCCGAACCGCTGCGCCGCCTGCGCGCGCACGGCGAGCACGCGCGCGACGTGGTGCTGGCGCGCGCGCGCCAGCAGCTCGCCAGCGGCCACGACCCGCAGGCCGTGCTCAAATTCCTCGCCCACACCCTGACCAACCGTTTGCTGCACGCGCCGACGGCCGCCCTGCGGCAGGCGGCGATGCACGGCGACGCGGAGCTGGTGCGCGCGGCGGAAAAGCTGTTCCCGGCGGACGACGCCGGCCGGACGCAGGCGGCGGGCGACGAAGCGGACGACACGGCGGGGCATCCTTAGCGACGCTCGCGCGCTCCCCGCTGTTACGTTTCCCTTCGTCCCGCGAGTCCATTCCATGACCCCTGCCCTGCGCCGCAAGCTGGAAGCGCTGGTCGAACGCCGCGAGGAGCTTGAGCGCCTGCTCGCCGATCCCGCGGTGCTCGCCGACAACGACCGCTTCCGCAACCTCTCGCGCGAATTCGCCCAGCTCGAGCCGGTCGCGCACGCCTTCGCCGAGGAGGCGCGGGCGCGCCGCGACCTCGCCGCGGCCGCGGCGATGCGCGCCGACCCCGAACTGCGCGAACTGGCCGAGGAGGAGATCGCGGCCGCGCAGGCGCGGCTCGTCGACCTCGAAACCGAGCTGATGGCCGGACTGGTGCCGAAGGATCCGCGCGACGAAGGCAACCTCTACCTGGAAGTGCGCGCCGGCACCGGCGGCGACGAGGCGGCGATCTTCGCCGGCGACCTGTTCCGCATGTATGCGCGCTACGCCGAGCGGCAGGGCTGGCGGGTGGAGGTCGAGTCGGCCAGCCCCGGCGAGCACGGCGGCTACAAGGAAGTCGTCGCCCGGGTCGAGGGCCGCGGCGCGTACTCGAAGCTCAAGTTCGAGTCGGGCACGCACCGCGTGCAGCGCGTGCCGGAGACCGAGTCGCAGGGCCGCATCCACACCTCCGCGGCGACCGTCGCGATCATCGCCGAGGACGCGAGCGACGTCGCCGTCGAGATCAACCCCGCCGACCTCAAGGTGGACACCTACCGCTCCTCCGGCGCCGGCGGCCAGCACGTCAACAAGACCGAGTCGGCGATCCGCATCACCCACCTGCCCAGCGGCATCGTGGTCGAGTCGCAGACCGAGCGCAGCCAGCACGCCAACCGCGACAAGGCGATGAAGCGCCTGCGCGCGATGCTGGTGGAAGCGGAGATCGAACGCCGCGCCGCCGCGCAGGCGGCGGACCGCAAGCTGCAGGTCGGCAGCGGCGACCGCAGCCAGCGCATCCGCACCTACAACTACCCGCAGGGCCGGATCACCGACCACCGGGTCGAGGGCCTGACCCTGTACGACCTGCCGAACGTGCTCGAAGGCAACCTCGACGCGCTGGTCGAGCGGCTCGCGCGCGAGCAGCAGGCCGACGACCTCGCGCGCCTGGCCGCGGCCGGCTGAGGGTTGCCGCCGCGCCTGGCGGCGCGTCCGCTCACGCGACCGCCACGCTGCGATCGGCGAGGGTGGGCAAACGCGCGCACCACGGGCGATAATGCGCGCATGAACGCCTGACCCTGTCGCGCCATTCGTGGCCGCGACCCGCTCAACCGGGAAATCCGGCATGGCCGAAGCCGTCCGCCACGACAAGACCGCGCGCCAGCTGCGTCTGCTCTCCGACGCGCTCGACAGCGGCCGCCTCGGCCCCGTGCGGCGGCTGGTCAACACGCTCGCGCCCGCCGAGATCGGCAACCTGCTCGAGTCGCTGCCGCCCGCGCAGCGCACCGTGGTGTGGGGCCTGGTCGACCCCGAGGACGACGGCGAGGTGCTGCTGCACGTCGGCGACGAGGTGCGCGAGGGCCTGATCGCGGACATGGACCCGGACGAGATCGTCGCCGCGGTCGAGGACCTCGACATCGACGACCTCGCCGACCTGGTGGAGGACCTGCCGGACACCGTGCTCGACGAGGTCCTGAAGTCGATGGACCGCGACAACCGCGAGCGCCTGGAACAGGTGCTGTCCTACGACGAGGACACCGCGGGCCGCCTGATGAACCCGGACGTGGTGACGGTGCGCGCCGACACCACGGTGGACGTCGTGCTGCGTTACCTGCGCCTGCGCGGCGAGCTGCCCGACCACACCGACCACCTGTATGTCGTCAGCCGCCGCCACCAGTACCTCGGGCGGATCGCGCTGCAGGCGTTGCTGACCAGCGAGCCGAACACGCCGGTCAACCAGCTGATGGACGACGAGCAGCCGGCGATCCGGGTCGAGGAGACCGAGGGCAGCGTCGCCCGCCAGTTCTCCGACCACGACTGGATCAGCGCGCCGGTGGTGGACGAGAGCAACATCCTGCTGGGTCGCATCACCATCGACGACGTCGTCGACATCATCCGCGAACAGGCCGAGCACCAGGCCCTGGGCGCGGCCGGCCTGGACGAGGAAGAGGACCTGTTCAGCCCGGTCTGGCGCGCGATGCGGCGGCGGCTGATCTGGCTGTCGATCAACCTCGCCACCGCCTTCCTCGCCGCCAAGGTCGTCGGCGAGTTCGAGGGCACGATCGAGCAGCTGGTCGCGCTCGCGGTGCTGATGCCGATCGTCGCCGGCATGGGCGGCAACGCCGGCACCCAGGTGCTGGCGCTGATGGTGCGCGGCCTCGCGCTCGGCCAGGTCGGCGCGTCCAACATCCGCACGCTGCTGTGGAAGGAAGTGCGCGTCGCCCTGCTCAACGGCCTCGCGCTGGGGCTGGTGCTGGCGGCGATCGTGCTGGTGTGGTTCCACAACATCGGCCTGTCGCTGGTGATCGCGACCGCGCTCACCCTCAACCTGCTGTTCGCCGCGCTCGCCGGCGTGCTGGTACCGGTGACGATCAAGCGCTTCGGCTACGATCCTGCGCTGGCCAGCAGCATCTTCCTCACCACGGTGACCGACGTGATGGGGTTCTTCACCTTCCTCGGCCTGGCCACGCTGTTGCTGCTCGGCTAGCGCGCACCATTCCACACGCGCAGCGCGCGTCCTGATGGAAGCGCTTTTCGCGTCTTTTTCCGCACGGCCAAGCGCCGCCCTTTCCTCCCGACCGGAAGAGTCCATGCGCATCGCACGCCTCACCCTGCCGCTCCTCGCCCTCGCCCTCGCCCTCGCCGCCTGCAACGGCCAGGACGCGCCCGCCACCGACGCCGCCACCGCGAGCACGCCCGCGGCCGAGTCGCCGGCGACCGCCGCCGGCCCCGAAACGCAGGAAGCCGCGCCAGCCGCCAACACCGCCGGCTTCGAACTGACGATGGACGGCGTGGACCGCTGGCTGGCGGCGACCCGCAACATCGCCGGACTGGTCAAGCAGGATCCGGCGCTGGAAGACGCGACCGCGATGGACGCGAGCGAGGGCACCGATGCCTACGTCGCCCGACTGGACTCGCTGCCCAAGGTCGTCGCCGCGATCCGCGACGCGGGCCTGTCGACCCGCGACTACGCGATGACCTCCGAGGCGGTGACCGGCGCGCTGTTCGCCGTGGGCATGCTCGAGGCCGGCGCGATCAAGGAGTTGCCGCCGGAGCTGAAGGACAACCAGCACGTCCGCTTCGTGCAGGAGCACAAGGACGAGATCGGGGCGAAGATCAAGGCCATGCAGGCCGACGCGGGCTGACCTCCGCGCGCGGCGCCGGCAACCCCGCCGGCGCCGCCGCTCAGGCCAGTAGCGCCTCCAGCACCGCCATCCGCACGGCGACGCCGTTGGCCACCTGGCGCAGGATCAGCGACTGCGCGCCATCGGCGACCTCGTCGGTAATCTCCACCCCGCGGTTCATCGGCCCCGGATGCAGCACCACCGCGTCCGGCGCGGCGCGGCGCAGGCGCCCCGCGGTCAGGCCATAGTCGGCGTGGTAGTCGTCTAGCGAGCTCACCAGGCCCTCGACCATCCGCTCGCGCTGCAGGCGCAGCATCATCACCGCGTCGACGCCTTCCAGCAGCGCGTCGAAGTCGTCGCCGACGACGCAGCCGGCCAGGGTGTCGTCCTGCGGAAGCAGCGACGCCGGCCCGCACACGCGGATCTCGCCCACGCCCAGCGTGCGCAGCGCATGCAGGTCGGAGCGCGCGACCCGCGAATGGCGCACGTCGCCGACGATCAGCACCTTCAGGCGGGAAAAGTCGTCGCCCCTGGCCTGGCGCAGGGTCAGCATGTCGAGCAGGGCCTGGGTCGGGTGCGCGCTGCGGCCGTCGCCGGCGTTGAGCAACGCAGTGCCCGGCGCGGCGACTTCGGCCAGGGCCGCCACCGCGCCATCGACCTTGTGGCGGACGACGAAGCCCTGCACGCCCATCGCCTCGATCGTCTTCAGGGTGTCGGTCGCGGTCTCGCCTTTGCTGGTCGACGAGGTGGACGCGTCGAACACCAGGGTATCCGCGCCGAGTCGCTGCGCCGCCAGCAGGAAGCTCGAGCGGGTGCGGGTGGACGGCTCGAAGAACAGCGTGCACACCGCCTTGCCAGCGAGCACGCCGCGCAGGTCGCTGCCGCCGTGCGCATGCGGCAGCAGTTCCTGGGCGCGGTCGAGCAGGCGCAGCAGGGTCGCGCGCGGCAGGCCTTCGAGGGTGAGCAGGTGGCGCAGGCGTCCGTGTGGGTCGAGTTGCATGGTCCGGGGATTCGAAGGAAGGATCAGGGAAGCGGTTGCGCGTCCTGCGGCGCGGCCAGCCAGCGTTCGACGATGACCGCCGCGGCGACCGCGTCGAGCACCGCAGCGTCGCGGCGCTTGCGCCGGCCTTCGGCGCGGTCGGCGGCGAAGCGCTGCGCGGCCTCGATCGAGCTGGACCGCTCGTCCACCAGCGCCACCGGCAGGCGGTAGCGCTCGCGCAGCTGGCGGGCGAAGGCGTGGGCGAAGCGGCGGATCGGCTGGTCGCCGCCGTCCAGCGTCATCGGGTCGCCGACGACGAAGCCGTGCGGCCGCCATTCGCGCTGCAGGCGGTCGACCAGCGGCCAGTCGGGCTGGCCCTCGCGCACGTCCACCACCGCCAGCGCACGCGCGCCGTGGCCGAACGCGCTGCCGACCGCCACCCCGATCCGGCGCGCGCCGACGTCGAAGCCGAGCACGGTGCCGTCGCGCGGCAGTCGCGGGGCGTCGCTGGCCGGCGACTCA
>DASRZN010000316.1:0-3367 GCA_035686325.1 Lysobacteraceae bacterium
TTGCGTCAGCGCGCCATGGATGGCGCGCGCCCGCATCTGGGCATGGGTGAGCACGGGCCGCTTGCGCGGCACTGCCGCGCGCCCGTGCGAACGCCCGGCGCGCTGCGCCGGGCCGGGGGAGCCGCGCAGCGGCGTCCCAGCTAAGGGAAAAGCAATACCCCCGCCCTCCCGGGCGCGGGCCCCCGCCGCTTTTTGGCGGTCGCGCGCGCCCACCCATTTCCACTGGAGCGTTGCCTTACGTTGAGCGGCGCTGCGCGCGCGCCCCGCTAGAATGCCGCGATGCCCGCCTTCCCCTTCAACTGGAAAGTGCCCGCCGGTCGCGCGCTGGAGCTGGCGCTCAACCAGGCGCTCGCCCTGGACCCCGACACCCGCGCCGCCCTGCGCGGCCTGGACGGCCAGCGCATCGTGCTGCAGCTCGATGCCGCCCGCCAGGCACTGCCGCCGCTGGCGCTGCAGGTGCGGGTGGACGGCGAGCGGCTCGCGGTCGGCCCGGTGGAGGACGCAGGCGAACCCGACCTCGGCGTGCGCACCACCCTAGGCGGCCTGCTCGCCCAGCTGCCGTTCCTGCGCCGCGACGACGCGCCGCCGGTCGGCCGGATCCGGGTCTCGGGCGACGTCGAACTGGCCCGCCGCCTGCAGCGCCTGGCCGAGCGCTTCGATCCCGACTGGCAGCTGCCCTTCGTGCGCGTGTTCGGCGACATCCTCGGCGTGCAGGTCGCGCAGGCGCTGGCCGCGGCGTTGCGGCAGGCGCGCGACACCGGCCGCGCGCTGGCCGAAAGCGGCGCCGAATACCTCACCGAGGAGAGCGGCGACATCGTCGGCAAGGCCGAGCTGCAGGCCTTCCACGACGACGTGGACACCCTGCGCGACGACGTCGAGCGGCTGGCCGCGCGCGTCGCCCGGCTGGCCGGGGCGCGCGGATGAAACCCGTCCTGCGCGCCGTCCGCATCGGCCGCGTGCTGCTGCGCTACCGGCTGGACGCGCTGCTCGACGGCACCGCCGCCGAGCGCTGGCTGAAGCTCATGCGGCCGTTCGTGCCGCGCGCCTCGCAGCAGATCGCCGCGCAGTCGCGCGGCGCGCGGCTGCGGCTGGCGCTGCAGGAACTCGGGCCGATCTTCGTCAAGTTCGGGCAGATCCTCTCGACCCGCCGCGACCTGGTGCCGCCCGACGTCGCCGGGGAACTCGCGCTGCTGCAGGACCGGGTCGCGCCGTTCGACGGCGACGCCGCGCGCCGGATCGTCGAACAGGCGCTGGGGCGCCCGGTCGCCGCCGCCTTCGCCAGCTTCGACACCACCCCACTCGCGTCCGCTTCGATCGCGCAGGTGCACGCGGCGACCCTGCCGGCGGTCGACGGCGGCGCCCCGCGCCAAGTGGTGGTGAAGGTGTTGCGGCCCGGCATCGAGGCGCAGATCGCGGCCGACGTCGCGCTGCTGAAGTCGGTCGCCGCGCTGGTGGACCGCACCCATCCTGCCGCCGACAAGATCCGCCCGCGCGCGATCGTCGCCGAGATCGAGAACACCCTCGCCGCCGAGCTCGACCTGCAGCGCGAGGGCGCGAACGCCAGCGTGCTGCGCCGCTTCTGGCTGGATTCGCCCGACCTGTACGTGCCCGAGGTGATCTGGTCGCACACCGGCGAGCGCGCGCTGACCATGGAGCGCGTGCACGGCATCCCGTCCGACGACATCGCCGCGCTCGACGCCGCCGGCATCGACCGCAAGGCGCTCGCGGCGAAGGGCGTGCGGGTGTTCTACACCCAGGTGTTCCGCGACAACTTCTTCCACGCCGACGCCCACGCCGGCAACATCTGGGTCGACGCCGATCCCGCGCGCAAGGCCGACCCGCGCTTCATCGCGCTCGACTTCGGGATCATGGGCCAGCTCTCGGACGAGGACCAGTTCTACCTCGCCGAGAACTTCATGGCGATCTTCAATCGCGATTACCGCCGGATGGCGGAACTGCACGTGCAGGCCGGCTGGATGCCGGCGCACATCCGCATCGACGAGCTCGAGGCGGCGGCGCGCGCGGTGTGCGAGCCGTACTTCACCCGCCCGCTGTCGGAGATCTCGCTCGCCGAGGTGCTGCTCAAGCTGTTCCGCACCGCGCAGCGCTACGAGCTGACCTTGCAGCCGCAACTGATCCTGCTGCAGAAGACCCTGCTCAACATCGAGGGCATCGGCCGCCTGCTGGATCCGCGCATCGACATCTGGGCGGTCGCGCGGCCGGTGCTCGAGAAGATCCTGGTCGAACGCTACAGCCCGCGCCGGCTGGCGGGCGAGTTCCGCAAGCGGCTGCCGGAGCTGGTCACCCAGGCCCCGGACATGCCGCGCCTGCTGCACGCCTGGCTGAGCCAGCAGGTCGAGGGCCGGCACGAGGTGCGCCTGCGCTCGGCCGATTTCGCCGAACTCAACCGCATCCTGCGCGGCGCGCAGCGGCGCGTGATCGCGGCGATCCTCGGCACCGGCCTGCTGATCGCCGCCGCGGTGCTGTACGCGCTGGACGCCGGCGGCGCGCGCCTGCTGGGGGTGCCGGCGACGGTGTGGATCGCGGCGCTCGGCGGCCTGTGGGCCCTGCTCGCGGCCTGGCCGCGTCGTCGCTGAAGTCCTGCTGCCTCCCGCGGAGCGGGGAGGGTTGGGGGCGGGTGAGTCGGTCCTCGCGCTGCGCGCTCGACCTCTCCCGCACGCGGGAGAGGTGACGGCAACTCCGCCGCGCTGCCCCCTCTCCCGCCAGCGGTAGGGGGCAGCAGAAACAGCGCCGGGCGAAGGCTTGGGAGAGGTGAAAAGCGTCAACCGCCCCTTGCTAGCATCGGGGAATCCGTCCCGGAGCGCCGCTTGGAAAGCCTGCGCGCGATCGACCTGACCCTGCTCGGCGGCGCCTTGCTGGTGCTGGCCGGGATCGCGTCGTCGCTGGTCGCGCGCCGTTTCGGCACGCCGTTGCTGCTGGTGTTCCTGGTGCTCGGCCTGCTGCTCGGCGAGGACGGGCCGGTCGGGATCCGCTATTCCGACACCCGCTTCACCTTCCTGATCGGTTCGCTGGCGCTGGCGGTGATCCTGTTCGACGGCGGCCTGCGCACGCGCGCCGAACAGGTGCGCGGCGTGGTCGCGCCGTCCCTGCTGCTGGCCAGCGTCGGCGTGGCCCTCACCGCCGGACTGACCGCGCTGGCGGCGTCCAAGCTGCTCGACCTGCCGACGCTGCAGGCGCTGCTGCTCGGCACGATCGTGTCCTCCACCGACGCCGCCGCGGTGTTCTTCCTGCTGCGCGCCAACGGCCTGCACCTGGAGCGGCGCTCGGCGTCCACGCTCGAACTCGAATCCGGCAGCAACGATCCGGCGGCGATCTTTCTCGCGCTGTCCCTCACCGCGTGGCTGGC
>DASRZN010000317.1:0-21198 GCA_035686325.1 Lysobacteraceae bacterium
GCTCGGCACGCGCGAGCCGGTCGGCCGGCGCCTGGATTTCCTGCTGCAGGAGTTCAACCGCGAGGCCAACACCCTGGGTTCCAAGTCGGTGGACGCGCGCACCTCGCAGGCGGCGATCGAGTTGAAGGTGCTGATCGACCAGGTCCGCGAGCAGATCCAGAACATCGAATGACGCCGCCGCCCATGACCGGAACCCTGTTCATCGTCGCGGCCCCGTCCGGCGCCGGAAAGTCGAGCCTGGTCAACGCCTGCCTCGCGCGCGACCCCAACATCAGCCTGTCGATCTCGTTCACCTCGCGCCCGCCGCGGCCGGGCGAGCGGCACGCCGAGCACTACAACTTCGTCAGCGCCGCCGAGTTCGAACGCATGGTCGCCGCCGGCGACTTCTTCGAGCACGCGCGCGTGCACGGCGACTGGAAGGGCACCGCGCGGCAGTCGGTGGAGCCGCTGCTGGCGGCCGGGCGCGACGTGCTGCTGGAGATCGACTGGCAAGGCGCGCGCCAGGTGCGGGCGAAGATCCCCGGCGCGGTGGGCGTATTCATCCTGCCGCCGTCGCGGCAGGCGCTGGAGCAGCGCATGCGCGCGCGCGGGCAGGACAGCGAGCAGGTGATCGCCCGCCGGTTGGCCGCCGCGCGCGAGGAGATGTCGCACTACGACGAGTTCGACTACGTCGTGGTCAACGAGGACTTCGCCACCGCGGTCGGCGAGTTGTGCGCGATCTTCGCCGCCAGCCGGCTGCGCCGGGAGGTGCAGGCGGGGCGGCACGCGGGACTGATCGCGACCCTGCTGGACGGGGACTGAGGGGTCCGCCTGCCTCGGTCACCTCCCCCGCCTGCGGGAGAGCGCGAGGGTGAGGGGTGCCGCTGTTGCGACCGACTCACCCCCACCCCAGCCCTCCCCCGCAAGCGGGGGAGGGGGCACAAGCTAACCGACTGATTCATAACGGAAGGCTTGCCTGGCCCGGCGGCCGCCCCTACAATGCGCACCCCCTTCCGTTCCAGTCAGGACAGGCCGCCGGCCCGTCCGGGAGTCCGCATGGCCCGCATTACCGTCGAAGATTGCCTGCAGGTGGTCGACAACCGCTTCGAGCTCGTCATGATGGCCGCCAAGCGCGCGCGCCAGCTCGCCAACGGCGTCGAGCCGCAGATCGACAACGGCGAGGCCAACGACAAGCCGACCGTGCTGGCGCTGCGCGAGATCGCCGCCCGCCGCATCGACAACGACTACGTCGAGGCCGTCGAGAAGGCCGAGCGCGAGCGCAAGGAGCGCGAGGCGCTGGAGTGGGCCGCCGCCGAGGTGGTCGCCGACGACGACATGTCCAAGAACGACGACTGACGTCCGCGCGCGGTTGCCGGACCGCCCGCACGGTCCCCCCGCAAGCCCCGCCCAGCGCGGGGCTTCGTCGTTTGCGGCGCCGCTATTCCCGATTCGCCCGTCCCGCCGTACGCTGGCGGCATGACGTCCGGCGACCCTGCCCACGCGCTCGCGGCCATTCCGGCGCCTCCCGAGGAGGCGCTGCCGGACTACATGCGCGCGTTGCAGCGGGCCACCGCCTACCTGCCGGCCGAGCAGCAGCGCCTGCTGCGCCGCGCCTGGGCGGTCGGCGCCGCCGCCCACGCCGGCCAGACCCGGCGCTCCGGCGAGCCCTACATCACCCACCCGGTCGCGGTCGCCGCGGTGCTCGCCGAGCAGCGGGTGGACGTCGAGACCCTGGTCGCGGCGATCCTGCACGACACCCTGGAGGACACCCCGCTCTGCCGCGAGGCCATCGCCAGCGAATTCGGCGAGACCGTCGCCGAGCTGGTCGACGGCGTCACCAAGCTGGACAAGCTGCAGTTCGCCGACCGCCAGGAGGCCGCGGCGGAGAGCTTCCGCAAGATGCTGCTGGCGATGGCGCGCGACCTGCGGGTGATCCTGATCAAGCTCGCCGACCGCCTGCACAACATGCGCACCCTCGGCGCGCAGACGCCCGAGGCGCGCGTGCGCATCGCCCGCGAGACGCTGGAGATCCACGCCCCGATCGCGCAGCGCCTGGGCATGAACCTGTTCAAGGCGGAACTGCAGGACCTCGGCTTCCGCGGCCTGTATCCGTGGCGGCACGCGGTGCTGGAGAAGCGCATCCGCACCCAGCCGCTGCTGCGCCGCGAGGCGCTGGCGCGGATCGAGGCGCAGCTCGCCCAGCGGCTGACCAAGGAAGGGCTGCAGTACCGGCTGGTCGGGCGGGTGAAGTCGCCCTGGAGCATCTACAACAAGATGCGCGGCGAGGGGAAATCCTTCGACCAGGTGATGGACGTGTTCGGCTTCCGCATCGTGCTGCGCGCGGTGCCGGAGTGCTACCACGCGCTGGGCGTGGTGCATTCGGCGTTCAAGCCGCTGGACGGGCGCTTCCGCGACTTCATCGCGATCCCCAAGGCGAACGGCTACCAGTCGCTGCACACCGTGCTGTTCGGTCCCTATGGCTCGCCGATCGAGGTCCAGATCCGCACCGAGGAGATGGACCTGATCGCCGAGCGCGGGATCGCCGCGCACTGGGCCTACAAGCACGGCGGCGCGACCACCAGCGCGCAGAGCCGCGCGCAGTCGTGGATCAGCAACCTGCTGGAGAGCCAGCGCGCGACCGGCTCGTCGCTGGAATTCCTCGAGAACGTCAAGGTCGACCTGTTCCCCGACGAGGTCTACCTGTTCACCCCCAAGGGCGACATCCTCGCCCTTCCGCGCAACGCGACCGCGCTCGACTTCGCCTATTCGGTGCACACCGACCTCGGCAACCACGCGGTCGCCGCGCGCGTGGACAAGCGGCTGGTGCCGCTGCGCACCAAGCTCGCGAGCGGGCAGAAGGTCGAGGTGATCACCGCGCCGTCGGCGGCGCCGCAGCCGCAGTGGCTGGAGTTCGTGGTCACCGGCAAGGCGCGCACCGCGATCCGCCACCAGCTCAAGCACCTCGAGCACGAGGACGCGGTCCAGCTCGGCCACCGCATGCTCGACCGCGCGCTGGAAGGCCTGGGCACCTCGCTCGACCGGCTGCCGGCGGCGCAGCTGGACGCCTTCCTCGCCGAGCACCGCTATCCGCGCCTGGAGGCGCTGCTGGCCGACATCGCGCTCGGCAACCGGATGCCGTCGCAGGTCGCGCAGGCGCTGGCGCAGGCGGGCAAGGCGTCCGGGCAGGAGCCGCAGCGGGCCAGGTTGGAACCGCGCGCGCCGGGCGAGCGAATCCTGATCACCGGCCACGAGCGCGGCGTGATCACCTTCGCCAACTGCTGCATGCCGATCCCGGGCGACGAGATCATGGGCTACCACACGACCGGCCGCGGCCTTGTCGTGCACCGGATGGAATGCCCGAACGTCGCCGACTACCGCAAGTCGCCCGAGCGCTGGGTGCCGATCGGCTGGGACCGCGAGGTGTCCGGCGACTTCCGTGCCGCGCTGGCGATCGAGGTCGAGAACCGGCCCGGCGTGCTCGCGCAGGTCGCCGCGGCGATCGCCGAGGCCGAATCCAACATCGACGGCGTGGAGTACCTCGAACGCGACAGCAACATCGCCGCGATCCGCTTCTCGATCGCGGTGCGCGACCGCAAGCACATGGCCGACGTCATCCGCCGCGTGCGCCGGCTCGGCGTGGTGCACGGGGTGCAGCGGCTGTAGGGCGCCGCGCGGCGCGACGGCCGGTTTGCCTTTACGATTCGCGCGTCCCCACCTTCGCGGATCCCGACATGCGCCAGCCCATCCACAGCGACCACGCCCCCGCCGCCATCGGCCCCTATTCGCAGGCGATCCGCGCCGGCAACACCGTCTACCTGTCCGGGCAGACGCCGCTGGTGCCGGAAACCGGGCAGATGGTGGAGGGTGACATCGAGGCGCAGGCGCGGCGCGCCTTCGAGAACCTGCGCGCGGTGTGCGAGGCGGCCGGCGGCTCGTTCGACCGCGTCGTGCGGCTCGGCCTCTACCTCACCGACCTGGCCGACTTCGCCCGCGTCAACGCGGTGATGGCCGAATATTTCAGCCAGCCGTACCCGGCGCGCTCCACCATCCAGGCCGCGGCGCTGCCGCGCGGTGCCGCGTTCGAGGTGGACGGGATCATGGTGCTGGACTGAGCGATCAGCCCCGCTCGCGGTCCGGCGCCCGCGGGACCGCGTCGGAGCCTTCCTCGCGGTCGCGGTACAGCGCGGCGCGCACCAGCAGCATCAGTGTGATCGGCGTGGTCGCGGTGAGGAACGCGCCGATCAGGATCTCGTGGAAGACCGGGCGCTGGTCCAGCACCGAATAACAGGTGATCGAAGCGGCCAGCACCAGGAAGGTGCCCAGCGTGGTGCCGAGCGTGGGCGCGTGCACGCGCTGGTAGAAGTTGCGCAGGCGCAGCAGTCCGAGCGAGCCGATGAAGGCCAGCAGCGCGCCGGCGACCACCAGCACCGCGACCACGATCGCCGCCCACGGCGGCAGCGCGTCGAGGTGGTTCATTCGATCACCTCCCCGCGCATCAGGAACTTCGACATGGCCATCGTGCTGGCGAAGCCGAGCAGGGCGATGATCAGGCCGGCCTCGAAATACAGCACGCTGCCGGTACGGATGCCGATCGTGAGCAGCAGGATCATCGCGTTGACGTACAGCGCGTCCAGCGCCAGCGCCCGGTCCTGCGCGCGCGGCCCGCGCAGCATGCGCACCAGCGAGCACCCCATCGCCAGCAGCAGCAGGACCTGGGCCAGGACGATCGCGGCGGCGAGCAGGGCATGGCTCATTCGAAGATCTCCAGCAGTGGACGCTCGTAGCGTTGCTGGATCGAGCGGATCCAGCCCTCCTCGTCGACCAGGTCGAGCACGTGGATCAGCAGCCGCCGTTCCTCGGGATCGTGGCTGACCCAGACGGTGCCGGGCGTCGAGGTGATGATGCAGGCCAGCACGGCCAGGCCGTAGCGGTCGGTGAGGGTGAGCGGGATCGCGACGAAGCCGGAATTGGCCGGTCGCGCGCCGCCGAGGATCAGCCGCGCCACCGCCATGTTCGAGCGCGCGATGTCGTGCAGCACGCGCAACAGCAGGCGCAGCGCGAGCAGCGGCCTGCGCGCCCGCGCCTTGGGCGGATGCAGGCGGCCGAAGACCTTGCCCAGCGCGATCGCCAGCAGCGTGCCGAGCAGGATGGTGCCCGGCGCGAGGCTCTGGTTCAGCAGCAGCCAGGTCAGCGCCAGCACCGCCGACAGCAGCGGATGGGGCAGCAGCCGCGCGCGCAGCCCGCGGCTCACGGCGCCGCCTCCGGCGCGTGCAGCACGCCCCGCACGTAGTTCGCCGGGGCGTGCAGCTGGCGCGCGGCCTCGCCGAGGAAGCGCAAGGGCCCGTCGACGACGACGGTCAGCGCCAGGCACAGGCCCAGCAGCAGCACGATCGCGCCGATCTCGGTGAGCCGCGCCTGCGGGAAGCGGCGGTCCGGTTCGGCCCAGAACACCTGGATGCCGGCGCGGCACATCGCGATCACGGTGACGAAGCCCGCGGCGATCACCGACGCGAACAGGACCATGCCGCCCTGGCGCGCCGGCGCCTCCAGCATCGGCGCGAGCATCGCGAACTTGGCGAGGAAGCCCGACAGCGGCGGCAACCCGGCCAGCAGCAGCGCGCAGGCGACGAAGCTGACCGCCAGCATCGCGACCGGGGCGGGAACCACCACGCGGCTCTCGTCCTCGTCGGCGTACAGCCGGCTGCGGGCCTCGTCGGCCGGATCGTAGGGTTCCAGCGACAGCGCGTCGTCCTCGTCCTCGTCGCTTTCCACCGAAACCAGTCCCGCGACCAGGAACAACGCGGCGATGCCCAGCGTGGACACGACGAGGTAGGCCAGCGCCCCGGCGGTCACCGCCGGATGGTGGAGGCCGACCGCGCCGAGCAGGGTGCCGGAGGAGACCAGCACGTTGTAGCCGGCCAGCTTGCCGAGGTCGCGCGCGGCCAGCATGCCGACGATGCCGAAGGCGATCGTGGCGATGCCGCCCCACAGCAGCCAGTCGCTGCCGAAATGGCGCGATGCCGGCCCGGCCCCGTCGCCGAACACCAGCAACCCGAGGCGCAGCAGCACGTACACGCCGACCTTGGTCATCAGCGCGAACATCGCCGCCACCGCCGGCGCGGACGCCGCGTAGGTCCGCGGCAGCCAGAACCCCAGCGGCCACATCGCGGTCTTGACCAGGAACGCGATGGCGAGGATCGCCGCGCCGGCGTGCAGCAGCGCGCGGCTGTTGCCGGCCAGCGCCGGCACCCGCTCGGCCAGCGCCGCCATGTTGAGGGTGCCGGTGACGCCGAAAATCAGGCTCACGCCGAGCAGGAACAGCATCGAGGCGGTGAGGTTGACCGCGATGTAGTGCAGGCCCGCGCTCACCCGGCGGGCGCCGGAACCGTGCAGCGCGAGACCGTAGGACGCCGCCAGCAGTACTTCGAAGAACACGAACAGGTTGAACAGGTCGCCGGTGAGGAAGGCGCCGTTCAGCCCCATCAGCAGGAACTGGAACAGGGGCTGGAAATAGCTGCCGCGGTGCTGCCAGCGGCCGAGCGCGGCCGGCAGCGCGGCCAGCGCCACCACCGCGGTGAGCAGCACCATCAGCGCCGACAGCCGGTCGAGCACCAGCACGATGCCGAAGCGCGCGGGCCAGTCGCCGAGCCGGTACACCGTGGTGGCCGTGGCGCCGGCGTCCTGCCCGGTCGCGGCCAGCACCAATGCCGTCGCGACCGCCACCAGGCCGGCGCACGAGGCCAGGCTGAGCGCCATCACCAGCCGCTGGCGTCGGTCGCCGGCCAGCAACTGGAGCGCGGCCGCGAGCAGCGGCAACACGATGGGCACGACGATCAGGTGGGCGCTCACGGCGTGCCGTCCTTGCCGTCGACGTGGTCGTTGCCGGTCAGGCCGCGCGAGGTCAGCAGCACGACCAGGAACAGCGCGGTGGTGGCGAAGCCGATCACGATCGCGGTCAGCACCAGCGCCTGCGGCAACGGGTCGGCATAGGCGGCGATGCGTCCGGCGACCTCGCGCAGCACCGGGTCCGCGCCGGTACGCAGGCCGCCGGTGGAGAAGATGAAGAGATTGACCGCGTAGGAGAACAGGGTCAGGCCGATGATCACCTGGAAGGTGCGCGGACGCAGCAGCAGCCACACGCCGGACGCGGTCAGCACGCCGATGGCGAGCGCCAGGACCAGTTCCATCAGCCGGCTCCTTCCGGGCGCACGCTGCCGTCGGCCGCGACCACCGTGGCAACGCGCGGGCGTCGCAGCGACTGGTGCGCCAGCGCGACCAGCATCAGGGTGGTCGCGCCGACCACCAGGCAGAACACGCCGAGGTCGAACAGCACCGCCGTGGCCAGCGGGATCTTGCCAAGCAGCGGCAGCGGGGCGTAGCGGAAGTGCGAGGTCAGGAACGGATGGCCGAAGGCCAGCGCCCCGAGCCCGGTGCCCGCCGCGAGCAGCAGGCCGGCGCCCATCCAGCGCAGCGGCCGCACCCGCAGGTGCGCCTCGACCCAGCGCGCGCCGCGCGCCATGTACATCAGGATCAGCGCCACCGACACGGTGATGCCCGCGGCGAAACCGCCGCCCGGCAGGTCGTGCCCGCGCAGGAACAGGTGCGCGCCGAACAGCAGGATCACCGGGAACATCAGCTGCACGATCAGCCCGGGGATCGCCAGGTATTCCGCGGTGGACTGGTCGACGACCCGATCCGAGCCGGCGGCGTCCTGCAGCGAGTCCCGCCGCTGGCGGCGCAGGTTGCGGATGCTTTCGGCGGCCGGGCGGAAGCGCCGCAGCAGCACGAAGACGGTGAGCGCGACGATGCCGAGCACGCTGATCTCGCCCAGCGTGTCGAAGCCGCGGAAGTCGACCAGGATCACGTTGACGACGTTGCGCCCGCCGCCCTCCAGGTACGAGCGCTCGAGGAAGAAGGCCGAGACCGAGTCCTGCACCGGGTGCAGCATCGCCGCGTAGGCGAGGGTGGCGACGCCGGCGCCGGCCACCAGAGCGACCAGCGCGTCGCGCCAGCGTTTCAGGCGCGACAACGGCGCGTCCGGGGAGAGGCCCTGGATGCGCTTGGGCAGCCAGCGCAGGCCGAGCAGGATCAGGATGGTGGTGACCACCTCCACCAGCAGCTGGGTCGCCGCCAGGTCCGGCGCCGACAGCCAGACGAAGCTGACGCAGGACACCAGCCCGGCGCCGCCGGTGAGGATCAGCGCGGCGAGGCGGTGGAACTTGGCCTGGGCGGCGGCGCCGATCGCGCAGGTCGCGCCCAGCACCCACAGCAGCGCGAAGGCCGGGTCGAAGCCGTCGCGCCGCAGCGCCGGCGCCTCGAACGCCGCGCTCGTCGCCGCCAGTCCGCCGGCCAGCAGCGCGGCGAGCACGATCAGCATCAACTGCGATTGCAGGCGCCGGGCCTGCAGGCGCGCGGCAAGGCGCGCCGGCAGCTCGGCCGCGAGCAGCGACAGCGCGCGCTCGAAGATCCGCCGCCCACTGATGCGCCCGATCAGCGGCGCGCGTTCGCGCCGGTCGACGCGGTGCCGGATCGCCGCGTACAGCGCCAGGCCGAGCGCGAACGCGACGAAGCTCATCTGCAGCGGCGCCGTCCATCCGTGCCAGACCGCGAGGCTGTAGGACGGCGTGTCGCCGCCGAGCACCGATTGCGCGGCCGCGGCCAGCGGCGGTCCGATCACTCGCCCGGGGAAAATGCCGACCAGCAGGCAGGCCAGCGCCAGCAACCCGATCGGCAGCCGCATCCAGCGCGGCGGTTCGTGCGGCTGCCGCGGCAGCGCCGCCGGCAGCGGGCCGAAGAACACGCCGCGCGCGAAGCGCAGCGAATACACCACGCCGAACGCGCTGGCCGCGATCGCCAGCGCCGGAACCATGCCCGACAACGGGCCGCGTTGCGCGGCCAGCGCTTCGGCGAAGAACATCTCCTTGGACAGGAAGCCGTTGAGCAGCGGCACGCCCGCCATCGCCGCGGTCGCGACCAGCGCCAGGGTCGCGGTGATCGGCATCACCCGGCCGAGGCCGCCGAGCGCGCGCAGGTCGCGGGTGCCGGCCTCGTGGTCCACCGCGCCGGCCGCCATGAACAGCGACGCCTTGAAGGTGGCGTGGTTGACGATGTGGAAGATCGCCGCGACCACGCCCAGCGCGCTGCCCATCCCGGCGAGCATGGTGATCAGGCCGAGGTGGCTGAGCGTCGAGTACGCCAGCACCGCCTTCAGGTCGTGCTGGAAGATCGCCTGGTACGCGCCCAATACCAGCGTCACCAGCCCGGCGCCGCCGACGATCCAGAACCATTCCGGGGTGCCGCCCAGCGCCGGCGTGAAGCGCACCAGCAGGAACACGCCGGCCTTCACCATCGTCGCCGAGTGCAGGTAGGCCGAGACCGGCGTCGGCGCCGACATCGCCTGCGGCAGCCAGAAGTGGAACGGGAACTGCGCGCTCTTGGTCAGCGCGCCGAGCAGCACCAGCACCAGCGCCGGCAGGTACAGCCGGTGGCCGCGGACCAGGTCGCCGGCGGCGAGGATCGCGTCGAGGTCGTAGCTGCCGGTGATGTGGCCGAGCAGCAGCACGCCGGCGAGCAGGCACAGGCCGCCGCCGGAAGTGACGATCAGCGCCATCCGCGCCGCGTCGCGCGCCGACGAACCGTTGTACCAGTAGCCGATCAGCAGGAACGAGAACAGGCTGGTCAGTTCCCAGAAGAACACCAGCTGGATCACGTTGCCCGACATCACGATGCCGAGCATCGCGCCCATGAACGCCAGCAGCAGCCCGTAGAACCGCGACAGCGGATCGTCCGGCGGCATGTAGTAGCGGGCGTAGACGCCGACCAGCGCGCCGATGCCGGTCACCAGCACCATGAACAGCCAGGCGAAGCCGTCCACGCGCAGGACGAATGCGAGCCCCAGCGACGGCGCCCAGGCGAACGCGGAGCGCGCCACGCCGCCGTCCGCGACCGATGGATACAGCGCCAGCGTCAGCGCCAGGCAGGCCAGCGCGGTACAGGTCATCAGCCATGCGGCCACGTTGCGGCGGCGGGCGTGGAGCGCGAACACGATCGCGCTGGCCGCGAACGGCAACCAGAGGATGGCGCTTGGCACGACATGGTCCGGTGATGCGGGTCGTCCGATTCTATACGGCGACCGCGGCCGCGAATGTCGGCGCCGCGCGGTCGCCACCGGTGGGGAATTGGTGCAAGCTTCCGGCATGCAGACGAGCGGTCCCAGCCCGGTCCCGCGCCGGTTCGAAAGGATCCTGGTGGCGAGCGACCTGGGCGCCCGTTCCGACCGCGCGCTCGACCGCGCGCGCCAGCTCGCCGACGCGTGGCAGGCGGCCTTGCTGGTCGTGCACGCGATGCCGCGCACGGCCGAGTCGCCGGAACCGGCGCGGCAGCGGATCGAGCGCGAACTGGGCCGCGAGGTGCCGGCCGCCGCGATCCACGTGCTGGAAGGCGAACCGGTCGACGCCATCCTCGCGGTGGCGCGGCGCGAACGCTGCGACCTGATCGTGCTCGGCGACCAGGGCGGGCCCGCCGTGCAGCCGATGGCCGGCAGCACCACCCAGGCGCTGGCGCGCAAGGCGCCCTGCTCGTTGCTGGTGGTCAAGCGGCGCCCGCACGGCGCCTACCGCAAGGTCCTGGTCGGCACCGACCTGACCGCGGAGTCGCGCCAGGGGCTGGAAACCGCCACGGCGCTGTTCCCGCTGGCCGGGTTCACCCTGCTGCACGCGCTCGACATTCCCTACGAATCGCTGTGGCTGGCGCCGAACCGTCGCGGTGAACTGCTGCGGATGGAACGGACGATCATCGAGGCCTTCGCCGGCGAGGCGCGACTCGATCCGGAACTGCGCGAGCGCCTGGAGCTGGTGGTCGCGCACGGCCATCCCGAAACCATGCTCGGCGAGCGCGCGCTGGAACACGACCACGACCTGGTGGTGATCGGGGCGTATCGCCGCGGCGCCGCCTTCCACCTCCTGCTGGGCGGGACCACCGGCCGCATCGTGCAACTCGCGCCGAGCGACGTGCTGGTGGTGCGCTGTCCCTGATGGCGGTTGCGATCGTCCTCGCCGATTCCGCCCGAACGCCGCTGGCCTCGCTGCCGGGGGTGGGTCCGCGCATCGCCGAAAAGCTCGCGGCGCGCGGCCTCACCAGCCTGCAGGACCTGTGGCTGCAGTTGCCGCGGCAGTACGAGGACCGCACCCGGATCACGCCGATCCGCGCGCTGCAGGCCGGGGTCGCCGCGCAGGTCGAAGGCACGGTGGAGGCGGTCGAACGCGGCTTCCGCTACCGGCCGATGCTGCGGGTCGCGTTGTCGGACGCATCGCAGGCGACGCTGGTGCTGCGCTTCTTCCATTTCCGCGCGGCGCAGGCGGCCCAGTTCGCGCCGGGCGCGCGGGTGCGCGCGTTCGGCACGCCGCGCGCCGGCCAGCACGGGCTGGAGATCGTGCATCCGAGCTATCGCGTGCTCGATACCGACGGCGACGCCCTCGGCGACCGGCTCGACCCGGTGTACCCGGCGATCGAAGGCCTCGGGCCGGTCTCGCTGCGGCGGCTGATCGGCGCCGCGCTCGACCGCCTGCCGGATGCGCAGGCGCTGGAGCTGCTGCCGCCGGGCTGGCTCGCCGACCTCGGCCTGCCTTCGCTGCGCGATGCGCTGCTCACCGTGCACCGGCCG
Organism: Lysobacteraceae bacterium; assembly: GCA_035686325.1. Classification (GTDB taxonomy): domain Bacteria; phylum Pseudomonadota; class Gammaproteobacteria; order Xanthomonadales; family Xanthomonadaceae; genus JABFWF01. The sequence goes on from DASRZN010000317.1 coordinate 11,642, forward strand.
CCGCAGGACAGCGACGTCGGCGCGCTGCTCGCCGGCACCCATCCGGCGCAGCGGCGGCTGGCGCTGGAGGAACTGCTGGCCCACCACCTCAGCCTGCGCCGCCAGCGCATCGCCCTGCAGCGGCACCGGGCGACCCCGCTGGCCGGCCCCGGGCTGCTCGCGCAGCGGCTGCTCGATGGCCTGCCGTTCGCGCTCACCGGCGCGCAACAGCGGGTGTTCGCGCAAGTGCGCGCCGACCTTGCCCAGCCGCGGCCGATGCTGCGCCTGGTGCAGGGCGACGTCGGCAGCGGCAAGACCGTGGTCGCCGCGCTCGCCGCGCTGCTCGCGGTCGAGGGCGGCCACCAGGCCGCGCTGATGGCGCCGACCGAGCTGCTCGCCGAACAGCACTTCGGCAACCTGCGCGGCTGGCTCGAGCCGCTCGGGATCCGGGTCGCGTGGCTGGCCGGCAAGGTCACGGGCAAGGCGCGCACGCGCGCGCTGGCGGAGGTCGCCGGCGGCGCCGCGCAGGTCGTGGTCGGCACCCACGCGCTGATGCAGGAAGGCGTCGCCTTCCACGATCTCGCGCTGGCGATCGTGGACGAGCAGCACCGCTTCGGCGTGCACCAGCGCCTGGCCCTGCGCGACAAGGGCGCGGAGGCTGGCGCCGTGCCGCACCAGCTGGTGATGACCGCGACGCCGATCCCGCGCACGCTGGCGATGGCCGCCTATGCCGACCTCGACGTGTCGGCGATCGACGAACTGCCGCCCGGGCGCACGCCGGTGCAGACCGTCGCGCTCAGCGCCGAGCGCCGGCCCGAGCTGGTAGAGCGCATCCGCGCCGCCTGCCGCGAGGGCCGCCAGGCGTACTGGGTGTGCACGCTGATCGACGATTCCGACGAGGTCGTCGCGCAGGCCGCGCAGACCACCTTCGAGGCGCTGTCGGCGGCGCTGCCGGAACTGCGCATCGGCCTCGTGCACGGGCGCATGAAGGCGAACGAGAAGCAGGCGACGATGCGCGCGTTCAAGGACGGCGCGCTCGACCTGCTGGTGGCGACGACCGTGATCGAGGTCGGCGTGGACGTGCCCAACGCCTCGCTGATGGTGGTCGAGAATGCCGAACGCCTCGGCCTCGCCCAGCTGCACCAGTTGCGCGGGCGGGTGGGGCGGGGCAGTGCGGCGTCCAGCTGCGTGCTGCTGTACCAGCCGCCGCTGTCGCAGCTCGCGCGCGAGCGGCTGGCGACGATGCGCGAGACCAACGACGGGTTCGCGATCGCCGAGAAGGACCTCGAACTGCGCGGCCCGGGCGAGCTGCTCGGCACCCGCCAGACCGGCCTGCCCGGCTTCCGCCTCGCCGACCTCGCCCGCGACGCCGACCTGCTGCCGCAGGTGCACGCGCTCGCCGACCGCCTGCTCGCCGAGCGCCCCGAGTTGGCCGACGCGGTGATCGCGCGCTGGGTCGGCGGCGCCGCGCGGTATGCGTCGGCGTGAACCCACGCGCCGCGATCGGCGATCATTGCTCCATCCCGGCCCTGGCCCTTGGCCACTGGCTGGCCCCTAGTTCCTAGTTCCTAGCCCCTGGCCCTCATGTCCTCCCGCATCCCGCTCCTGATCGACACCGACCCCGGCGTCGACGACGCCCTCGCCCTGTTGATGGCCTTCGCCTCGCCGGCGCACGCCGTGGTCGGCCTGACCATCGCCGCCGGCAACGTCGGTCTCGCCCACACCGTGCGCAACGCGCTCAAGCTGTGCGAGGTCGCCGGCGTCGACGTGCCGGTCTTCGCCGGCGCGCCGGCGCCGCTGCTGCACCCGGCGCGCGACGCCGCCAACGTGCACGGCGAGGACGGCTTCGGCGATTGCGGCTACGAGCCGCCGCGACGCACGGCCGAGGCCGAGCACGCCGCGCTCGCGCTGCTGCGGCTGTCGCACGCGCACGCGGGCCGGCTGCTGCTGGTCGCGCTCGGTCCGCTGACCAACCTCGCGCTGGCGCTCAAGCTCGACCCGACCCTGCCGCAGCGCGTTGCCCGCTGCGTGGTGATGGGCGGCGCGGTCACCGGCCACGGCAACCTGACCCCGGCCGCCGAATTCAACATCGCCTTCGACCCGGAGGCGGCGCACGTGGTGTTCGAGGCCTTCCCGCGGATCGAGCTGGCCGACTGGGAGGCGGTGCTGCGGCACGGCTACGCCCATGCCGACGTCGAGCGCTGGCTGCGCGCGGACAGCCCGCGCGCCCGCTTCTACGACGCGATCTCGCGCCGCACCCGCGAGTGGGCCCGGCCGCGCCGCGGCGAGCGCTGGCACGCCGCCGACGCGCTGGCGATGGCGCTGGCGCTGGAACCGGAGGGCGCCCTGGAAGTCGTCGAGCGGCCGCTGGCGGTGGAACTGGCCGGCATCCACACCCGCGGCATGACCGTGGTGGACTGGCGTCGCGAGGGCGGCCGCCCGGACAACGCGGCGATCCTGATGACCTACGACCAGGCCCGGCTGGAACGGCTGCTGCGCGAGGCGCTGGCGGCGGATGGGCCCGGCTTGCGTGCGGCGGCCGGCGCGGGCTAGAATGCCGCTCTTGTCCAGCAGCAATCCGGTGCCGCCGCCATGAAGGCCGACATCCATCCCGAATACCGCGAAGTCGTGTTCCAGGACATGACCTCGGACTTCAAGTTCCTGACCCGCTCGACGCTCTCCAGCAAGGAGACGATCAAGTGGCAGGACGGCAACGAGTATCCGCTGATCAAGGTCGACATCTCGTCGGCCTCGCACCCGTTCTACACGGGTCAGAACAAGATCATGGACACCAGCGGCCGCGTCGACAAGTTCCGCAAGCGCTACGCGAAGTAGGCGGCGCCGGTCGCCCCGGTTCCGGGGCGCGCGCCACCCGCCAGGCAACGGCCGCCTCCCGGGCGGCCGTTGCGTTTCCGCACGCCCTGCATCCCGCGTACGGCGGCGCATGCGCCGTGGGCGCTGTGCGATAATTCCTGTTTTCCGCAGTGGCGGAATATCCCCCCACACCCGTGCCCGCGCACAGCCGGCGGGCGCGCGATCCTAGGAGCACGCCGTGTCCGCCGACCCCAAGTCCGCCCCCGACCACGTCACCCTCGACGCCGCCGGCAAGCCGGTGACGCTCCCGGTGCAGGCGGGCACGCTCGGCAACCCCTGCATCGAGATCGCGAAGCTGCCGAAGGAGACCGGCTGCTTCACCTACGACCCGGGCTTCGGCGCCACCGCCGCCTGCAAGTCGGCGGTCACCTATATCGACGGCGACGCCGGCGTGCTGCTGTACCGCGGCTACCCGATCGAGCAACTCGCCGAGCAATCCAGCTTCGTCGAGGTCGCCTACCTGCTGATGCACGGCGAGCTGCCGGACGCGGCGCAGCTGTCCGCGTTCGAGCACGAGGTCACGCATCACACGATGATGCACGAGGCCTTCCGCACCTTCCTGTACGGCTTCCGCCACGACGCCCATCCGATGGCGATGCTGGTCGGCATGCTCGGCTCGATGGCGAGCTTCTACCACAACGAGCTCGACCTCGAGGATCCGGCGCAGCGCCGCCTCGCCGCGATCCGCCTGATCGCCAAGGTGCCGACGATCGCCGCCGCCTGCTACCGCTACTCGATCGGCTGGCCGATCCGCTACCCGAAGAACAACCTCGAGTACACCACGCGCTTCCTGCACATGATGAAGGAAGTGCCGAGCGAGCCGCTCGAGCTCAGCCCGGTCGCCGCGCGCGCGCTCGACCTGCTGTTCATCCTGCACGCCGACCACGAGCAGAACGCGTCGACCTCGACCGTGCGCCTGGTCGGTTCCACCGGCGCCAACCCGTACGCCTGCGTCGCCGCGGGCGTGGCCGCGCTGTGGGGTCCCGCCCACGGCGGCGCCAACGAGGCGGTGCTGAAGATGCTGGAGGAGATCGGCCGGCCGGAGGACGTCGGTTCGGCGGTCGCCAGGGCGAAGGACAAGGATTCGGGCTTCCGCCTGATGGGCTTCGGCCACCGCGTCTACAAGAACTTCGACCCGCGCGCGAAGATCATCCGCGAGATGACCCACAAGGTGCTGGGCGAACTCGGCGTCAACGACCCGCTGCTCGAGGTCGCGCTGAAGCTGGAGGAGGCGGCGCTGAAGGACGAGTACTTCGTGCAGCGCAAGCTGTACCCGAACGTCGACTTCTACTCCGGCATCATCTACAAGGCGCTGGGCATCCCGACCGAGATGTTCACGGTGATGTTCGCGATCGCGCGCACCGCCGGCTGGGTCTCGCACTGGCTCGAGCAGCAGGACGATCCGGAAGCGCGCATCGGCCGCCCGCGGCAGATCTACACCGGGCATGCGCAGCGCGACTACAAGGCGCTGGAGCGCCGCTGAGGCGAGCCCCGCGGCCACCGCATTCCACGAACGCCCCGCCCCGCGCGGGGCGTTCGCGTTCCGGGCGTGCGTTCAGCCGTTGCCGGCTTCGTAGCCGGCGATCTCGTCCTCCGCCAGCAGGGCGTGCAGCTGGCCGAGCGACGCACGCTTCATCGGCTTCTCGTCGATGCCCGACAGCGGTGCCTGGCGCAGCGCGTCCAGCGGCAGCACGGTCAGGTCGAAGGCGAGGCCGTCGGCGGCGAACAGCCACACCGGCGCGTCGAGGTTGCGCTCGCGGTCCAGGCGCAGGCGGCGCGTGCGCGACTGGGCGGGGATGCGCCGCTCCTCGAGGAAGCGCGCGACCGCCTCGGCGTCGTCCGCGTGCAGGTGCAGCGCCACCGCCGAATTGGCGTCGGCGGTGCCGTCCAGCACCGGCCCGACCAGCCGCGGCCGGAACGGCGCGAAGAACTCCAGCGCCTGCGCGGCGGCCTCGCGCCGGCGGCGCAGGTCGGCGGCCTGGGCGTCGCCGAGGAACAGGCGCTGGTACTCGCGCAGGGCGTCCTCGATCTCGCGGTTCCGCGGCAGCGAGGCGTCGTCGAGGATGCCCAGGCGCGCGGCGGCCTTGAGCTTGGCCTGGTGGTAGTCGCGGATGCCGCCCTCGGCCATCAGCCGGGCGGCCTCGTGGGCGAGCCGGTGGCGGCGTTCGCGGGTGCGGGTCTGGGCGTGCTGCGCGTGGTGGCGGACCTGACGCATGCAACCTCCCCGCGCGGCGACCTGGCGCCACTGTAGCGCATGGGCGCCGCGGCACCGTGGAGGACGCTGAACGCCGCCTGCGCAGCGGCCGGCGGGCGTGCGCCCGTCCCGCCGCCCGGCACCCGCCGCTCAGAAGATGTCGAAGGCTTCCTCGTCCTGCGCCGCGTCGTCCGGGTACGGGGTCTCGGTCGCCATGCGCTCGAGATCCTCGGTCTTGACCCACTCGATGACGCCGGATTCGCCCTCGGGCAGCAGCCGGCCGCCAGGACCGACCGCGACCTTGATCATGCCCGGCGGCGGGTCGTTGGCCGCGACCGGCCGGTCCTTCAGCGCGACCCGCATGTAGTCGATCCAGATCGGCAGCGCGGCCTTGCCGCCGTATTCGCGGTAGCCGAGCGAACGGAAGTCGTCGCGGCCGACCCAGACGGTGGTGACGATGCCGCCGCCGAAGCCGGAGAACCAGGCGTCGCGGTGGTCGTTGGTCGAGCCGGTCTTGCCGCCCACGTCCTCGCGGCCGAGCACCTTGGCGGCGACGCCGGTGCCGCGCTGGACGACGTCGCGCATCATCGAGACCAGCTGGTAGGCCACCCGCGGGTCGATCGCGCGCGGGGCGATGTTGGCGTCGGCCGGCGGGGGCGCGGCCGGCTCGGTCGCCTTGCTGGTCTCGCGCACGGCCGGCGCGGAACCCGCGGGACCGAGGTCGAAGCCGGCAACCACATTCGACACCGGCTTGGCCGGCGCGCCCGGCGCCGCCGCGACCCCGCAACTGCGGCAGGCGACCGCCGGCTTCTCCTTGAAGATCAGGCGGCCGTCTCGGTCGCGGATCTCGTCGATGAACCAAGGCGTGATCCGCGAGCCGCCGTTGGCGAACACGGCGTAGCCGCGCGCGACCATCATCGGCGCCAGCGAGGCGGTGCCCAGCGACATCGACAGGTTCGGCGGGAGCAGCGCCTCGTCGATGCCGAAGTGGCTGATGTAGCGCCGCGCGTAGTCCACCCCGATCGCGTCCAGCAGGCGCACCGAGACCAGGTTGCGCGACTGCACCAGCGCCTCGCGCAGGCGCATCGGGCCGGCGAAGTTGCCGCTGTCGTTCTGCGGCCGCCACAGGTGGCCGCGGCGGTCCTTGAACACCACCGGCGCGTCCAGCACGATCGAGGCGGGATTGAAGCCGCGCTCGAACGCGGCCGCGTAGAGGAACGGCTTGAAGCTCGAGCCCGGCTGGCGGCGTGCCTGGATCGCGCGGTTGAACTTGTTGGCCGCGAAGCTGTAGCCGCCGATCAGCGCGCGCAGCGCGCCGGTGTCGGCTTCCAGCGAGACCAGCGCCGACTGCGCGCGCGGCAGCTGCTCGAGCAGCCAGCGCGGCTCGGCCTCCGTGCTCGCCTCGGCATCCTGCTGCTTGTCTTTGTCCTTGTCGTCCTTGTCCTTCGCCGGCGGCTCGGCGCGGCGCACCCGCACCAGGTCGCCGCGCTTGAGCAGGGCGGCGGGGCGCTTGCCGGTCCAGCGCGCGCCGTCGGCGTCGATCGTGATGGTGCTGCCGTCGGCCAGCGCGGCCACGACGCCCGCGCCTTCGTCGCGCAGGACGACAGCCGGGCGCAGCACGCCCTGGGTGACGATCCCGCGCAGGCGCTTGCCCGCGGTCGCCGCGTCCTCGTCGGCGGCGAGGTCGAAGTGCTGTTCGGCCCCGCGCCAGCCGTGGCGGTGGTCGTAGCCCTCCAGGCCGTCGCGCACGGCCTGCTGGGCGGCGGTCTGCAGCACCGGGTCGATGGTGGTGGTGACGTGGTAGCCGCGGGTCAGCACGTCGCCGCCGTAGCGGTCGATCATCTCGCGCCGCACCATCTCGGCGACGTAGGGCGCGTAGACCTCGACCGGCGGCTCGTGCGGACTGGCGTGCATCGGCGCGGCCTGCGCGGCGGTCTCCTCGGCGCGGCCGATGAAGCCGAGCTCGCGCATGCGCTGCAGCACGTAGTCGCGGCGGATGCGGGCGCGCTCGGGGTTGGTGATCGGGTTGCCGCTGGACGGGAACTTGGGGATCGAGGCCAGGGTGGCCATCTCGTCCAGGCTCAGTTCGCCGAGCTTCTTGCCGTAGTAGTACTCGGCGGCGGCCCCGATGCCGTAGGCGCGGTTGCCGAAGAAGCTCTTGTTGAGGTACAGCTCGAAGATGATGTCCTTGGACAGCTCGCGCTCCATCTTCAGCGCCAGCAGCATCTCGGCGAACTTGCGGGTGTAGCTGTATTCGGAGCTCAGGAAGAACTGGCGGGCGACCTGCTGGGTGATGGTCGAGCCGCCCGGGACCCGCTTGTCGTCGGTGGTCGCCAGCAGCCAGATCGCGCGGAACACGCCTTTGTAGTCCACCCCGTGGTGCTGGTAGAAGCGGTTGTCCTCGATTGCGATGAAGGCCTGCTTCTGCCGCAGCGGGACCTCGCGGATGTCCACCGGGTAGCGCCGGGTCTCGCCGAACAGGGCCATCAGCCCGCCGTCCCGGGCGTGCACGTACAGCGGCTCCTGCAGCTCGACGTGGCGCAGGGACTGCACGTCCGGCAGTCGCGAGGAGACCACGTAGTAGAGGACGCCGAAGGCGGCGACGCCGGCCAGGCAGAGGGCGGCCACGGCGAAAAACGCCCAGCGCAGCAGGCGGCGGAGAGGGGGCATCGGGCGGGAATCCTCGCGGTGCGTGTTGCGGATGTGAAACACCGCGGAGTATAGAGGAGGCATCCGGACGGTCCCGTGCGGCCGGTCCCGGGCGGAGAGGGCGTTCTACGGGCGGGGCAGAGGGGGGCTTGGCGACCGGGGGGATTGCCATGCCGTAAAAAGTCCGTTATTTAATGCTCTGGGGCACGTAGTGCGCGTAAGCGCCCGTGAATAGGGGAGAAAACGTGGGTCTCATCACAAAGAGCCAACCGCCTCTCGTCGGGGTGGACATCAGCTCGACCGCCGTCAAGCTCCTGCAGTTGTCGCGGGTGGGCAACCGCTATCGGGTCGAGCACTACGCCGTCGAGCCCCTGCCGCCCAACGCGGTGGTGGAGAAGAACATCGTCGAGGTCGAGGCGGTGGGCGAGGCGATCCGGCGCGCCATGGCCCGCTCGGGCAGCCGCGCCAAGTACGCCGCCGCCGCCGTCGCCGGCTCCGCCGTGATCACCAAGCTGATCCCGATGCCGGCCGACCTGGACGAGGACGACATGGAGTCCCAGGTCGAGCTCGAGGCGGTCAACTACATCCCGTACCCGATCGAGGAAGTGAACCTCGACTTCGAGGTGCTCGGCCCGCTGCAGGGCAACGCCGAGATGGTCCAGGTCCTGCTCGCCGCCTCGCGCACCGAGAACGTGGACACCCGCGTCTCCGCGCTGGAGCTGGGCGGGCTGGCCGCGCGGGTGATGGACGTCGAGGCCTTCGCCATCGAGAACGCCTTCGCCCTGCTCGCCGACACCCTCAACGCGCCGCGCGACGGGCTGATGGCGCTGGTGGACGTCGGCGCGACCATGACCACCCTCAACATCCTGCGCAACGGCCGCAGCCTGTACAGCCGCGAGCAGGTGTTCGGCGGCAAGCAGCTCACCGACGAGGTGATGCGCCGCTACGGCCTCAGCTACGAGGAGGCCGGCATGGCCAAGCGCCAGGGCGGCCTGCCGGAGAGCTACGAGATCGAGGTGCTGGAGCCGTTCAAGGAGGCGCTGGTCCAGCAGATCAGCCGCCTGCTGCAGTTCTTCTACGCGGGCAGCGAGTTCAACCGCGTCGACCAGATCGTCCTCGCCGGCGGCTGCGCCTCCATCCCGGGCGTCGCCGACATGGTCGAGGAGCAGCTCGGCGTGCCGACCGTGGTCGCCAACCCGCTGGCGCAGATGACCCTCGGTCCGCGCGTGCAGGCGCACGCGCTGGCCCAGGACGCGCCGGCGCTGATGATCGCCGCTGGCCTGGCCCTGAGGAGCTTCGACTGATGGCAAGGATCAATCTCCTCCCGTGGCGCGCGGAGCGGCGCAAGCTGCGCCAGAAGGAATTCGGCCTGATGCTCGGCCTGGCGGCGGTCGCCGGCGTCGTGCTCTGGTTCGTGGTCAACAGCTACTACAACGCGCAGATCAGCGGCCAGAACGAGCGCAACGACTACCTCAGGCAGCAGATCTCGCAGGTCGACGCCCAGATCAAGGAGATCGAGGAGCTCGACAAGAAGAAGGCCAAGCTGCTGGCGCGCAAGGAAGTGATCGAGCAGCTGCAGGCGAACCGCTCGCAGATGGTCCACCTGTTCGACTCGCTGGTGCGGACCATCCCCGACGGGGTGATCCTGACCTCGATCAAGCAGGAGGGCGACAAGCTCACCCTCGAGGGCCGCTCGCAGTCCAACGCCCGGGTCAGCACCTACATGCGCAACCTCGAGGGCTCGGGCTGGATGAGCAAGCCCGACCTGTCGATCATCGAGGCGCGCGCGGGTGACGCCGGGCTGCCGTACGTGTTCACCCTCAGCGTGACCCTGGCCAACCCCAACGCGCCGAAGGACACC
>DASRZN010000318.1:0-7264 GCA_035686325.1 Lysobacteraceae bacterium
GTCGATCTGCACGGTCATGGGGCTGTGCTAGCGTTCCGGCGAGGAGACAGCTTGCCATGACCGAACACCGCCGCCGCACCAGGATCCTCGCCACCCTCGGCCCCGCGACCGACGGGCCGGGCATGCTCGACGCCCTGCTCAAGGCGGGCGTGGACGTGGTGCGCCTGAACTTCTCGCACGGAGATCCCGCCGCCCAGCTGGAGCGCGCGCACGCCGTACGGGCCGCCGCCGCGCGACTGAAGCGCGAAGTCGGGATCCTCGCCGACCTGCCGGGGCCGAAGCTGCGCATCGAGACCTTCGCCGACGGCCGGGTCGCCCTGCGCGCCGGCCAGCGCTTCGACCTGCTGGCGCGCACCGACGCGCCGCCCGGCGGCCCGGGCGGCGTCGGCGTCAGCTACCTCGGCCTGCCGGGCGACGTGCGCGCGGGCGACACCCTGCTGCTGGACGACGGGCTGGTGCAGTTGCGGGTGCAGCGGGTGGACGGCGACCGCATCGTCACCGAGGTCGTCAACGACGGCGTGTTGTCCGACCGCAAGGGCCTGAACCGGCTCGGCGGCGGACTGTCGCTGGGGGCGCTGACCGACCGCGACCGCGAACTGATCGCGACGGTCGCCGGCGCCGACGTCGACTTCATCGCGGTGTCGTTCTGCCGCAACGCCGGCGACATCGAGGAGGCGCGGGCGATCGCGCGCGCGCACGGCAGCGATGCCGCGCTGGTCGCCAAGATCGAGCGCACCGAGGCGATCGAGAACCTGACCGGGATCGTGATGGCGAGCGACGTCGTGATGGTGGCCCGTGGCGATCTCGGCGTGGAGATCGGCGACGCCGAGCTGCCCGGCCTGCAGAAGAAGATCATCCGCGAGTCGCTGGCCTGCAACAAGGTGGTGATCACCGCGACCCAGATGCTGCAGTCGATGGTCGACAACCCGATCCCGACCCGCGCGGAAGTGCTGGACGTCGCCAACGCGGTGATCGACGGCACCGACGCGGTGATGCTGTCGCAGGAGACCGCCGCCGGCCACCATCCGCTGAAGGCGGTCGAGGCGATGGCGCGGATCTGCGTCGGCGCCGAACGCCAGTTCGAGATGGACACGGATTTCGAGAAGGCGCAGCGCGACCTGCAGCGGCCCGACCAGGCGATCGCGATGGCGACCATGTTCGTGTCCGAGCACATCGGCGTGCGCGCGATCGTCGCCATGACCGAGTCCGGCGGCACCGCGCGCTTCCTGTCGCGTTTCCGCTCCAACGCGCCGATCTACGCGCTGTCGCGCCACCCCGGCGCGCGCCGGCGGATGGCGCTGATGCGCGACGTGTTCCCGATCGCCTTCGACAGCCGCGGCATGGCCTCGCGCGACGCCGCGCGGGAAGCGATCCTCCGCCTGTTCGAGGCCGGCCTGCTGGCCGAGGGCGATCGGGTCGTGGTCACCAGCGGCGACCACATGCAGCAGCATGGCGCGACCAATACCCTGCGCCTGCTGCAGGTCGGGCCGGCCGGCGCCGCCGAGGGCCTGGGCGAGCTCTAGGCGGCCGGCCGGAAGGCCTGCCACGGCCGCCGCAACCCCCTGTTTTTCGGGCTTTTTACCTGGGGAACGGCTATAATCCCGGGTTCCTTCCAGCCGCCAGCAGCAGGACGCCAATGAGCATCGAACAGCTTGCCGAGACCGCCCAGGCCATGGTCGCCCGGGGCAAGGGCATCATCGCGATCGACGAATCCACCGGCACGATTGCCAAGCGCTTCGCCGGGGTCGGCGTGGAAAACACCGAGGAGCACCGCCGCGCCTACCGCGAGATGCTGTTGACCACGCCCAGGCTCGGCGAGTACATCTCCGGCGCGATCCTGTACGACGAGACCATCCGCCAGTCCACCAGGGACGGCGTCCCCTTCACCAAGGTGATGATGGACAACGGCGTGATCCCCGGCATCAAGGTCGACAAGGGCACCCAGCCGCTGGCCGGCTTCCCCGGCGAGCTGGTCACCGAGGGCCTGGACGGCCTGCGCGACCGCCTCAAGGAGTACGCGCAGCTGGGCGCGCGCTTCGCCAAGTGGCGCGCGGTGATCAACATCGGCGACGACATCCCGTCCGGCACCTGCATCGAGGCCAACAGCCACGCGCTGGCGCGCTACGCCGCGCTGTGCCAGGAGCAGGGCCTGGTGCCGATGGTCGAGCCGGAGGTGCTGATGGACGGCAACCACGACATCTCGACCTGCTACGAGGTGACCGAGGTCGTGCTGCGTTCGCTGTTCGACGCGCTGTACCAGCACAACGTGATGCTGGAGGGCACGATCCTGAAGGCGTCGATGGTGCTGCCGGGCAAGGACAGCGGCGAGCGTGCCTCGGTCGAGGAAGTCGCCGAGTCCACCCTGATGTGCCTGAAGTCGGCGGTGCCGGCGATCCTGCCGGGCATCGTGTTCCTGTCCGGCGGCCAGAGCGACGAGGACGCGACCGCGCACCTGGACGCGATGAACCGGATGGGCCCGAACCCGTGGCCGCTGTCGTTCTCCTACGGCCGCGCGATGCAGGCGGCGGCGCTGAAGATCTGGGCGCAGGACATCAACGCCAACCTCGCCAAGGCGCAGGCGATGGTCTACGAGCGCGCGAAGGACAACGGCCTGGCCGCGCTCGGCCAGTGGAAGCGCGCGGCCTGAGCCACGACGCCAAAGCGTTCCATGGAAGAAGCCGGCGCAAGCCGGCTTTTTCGTTCCTGCGCTTCACGCAGCGAGGAGGGCGGCGTAGCGCGACGCCATCGCCGCATCGTGGCAGCAGAAGATCACCCGCGACGGTGCCGCCTGCCCGGCCAGCGCCAGGCGCACGGTCGCCACGGCAAGCGGCGCCGCCGCGTCCGCGGGATAGCCGTACACGCCGCAGCTGATCGCCGGAAAGGCGAGCGAGGCGAGGTCGTGCAGCGCCGCCAGCGCCAGCGCGTTGCGGTAGCAGGCGGCGAGCAGCGCGGGTTCGCCGGCATCGCCGCCGCGCCACACCGGGCCGACGGTGTGGATCACCCGCGTCGCCGGCAGGCGATGGCCGCCGGTGATGCGCGCCTCGCCCGTCGGGCAGCGCACGCCCGGGCGGACCTCGGGCAGGGCGCGGCACTCGGCCAGCAGGCCGGGCCCGGCGGCGCGGTGGATCGCGCCGTCGACGCCACCGCCGCCGAGCAGCGCCGGCGCCGCTGCATTCACGATCGCGTCGACCCGCAGCGTGGTGATGTCGGCGAGCACAACCTGAATGCGCGTCATGCGATGCCCAGCCAAATGCCCGGTGAAGAAAGCGTGATGCAGCGCTGGACGCCGGCTTCGGCCAGCGCCGACAATCGTTCCCGCGCACAGGGTACGCGCGCGCGGCAGCCGGCAGGCGCGAGGCTTCAGGGCCCGCCGCCGGCGCCGTTATCCAGGGCAGGGGACACACACATCCGAATTCGTGCACGCGCGGCGCTGCCGCGGCGTGCCGGGCCACGCTCATGAAACAACGCATCACCCTCGCCAACGTCGACAAGCTGCAGGCCGCGGTGGACGCCGCCGCGCGCCTGCACCGGATCGGCCTCCTGCTGTTCATCGCCGCCTGCGTGCTGGTCACCTGGCCGCGCGCGCAGATGCCGGTGTGGCTGCCGCAGGCGGGCATGGCCGCGACCCTGCTCGCGTTCGCCTGCAAGGCTTTGGCGACCCGTCGTGAGATCCGCCTTGCCGGCCTGCTCGGCCGGATCATGGCGATGCCGTACCGGCGCGGCGCCAGCAGCCAGGGCAGCGACCACAGCGCGTGGAGCGCGGTGCGCAGCTACGTGATCGTGTCGGTGGTGCTGACCCTCGCGGTCGCGCTGTGCCCGAGCATGCTCGCATCGCTCGGCGAAACCGCGCTGGCCAACCTGACCGTGATGCTCAGCGCCGCCGCGCTGGCGATCCAGTCCTTCGACAACCCGCGCCGCCTGCACAGCCGGATCATGCAGATCTGCTTCAGCCGGCTGGACCCGCAAGGGGGCGAGGACGGGACGCTGGTGGCCTGAGGGCGGGGAGACGGTAGACGGGAGAGGGGAGACGAAAAAAAAGCGCCCGATGGGGCGCTTTTTTTGCATGGTCGCCGGCGGTTACAGGCCGGCGAGCCAGTCGTCGTCGGAGCCTTCGAGGACGTCCTCGAACAGGAACGTCGACAGGTAGCGCTCGCCGGTGTCGGGCAGCATCGCCAGGATCACGTCGCCGTCCTTCGCCTGCTGCGCCACCTCCAGCGCGCCGGCGACGGTGGCCCCGGCCGACAGGCCCACGAACAGGCCTTCCTCCCGCGCCAGCCGGCGCGCGGTGTCGCGCGCGAGGACGTCGTCGATCTTGAGGATGTCGCCGACCACCTCGCGGTTGAGGACGCCGGGGATGAAGTCGGGCGTCCAGCCCTGGATCTTGTGCGGGACGAACTCCTCGCCGTTGAGCAGCGACGCGCTCGCCGGTTCCAGCGTGGTCACCTTCACCTCCGGCCGCGCCGCGCGCAGCACCTCGCCGACGCCGGTCAGGGTGCCGCCGGTGCCCCAGCCGCTGACGAAGTGGTCGAGCCGGCGCCCGGCGAAGTCGCGCAGGATCTCCGCCGCCGTCGTCTGCCGGTGGTAGGCCGGGTTGGCCGGGTTGTCGAACTGGCGGGCCAGGAACCAGCCGTGCTGCTTCGCCAGTTCCTCGGCGCGCCGGACCATGCCCTGGCCGCGCTCGGCGGCGGGGGTGAGGATGACCTTCGCGCCGTAGGCGCGCATCAGCTTGCGACGCTCGATCGAGAAGGTCTCGGCCATGGTTGCGACGAACTTGTAGCCGCGCGCCGCGCACACCATCGCCAGGGCGATGCCGGTGTTGCCCGAGGTCGCCTCGACCACGGTGTCGCCCGGCTTGAGCAGGCCGCGGGCCTCGGCGTCGAGGATGATCGCGATCGCCAGGCGGTCCTTGACCGAGCCGCCGGGATTGAAGGATTCGACCTTGGCGTACAGCTGCACGTGCGCCGGCGCGACGCGGTGCAGGCGCACGACCGGGGTGTGGCCGATGGTGTCGAGGATGCTGTCGTACAGGGCCATGGGGTACTCGCGGGGGGAAGGGAGTCGGCAGGGTGCGCGCGGTCGCGTTCGGACGGCGCGCACTTCCGGGCTAACGCACCCGGCGCGCCGGCCGGGCCACGGCACCGGGCCGGTCCCCGATCCTGTCCCGGGGGCCGGTGCGGGCGGAAATGAGCAAAGGCGCGGCCCTCATGGCCACCGGTCATCAGCCCCCGCCGGCCCCGGCGCTGGTATGTTTGCCGGCCTGCCGCCCCCGCGGCCGGAGCAGCCCGTGTCCCTGTCCACCTCCCCCGAACGTCGTCGCCCGCCCGTGCTCCCGCGACCACCTTCGGCCCGACCATGACCCTGACCCAGCTGCGCTACCTGATCGCCATCGCCGACTCCGGCCTCAGCATCACCCTCGCCGCCGAGCGCGTGCACGCCACCCAGCCCGGCATCTCCAAGCAGCTCAAGCAGCTGGAGGACGAGCTCGGTTTCCTGCTGTTCTCGCGCAAGGGCCGCAGCCTGGAGGCCATCACCCCGGCCGGCGAACAGGTGCTCGCGCATGCCCGCCGCGCGGTCGCCGAGGCGGCCAACATCCGCGCGCTCGCCGCCAACCAGCGCGGCGAGACCCAGGGCGCGCTGACCCTGGTCACCACCCACACCCAGGCGCGCTACGTGCTGCCGGCGGCGGTCGGCGCGGTCATGCGCGCGTTCCCGCAGGTCAGCGTGCACATGCAGCCCGCCGCCGAGCGCGAGGTGCTCGTGCGCCTGGCCAGCGGCCACGCCGACCTCGCCGTGATCAGCACCGCCGACGGCGTCCCGGACGGCGGGCTGGCGGTACCGCTGTTCCGCTGGCGGCGGGTGGTGGTGGTGCCGCGCTCGCACCCGCTGGCCGCGCTGCGGCGCGCGCCGACGCTGGAGGAACTGGCGGCGCTGCCGCTGCTCAGCTACGACTCCTCGCAGCGGCCGGAATCCTCGCTGCGCGCCGCCTTCGCCGCGCGCGGCCTGCAGCCGCAGCTGGCGATGACCGCGCATGCCGCCGACCTGCTCAAGACCTACGTGCGCGCCGGCCTCGGCGTCGGCCTGCTCGCCGAGATGGCGGTCGGCGCGGGCGACGATCCGGACCTGTGCGCGCTGCCCGCGCCGCCGGCGGTGCCCGAATGCACGACCTGGGCGGTGCTGCCGCGCGAACGGGTGCTGCGCGACTACGCCGTGCAGTTGCTGCAGGAACTCGCGCCGCAGCTGGATCGCCACGACCTGCGCCGGGCGATCGCCGGCCACGCCGAGCCGGCCTGGCCGCGTCCGCCGACCTGGGTCGAGCGCCGTCGCGCCGTCACGGGCTGAAGCCGCCGCCGCGCGCACGCTGGCCGGCCGTGCGGAAAAAGCCGGTAACGCGTCACGAAGCGCGCGGTTGACCGCCGCGGCGTGGGCCCAACGGCAGGGGTGGGCCCGGCCGCCAGCCCGTACACTCGGGCGTTTCCCCCGCTCGCGAGCGTCCCCGCCCGATGCCCAGACTGCTGCCCGTCGCCTGCGTCCTGTCCGCCCTCCTGCTCGCCGCCTGCGCCGGCGAGCGCGACGCGGCCGGAGGCGGCGGCGAGGCGGTCGTGGTCACCACCGCGCGGCTGGCACTGCAGCCCTTCCAGGACGACCTGCAGGCGCTGGGCACCGCGCGCGCGCGCGAGTCGGTGACGGTCACCGCCAAGGTCAGCGAGACCGTGCAGCGCGTCCATTTCGACAGCGGCGATACGGTGAAGGCCGGAGCGCCGCTGGTGACCCTGAGCGGGCAGCAGCAGCAGGCCGCGCTGGCCGAGGCGCAGGCTGCGGCGAACGAGGCGGAGCGCCTGTACAAGCGCCAGCAGGAGCTCGCCGCGCAGCAGCTGATCGCGCGCTCTGCGCTGGACGCGCAGCGCGCGACCCGCGACGCCGCCAATGCGCGCGTCGCGCAGGTGCGCGCACAGCTCGGCGACCGGGTGGTGCGCGCGCCGTTCGCCGGCGTGCTGGGCATCCGCCAGGTCAGCCCCGGCGCGCTGGTCACGCCGGGCACCGCGATCGCGACCCTGGACGACCTCGACCGCATGTTCGTCGACTTCCCGGTGCCGGAATCCCGGCTCGGCGACGTCGCCCGCGGCCAGCAGGTCGAGGGCCGGGTGGTCGCGTTCCCCGGCCGGGTGTTCGCCGGCACCGTGGAGACGGTGGACGCGCGCATCGACCCCAACACGCGCGCGGCCACCGTGCGCGCCGCGTTCGCCAACGCCGACCACGCGCTGCG
>DASRZN010000319.1:0-3233 GCA_035686325.1 Lysobacteraceae bacterium
GCACCGCCCGCCTACACCGGCCTGCCGCGACGCACGCAACCCGCGCTGGACGCGCGGGTGCCGGCCGGCGCGACGCTACGCTGGAGCTTGTGCTTCGCGCCGCAGCCGGCGCAGGCGACGTTGCACTTCCACGACGGGCGCGAACTGGTACTGGCGCGGCAGGCCGACGCATGGACTGGCAGCCTGCGCATCGAGCGCGCCGGCCTGTACCGCGTCGTGCTGCCGACGCCGTTGCCGAAGGCGCAATCGGCGCTGCATCGCATCGATGTCGTCGCCGACCAGCCGCCGACCCTGCGCGCGCTCAGGCCCGAACGCAACCTCAGCGTGCACGCGCCAGGCCAGCGCAGCTGGCCGCTGCTGTTCGAGGCGGAAGACGACTACGGCCTCGCCTCGGTGGCGCGGCTGCGGGTGATCCAGACCCGGGGCAGCGGCGAGGACATCACCAGCCGCGAGCAGGTGGTCGTCCTGCACGGCAGTGGCGGCGCGCGGCGCAAGCGCTGGTCGCACGCGCTCGACCTCGGCGCGCTCGGCCTGTCGCCCGGCAACGACCTGATCGTCCAGCTCACCGTGTCAGACAACCGCGTGCCGCACCCGCAGCAGGTCCGCAGCGCCAGCTTCATCCTGCGCTGGCCGCCCGAAGCTGGCGCGCAGGCGAGCGGCATGGACGGGCTGGTGCGCACCACCCTGCCCGCCTACCTGCGCAGCCAGCGCCAGATCATCATCGACGCGGAGGCCTTGCTGAAGCAGCGGCGCGCGCTCGATGCCGAACGTTTCCAGCAGCGATCCAGTGGGCTCGGCGACGACCAGCAGGCGCTGCGCCTGCGCTACGGCCGCTTCCTCGGCGAAGAGCGCGAGGGCGCGCCGGGCCTGCCGACGAACGACCTGCCGACCGCCGACCTTCCAACGGCGGACCTGCCCACCAGCGACCTGCCCAGCGACCTGCCGGTGGCCGATGCCGCGCCTACGCAGGCGCCGGCCACCGCGCACGACGATCACGACGGCGGGCTGCCCGCGCCGCCGCCGAAGTTCGGCGAAGCCGGCAACGTGCTCGCCGACTTCGGCCACGAGCACGACACCGCCGAGGCGGCGACGCTGTTCGATCCGCAGACGAAGGAAACCCTGCGCTCGGCGCTGCGCGAAATGTGGCAGTCCGAGTTGCACTTGCGCCAGGGCGATCCCGCCGCCGCGCTGCCCTACGCCTACAGGGCGCTGGCCTACATCAAGGACGTGCAGCAGGCGGACCGTATCTACCTCGCGCGCACCGGCATCGAGGTGCCGCCGGTGGACGAGACCCGGCGCCTGACCGGCGATCGCACCGGGCTGGGCGACCGCCGCGACCCGCTGGTCGCCGCCACCGCCGGCGATCCGGTCGCCGCGCAGGCGTGGCGGGCGCTGCAGGACGCACCGGACGCCACGCGCGCGGCGCCCGACTTCGGCGCGCTGGAGCGCTGGGTGCGCGAACGCCACGTTGAAGACGCCGATCCGCTGGCGGTGATCGCGGCGATCGACGCGCTGCGCCGCGACCCCGCCTGCGCCGCCTGCCGCGCCCGCCTGCGCGCCGCGCTGTGGCCGCTGCTGCCGCGGCCGCCCGCATCGACCGGCGGACGCCCGCGCGCCGACGCCGCCGGCCGCGCCTACTTGCGCGCGCTCGACGCGGAGGCGGCGCGATGAACCTGGCCGCGCCCGCCTTCGCCGCCCAGCTGCCGCTGGCGATCGCCGCACTGCTCGCCCTGGCCGTGCTGCTGGCGAGCGCGCGCCGGCTGTGGGCGTTCGCGCGCACGCCGGCAGCGCCACGGCCGCGCGCATGGCGGCTGGCCCTGCTGCTGCTCCTGCAGGTCGCGGGCGCGCTGCTGCTGTATCGCACGCTGGTGCCGCCGACGCTGCGCGCGCCGGCCGGGCTGCTGGTGGTGCTGACCGCGCAGGCGGATCGTGTTGCCGCGACGGAACGCCCGGCTGGCGCGACCGTGGTCGCGCTGCCCGAAGCGCCCGCGTCCGCCGGCGCCATTCGCGCGCCCGATCTCGCCACGACCTTGCGGCGGTATCCCGGGACCAACCGTCTCCGCGTGCTCGGCGAAGGGCTTCCCGCGCGCGACCTCGACGCGGCGCACGGGCTTGCCGTCGAATTCCGCCCCGCGCCGCCGCCGCGTGGGCTGGTCGCGCTGTCGCCGCCGACGGCGGTGCACGCCGGGCGCGCCTTCACCGTGCGCGGCCGCGCGCAGGGCCTGCCGGGCGGCACGGTGGAGCTGCTGGATCCGGGCGGCGCGCGCGCGGCGCGCGTCAGCCTCGCGCAGGACGGCCGCTTCCGCCTCGCCGGCAGCGCGCGCGTCCCGGGGCCAGCGCGCTGGCGCCTGCGCCTGCGCGACCGCGCGGGCAGGCCGGTCGAGGACACGCCGTTGCCGCTCGACGTCGCCCCCGGCACGCGCCAGCGCGTGCTGCTGCTGGCCGGCGCGCCGACGCCGGAACTGAAATACCTGCGGCGCTGGATGCGCGACGCCGGCCTCGACGCGGACGCGCGCATCACGCTCGGCGGCGGCGTGGAGGTCGGCGATGCCGCCGCCCGGCTGGACGACAAGTCGCTCGCGGGCTACGACCTGGTCGTGCTCGACGCACGCGCCTGGCAGGCACTGGGCGCACGGCGCGATCCCCTGCTGCGGTCGGTGGATGCCGGCCTCGGCCTGCTGCTGCAGCTGCCGCGCGCGAGCTCGGCGTCCGAGCGCGCCGGCCTGCGCCGGCTCGGCTTCGCCACCACGGTGGAACGCGCGCGCGACGTCGCCCTGCCCGACGCCGCCAAGGGCGACGCGACGCTGGTGCGCGGGCCGCTGCGCATCGCCGGCGACGGCGCGGTGCCGCTGCTGCGCGACGCCGGCGGCGAACCGCTGGCCTGGTGGCGTGCGCGCGGCCTCGGCCGGGTCGGCGTCGCCACCTTCGACGACAGCTACCGGCTGGTGCTCGCCGGCGACGGCGCCCGCCACGGCGAACTGTGGGCGACGCTGTTCTCGACCCTGGCGCGCCCGCGCGCGGACCCCGGCGTGCGCATCGGTGACGATGCCCGCGTTGGCGAGCGCGTGGCGCTGTGCGGTCTGAACGCGCCCGCCAGCGTGGACGCGCCGGACGGTTCGCGGATCCGCCTGCACGTCGACCCGGCCAGCGGCGCCCGCGCCTGCGCCGGCCTGTGGCCGCGCGCGCCCGGCTGGCACGTCCTGCGCATGGGCGACGCCCGCCAGCGCTTCCAC
>DASRZN010000320.1:0-3289 GCA_035686325.1 Lysobacteraceae bacterium
GGCACCGGTTATTCCGGCCTGAGCTACCTGATGCGTTATCGCTTCGACGTGCTCAAGATCGACCGTTCCTTCGTGCAGGGCCTGCCGGACGATCCGCGCAACACCGCGATCGTGCAGGCGATCGTCGCGATGGCGCGCGCGCTCGATTACCGGGTGGTCGCCGAGGGCGTGGAGACCAGCGCCCAGGCCGACGCCCTGAGCGCCTACGGGTGCCGCGAGATGCAGGGCTTCCTGTACGGCGAACCGGTGCCCGCGGGCGAGTTCGCCGGCCTGCTGCGCCGTGGCTCGATCGTGTCCGGGCGCGACTACGAGGCGTTTCCGCGCCGGGCATAGCCGTGCGGGCTCGGTGGCGGCCAAGTGACCGATGGATCGCGCACGGACTCGTGCGGTTCGGCGCGGCATGCCTGCCGTCGGCTGAACGCGAAACGACGCCCCTCACCGTGCGGCGACGCGATGCTGCTTAACTTGGCTGCGCATTCAGGACCCAAACGGAGACTTCCGATGCGCAAGCTCGCCACGACCGCCCTCTGCGCCGCCCTCGCCGGCGCGATGCTCGCCGGCTGCGCCACCTACACCGGGCAGACGGCCGATCCCAACGACCCGAACCGCACCCGCACCGGCGCGTTGATCGGCGCCGGCATCGGCGCGGTCGCCGGCCTGCTCAGCGGCAGCGACGCGGTCGAGCGGCGCCAGCACGCGCTGGTCGGCGCCGGCGTCGGCGCGCTCGCCGGCGGCGCGATCGGCGTCTACCAGGACCGCCAGGAGGCCGCGCTGCGCCAGCGCATGGCCGGCACCGGCGTGGACGTCGTGCGCAAGGGCGACAACATCACCCTCAACATGCCCGGCAACATCACCTTCGCCTTCGACAGCGCCAACCTGTCGCCGCAGTTCTATCCGGTGCTCGACAACGTCGCCGGCACCCTGGTCCAGTACGACCAGACCATGATCGAGGTCGCCGGCCACACCGACAGCGTCGGCGCCGAGGACTACAACCAGCGCCTGTCCGAGCAGCGCGCGCAGGCGGTGGCGAACTACCTTGCCGGCAAGGGCGTGATCCAGCAGCGCATGCTGGTGGTCGGCGCCGGCGAGACCCGCCCGGTCGCCAGCAACGAGACCGAATCGGGCCGTTCCCAGAACCGCCGCGTGGAGATCACGATCGTGCCGGTGCAGGGTTGAGGCCGGGCGCCGGACGATTTCCTCCAAGCGAAAAAGCGAAAAAAAGGCCGGCAGCAATGCCGGCCTTTCTCGTTGCGCGGAAAGCCGCCGGCGTACCGGCGACTCGCCCGCACGCCATCGCCTTACTGCTGCGGCGGCGTCTGCGCCGGCTCCTGGTCCGGCACCTGGGTGTCGTCCGCACCGCCCGCGGTCAGGCCGCGGCGCTCCAGCAGCGGCTCGATGTACGGATCGCGCCCGGAGAACTCCTTGAACAGCACCAGCGCGTCCTGGCTGCCGCCCTGCGAGAGCAGGGTGTCGCGGAAGTGCTGGCCGTTGGCGCGGGTCAGGCCGCCGTTCTGCTTGAACCATTCCACGCTGTCCGCGTCCAGCACCTCGGACCAGATGTAGGCGTAGTAGCCGGCCGCGTAGCCGCCCATGATGTGGCTGAAGTAGGGCGTGCGGTAGCGCGGCGGCACCGGCGCGAAGTCGACGCCGTCCTTCTTCAGCGCCGCCGCCTCGAAGGCCATCACGCCCGCCGCGTCCGGCACCTGCTCCGGCGCCAGCTGGTGCCAGTTCTGGTCGAGCATCGCCGCGCCGAGGTACTCGGTGGTGGTGAAGCCCTGGTTGAACTTGCTGCTCGCCAGCACCTTGTCCAGCAGCGCCTTCGGCATCGGCGCGCCGGTCTGGTAGTGCTTGGCGTAGTTGGCCAGCACGCTCGGCCAGTCGGCCCACATCTCGTTGACCTGCGAGGGGTACTCGACGAAGTCGCGCGGCACGTTGGTGCCGGAGAAGTAGGGGTACTTCACGTTCGAGAACATGCCGTGCAGCGCATGCCCGAACTCGTGGAACATCGTCGTCACCTCGTCCCAGGTCAGCAGCGTCGGCTGGCCTTCCGGCGGCTTGGGGATGTTCAGGTGGTTAGCGACCACCGGCAGGAAGCCGAACAGTTCGGACTGGTCGACGTAGGAGTTCATCCACGCGCCGCCCTGCTTGCTCGGGCGCGCGTACATGTCGGAGATGAAGATCGCCAGCTGGCGGCCGTCCTTGTCGAACACGTCGAACACGCGCACGTCCGGCTCGTACACCGGCAGGTCGTGGCGTTCCTTGAAGGTCAGCCCGAATTCCTGGTTGGCGGCGTAGAAGACGCCGTTCTGCTGCACGCTGTCGAGTTCGAAGTAGGGCTTGAGCTGCGACTCGTCGAAGTTGTAGCGGGCCTGGCGAACCTTCTCGGCGTAATAGGCCCAGTCCCACGGCTCCAGCTTGAAGCTCGGCTCGCCCTTGGCCTTCTGCTCGCGGTCGATGACCGCCTGCATGTCGGCGGCCTCGCGCTTCGCGTTCGCGACCGCGGCCGGCGCCAGCTTGCCGAGCATGTCGTTGACCGCCTCGGGCGTCTTCGCGGTCTGGTCCTCGAGGCCGTAGGCGGCGTAGGTCGGGTAGCCGAGCAGGCGCGCCTTCTCGGCGCGCAGCTTCGCCACCTTGGCGACGATGCCGGTGTTGTCCCACTGGTTGCCGCGGCTGCCGCGGGAGATCGAGGCCTTGAAGATCTTCTCGCGCAGGGCGCGGTTGTCGAGGTAGGTCAGCGCCGGCTGGCCGGTGGTGTTCTGCAGCTCGATGACGTACTTGCCTTCCAGCCCGCGGTCCTTGGCGGCCTTGGCCGCGGCGGCGACGTGCTCGTCGGGCAGGCCGGCGAGCGCCTCGCGGGTGTCGACCACCACCGCCAGGTCGTTGCGCTCGGCCAGCACGTTCTGGCTGAACTGGGTGCCCAGCGAGGCGAGCTCGGCGTTCATCGCCTTGAGCTTGGCCTTGTCGGCGTCGGACAGCTTGGCGCCGGCGCGCACGAAGTCCTGGTAGTACTTCTCGACCAGCCGCACGCCCTGCGCGTCCAGGCCGAGCGAGGCGCGCTGGTCGTACAGCGCCTGCACCCGCGCGAACAGCTTCGGGTTGAGGTAGATCGCGTCGCGGTGCGCGGCGAACTTCGGCGAGTACTGCGCGTCGAGCTTGTCGCGCGCGTCGTTGGTGTCGGCGCTGACCAGCGCGTAGAACACGGTCGCGGCGCGGGCGAGGGTGCGGCCCGACTTCTCCATCGCGACGATGGTGTTGTCGAAGGTGGGCGCCGCCTGCTGGTTCGCGATCG
>DASRZN010000321.1:0-7109 GCA_035686325.1 Lysobacteraceae bacterium
CCGCAACTGCAGCGGATGAAGTCCGAGGACCTGCTGGCGACGGTGTTCCCGGACCAGGTCGCCTGCCTGGAAAACATCGTCGGCGAGCGCGAAGTGCCCGATCATCCGCTGGTCGCGCAGACGCTCGACGACTGCCTGCACGAGGCGATGGACACCGAGGGCTGGCTGGCGCTGCTGCGCGCGCTGGAGGCGGGCGAGGTGGAAGTCGCCGCGCGCGACCTGACCGCGCCGTCGCCCTTCGCCGCCGAGGCGCTCAACGCGCGGCCGTACGCCTTCCTCGACGACGCGCCGCTGGAGGAGCGCCGCACCCAGGCGGTGCAGACGCGCGGCTACGGCGACGCGGAGCAGGCCGGCGACCTGGGCCGGCTGGATCCCGGCGCGATCGAGGAAGTCCGTGCGCAAGCGTGGCCGGAAGTGCGCAACGCCGACGAGATGCACGAGGCGTTGATGGGCTTGGGCTGCGTCGCCGCCGAGGAAGCGCTCGCCAGCGGCTGGGACGGCTGGCTGGCGCAGTTGGCCAAGGCGCACCGCGCGACCCGGATCGACGCGGCGGGCGGCGCGGCGTGGTGGGCCGCCGAGCGCCTGGCGCTGGCCGACGCGCTGCATCCCGGCGCCGCGCGTGCACCGGCGATCGACCCGCCTGCCGAGTTCGCCCAGGCCTGGACGCGCGAGGACGCGCTGGTCGAGCTGGTGCGCGCGCGCCTGACCGGGCTAGGCCCTGTTTCCGCCGACACCATCGCCGCCATCTTCGCGGTGGCGCGCGGCGACGTCGACCTGGCGCTGCTCAAGCTGGAAGGCGAGGGCTACGCGATGCGCGGCCGCTTCACCCCCGCCGCGCTCGCCGGCGACGGCGAGGAGTGGTGCGAGCGCCACCTGCTCGCGCGCATCCACCGCTGCACGGTCGGCAAGCTGCGGCGGGAAATCGAACCGGTCGAGCCGCGCGACTTCATGCGCTTCCTGTTCGACTGGCAGAAGGTGTCGCGGGCGGCCCGGGTCAGTGGCCCGGACGCGCTGGCCGGCGTGCTGGCGCAGCTGGAAGGTTTCGAGGCGCCGGCCGGCGCCTGGGAAAGCGAGTTGCTGCCGGCGCGCGTGTCCGACTACGCGATCTCGTGGCTGGACGACCAATGCACCGCCGGCCGCATCGCGTGGACGCGGCTGCGCGCCGCGCCCGTCGACGGCAACGGCCGCGGCGCGGCGTCGCCGGTGCGCGCCACCCCGATCGTGCTGCTGCCGCGGCGGCGGCTGGCGGCATGGACGCAACTGGTCGCCGGCCAGCGCGAGGACGAGCCGGCGCTGTCCTCGCGCGCGCAGAAGGTCGCCGACGCCCTGCGCGCGCGTGGCGCGCTGTTCTTCGACGAACTGGCGGGCGAGGCGCGCCTGCTGCAGACCGAGCTGGAGGACGCGCTGGCCGAACTGGTCGCGCGCGGCCGCGCCACCTGCGACAGCTTCGCCGGCCTGCGCGCGCTGCTGGTGCCGCAGGCCAGGCGCCCGCACGCGTTCGGCCGCCGCGGCCGGCGCGCCGCGCTGTTCGGGATCGAGGACGCCGGCCGCTGGACGCTGACGCGGCGCGACGCTTCGCTCCCTCCCCCGCTGGCGGGGGGTGAAGCCGCGCGCCTAGGCGCCACTGGCGCCTGCGCGGCTGAACGCACGAGGGCTGCGCCCGAGGGCCGGACGGGCTGGGGTGGGGGTGAGCCCGCCGCCACCGCCGCCGACGCCCGCGCCGACCTCGTCGAACACGTCGCCCGCACCCTGCTGCGCCGCTACGGCGTGGTGTGCTGGCGCATGCTCGAGCGCGAGGCGCCGTGGCTGCCGCCCTGGCGTGAGCTCCTGCGCGTCTACCACCGGCTGGAAGCGCGCGGCGAGATCCGCGGCGGCCGCTTCATCGCCGGCCTGTCCGGCGAGCAGTTCGCGCTGGCCGAGGCGGTCGCCGCGCTGCGCCAGGTGCGCCGGCGCGCGCACGACGGCGAACTGGTGGCGGTCAGCGCGCTGGACCCGCTCAACCTGGTCGGCACCATCGTCGCCGGCGACAAGCTGCCGCGGCAGCCGGGCGCGCGCGTGCTCTACCGCGACGGCCTGCCGCTGGCGACGCTGGCCGCCGGCGAGGTCGTCTGCCTCACCGAACTCCCGCCGGACGAACAGCGGCAGGCGCGCCGCCTGCTGCTGCGCGAGCCGGAGCCGGCGTTCGCGCGCGCCTGGGCGGAACCGGCGGCGCAGCCGTAGCACGGAGCCTTCAACGCGCTTCGACCGCGGCGGCGTGAAGATGGCGCATGGCCACGCGCAAGCCGCCCCGCACACCGCCCGCGAAACGCGCGGCCGCCAAGCGCGCGCCCGCGAAACGCGCCCGCAAGCGCGCGGTGCCCGAGGGCAGCGCGCCGGAGCCGGTGGACGACAGCCTGGCCGCGTTGCGCGACGCGGCGCTGGGCTGCAAGCGCTGCCCGCTGTGGAAGCCCGCCACCCAGACCGTGTTCGGCGAGGGCCCGGCGCACGCGCGCGTGCTGGTGGTCGGCGAGCAGCCCGGCGACCAGGAGGACCTCAGCGGCCATCCCTTCGTCGGTCCTTCCGGGCAATTGTTCGACCGCGCGCTGGAGGAACTCGGCATCGATCGCGGCCGCTGCTACGTCACCAACGCGGTCAAGCACTTCAAGTTCGAACGCCGCGGCAAGGTACGCCTGCACCGCAGCCCCAACCCCGGCGAGCAGGCCGCGTGCCGGATCTGGCTGGAGGGCGAGCTCGCGCGCGTCCGCCCCGAAGTCGTGGTCTGCCTGGGCGCGATCGCCGCGCGCAATGTGTTCGGCACGAAGTTCCGGCTGATGGCGCAGCGCGGCACCTGGCAGGCGCTGGCCGACGGCACGCGCGCGTTCGCGACCGTGCATCCGTCCTTCGTGTTGCGCCAGCGCGATTCGGTCTCGCGCGAAGAGACGTACCGCGGCTTCGTCGGCGACCTCGCGTTGCTGCTCG
Source organism: Lysobacteraceae bacterium (assembly GCA_035686325.1). Lineage (GTDB taxonomy): Bacteria > Pseudomonadota > Gammaproteobacteria > Xanthomonadales > Xanthomonadaceae > JABFWF01. The sequence goes on from DASRZN010000321.1 coordinate 2,959, forward strand.
ACGTGCCCTAGCGCGACGCGTTCCCGGCGCGGCTGGCATGCAGGAACTCCCACGCGCCCGGCACCACCACCAGCACCGCCGAGGCGACCAGGACCGCGGCGACGACGGCGACGGGGAAGGGCGGCTCGCGCCAGCGCAAGCCCCAGTCGACGAGTTGCGCCACCGCCGGCCAGTGCAGGATCGCCACCAGGGCCAGCGCCAGCCACGGCAGCACGTTGAGGAAGCTGTGCACGTACTGCTCGAACGGCGGGATCGTGCGGGTCGCGGCGGCGTAACGGATGTCGCGCCATGACGTCGCCGTGTGCGCGGCGACGCCGGCCAGCATCAGCAGCAGCGTCGCCGCGGTCACCTCGAGGAACAGGAAGGCGAGCAGCGGCACGCCGATCTCCGCCAGCTGCAACAGGTGCAGCGCGGACTCGCGCCGGCCGGAGGTGTGGGCGAGGTCCATGCGCGCGTGGCAGGCGTAATCGGCCACGCCGGCCAGCAGCCACAGCGGCAGCACCACGCCGCCCAGCAAGGCCCACAGCAGGCCGGCGTCGACGCCGGTCGCCGCCACGGTCAGGCGAACGCCGCCACGAGCAGCAGCAGGAAGCCGAGCACCGCCGCCAGCGCGTGCACGCCCACCAGCCAGGCCGGCAGCAGCACCCGCTTCCACTCGTAGGCCAGGAACAGGGTGATGCCGCCGAGCGCGGCCACCAGGAACAGCCCCAGCGCCCAGCCCGCCGCCGCCGGCACGTCGCCGGCGAACACCGCGTACGCGAGCACGGTCACGCCCGAGCCGGCGAGCAGGCCGTGCAGCATCGCGAGCCACACCGGGGGATTGCGCTTGCCGGAGAAGCGGATCGCCGCCATCACCACGCCGCCGAGCGCGGTCAGCACGATCAAGCCACAGGCCACCCGCAACATGGTGCCGACGTCCATTCGCTGCCCTCCCGCGCGCCGAACGGGGGCGCGTCTTCCGGTCACGCTCGCGCCGGCTCCGTCGCGGCCGTGTAAACGATAGATGAATTCTATCGAATTGATGAAATCAATCGATTTGCCCTTTGCAATACGCGGACCTAAGATCGTCCCTGTTGCAATTCCCCACCCACAAGCAAGGAGCAAGTCGATGTCGCTCATCAACAAGTCCGTGCAGCCGTTCAAGGTGCAGGCCTTCCACGACGGCAAGTTCGTCGAGATCACCGAAAAGAGCCTGCAGGGCCACTGGTCGGTGATCGTATTCATGCCCGCCGCCTTCACCTTCAACTGCCCGACCGAGGTCGAGGACGCGGCCGAGAACTACGACGAGTTCAAGAAGGCCGGCGCCGAGGTGTACGTGGTCACCACCGACACCCATTTCTCGCACAAGGTGTGGCACGAGACCTCGCCGGCCGTCGGCAAGGCGAAGTTCCCGATGATCGGCGACCCGACCCACCAGCTGACCCGCGCCTTCGACGTGCACATCGACGAGGAAGGCCTGGCGCTGCGCGGCACCTTCATCGTCGACCCGCAGGGCGTGATCAAGGCCCTGGAGATCCACGACAACGCGATCGCGCGCGACATGAAGGAAGCCCTGCGCAAGCTCAAGGCCGCGAAGTACGTCGCCGAGCACCCGGGCGAGGTGTGCCCGGCGAAGTGGCAGCAGGGCGCCAACACGATCAAGCCGTCGCTGGACCTCGTCGGCAAGATCTGACCACGTCCGCGCGGCCGGGGGTTCCCTCTCTCCCGCCGGCCGCGCAACCGTCCCGGGCGCATCCCGCCCGGGACACCTTTCCTCCCCCTTTTCCGATTCCCGGAGCCAACCCCATGCTCGATGCAGACCTGAAGGCCCAGCTCGCGGCCTACATGGAGAAGCTGACGCAGCCGGTGGAGCTGGTCGCCTCGCTCGACGACAGCGATGCCGCGCGCGAGCTCGACGCCCTGCTGCGGGACATCGCTTCGACGTCCGACAGGATTTCCGTGCGCGTCGACGACGACGCCGATGCGCGCAAGCCCTCGTTCGCGATCGTGCGCGCCGGCACCGACGTCGCCGTGCGCTTCGCCGCGATCCCGCTCGGCCACGAGTTCACCTCGCTGGTCCTGGCGCTGCTGCAGGTCGGCGGCCATCCGCCGAAGCTCGACGACGAGCTGGCGAACCAGGTGCGCGACCTCGAGGGCGAGTACAGGTTCGAAACCTACATGTCGCTCTCGTGCCAGAGCTGCCCGGACACGGTGCAGGCGCTGAACGCGATGAGCGTGCTCAATTCCAACATCCGCCACGTGGCGATCGACGGCGCGCTGTTCCAGGCCGAGGTCGAGGCGCGCGAGATCATGAGCGTGCCGACCATCTACCTCAACGGCCAGCCCTTCGACCAGGGCCGGATGACCGTCGAGCAGATCATGGCGAAGCTCGACACCGGCGCCGCGAAGCGCGAGGCCGAGAAGATCGCGAACAAGGACGTGTTCGACGTGCTGGTGGTCGGCGGTGGTCCCGCCGGCGCGGCGGCGGCGATCTACGCGGCGCGCAAGGGCATCCGCACCGGCGTCGCCGCCGAGCGCTTCGGTGGCCAGGTGCTGGACACGCTCGCGATCGAGAACTTCATCTCCGTGCAGTACACCGAAGGCCCCAGGCTCGGCGTCGCGCTGGAGCAGCACGTGCGCGAGTACGACGTGGACGTGATGAACCTGCAGCGCGCCAGCAAGCTGGTTCCGGCGAAGCAGCCTGGCGGCGCCATCGAGGTGCAGCTGGACAGCGGCGCCAGCCTGAAGGCGAAGTCGGTCGTGCTCGCGACCGGCGCGCGCTGGCGCACGATGAACGTGCCCGGCGAGGACCAGTACCGCAACAAGGGCGTGGCCTACTGCCCGCACTGCGACGGCCCGCTGTTCAAGGGCAAGCGGGTGGCGGTGATCGGCGGCGGCAATTCCGGAGTCGAGGCGGCGATCGACCTCGCCGGCATCGTCGAGCACGTGACCCTGCTCGAGTTCGATTCGAAGCTGCGCGCCGACGAAGTGCTGCAGCGCAAGCTGCGCAGCCTGCCCAACGTGGACGTGCTGACGAGCGCGCAGACCACCGAGGTGCTCGGCGACGGCCAGAAGGTCACCGGCCTGGTCTACAAGGATCGCGAGAGCGGCGACAGCCGCACGGTGGAGCTCGCCGGCGTGTTCGTGCAGATCGGCCTGCTGCCCAACACCGAATGGCTGAAGGGCACGGTGGAACTCAGCCCGCGCGGCGAGATCGTGATCGACGAGCGCGGCGCCACCAGCGTGCCGGGCGTGTTCGCCGCCGGCGACGCGACCACGGTGCCGTACAAGCAGATCGTGATCGCGATGGGCGCGGGCTGCACCGCCGCGCTGAGCGCCTTCGACCACCTGATCCGCAGCTCCGCCCCGGACCTCGCGCAGGCCGCCTGACCCGTGAACCTGCGCGACCTCCAGTACCTGGTGGCGCTGGCCGACCATCGGCACTTCGGGCGCGCCGCCGCGGCCAGTTTCGTCAGCCAGCCGACGCTGTCGACCCAGATCCGCAAACTGGAGGAGGAGCTCGGCGTCTCCCTGGTCGAGCGCGCGCCGCGCAAGGTGATGCTGACGCCCGCCGGCCAGGACATGGCCGCGCGGGCGCGGCGCATCCTCGCCGAGGTCGAACAGATGAAGGAGGCCGCGCGGCGCACGCGCGATCCGGAGGCGGGCACCGTGCGGCTCGGCATCTTCCCCACGCTCGGCCCCTACCTGCTGCCGCACGTGCTGCCACGCATCCGCGCGCAGTTCCCGCGGCTGGAGCTGCTGCTGGTCGAGGAGAAGACCGACCAGGTGCTGGCGCGCCTGCGCGACGGGCGCCTGGACGCCGGCATCCTCGCCCTGCCGCTGCACGACGAACAGCTGCACGTCGAGCCGCTGTTCGAGGAACCGTTCGTGCTGGCGGTGCCCAACGGGCATCCGTTCGCCCGGCGCGACAAGCCGCTCGAACTGCACGACCTCGACGAGGAACACCTGCTGCTGCTCGAGGAAGGCCATTGCCTGCGCGAGCAGGCGCTGGACGTGTGCCGGATGGCCGGCGCGAACGAGCGCGACGGCTTCCGCGCGACCTCGCTGGAGACGCTGCGGCAGATGGTCGCCGCCGGCGTCGGCGCGACCCTGCTGCCGGTGCTGGCGGTGCAGCCGCCGGTGCCGCCGTCGCCCGACCTGCGGCTGCTACC
>DASRZN010000322.1:0-2162 GCA_035686325.1 Lysobacteraceae bacterium
CGGCCTGCAGGCGCGCGGCTACGCCGAAGACGACATCCGCAAGATCCTCGGCGGCAACCTGCTGCGGGTGTGGCGCGCGGTCGAGGCGGCGGCGCGCTGAGCGCCGGGCCGCCCCCGTAAAGCGGAGCACGCTCCGCTCTACGGCCAGTCGACCCGGGTCACGCCCAGCCCAGCGCCTCGAACAGCCGCAGCGTCGCGTAGGCGATGCCGCCGGCGGCGGGGATCGTCAGGATCCACGCCCACACGATCCGCTCGATCACGGTCAGCTTGAGCGCGCGGGGGTTCTTGGCGAAGCCGACGCCCATGATCGCGGTCGAAATGCTGTGGGTGGTGGACACCGGCATGCCGAAGTGGGCGGCGGTGACCAGGATCGTGGCCGAGGCCGATTCGGCCGCGAAGCCGTCGATCGGATGCAGCTTCACCATCTTGTGGCCCAGCGTCTTGATGATGCGCCAACCGCCGGCCGCGGTGCCGGCCGCCATCACCAGCGCGCAGGTGGTGATGATCCAGCCGTCGATGTCCTGTTCCCCGCCGTTCGGATGCAGGAAGGCGAGCCAGTCCGGCAGGTTGTCGAGGGTACCGTTGGCCTGCGCGGCGAAGATCGTCAGGGCGATGATGCCCATCGTCTTCTGCGCGTCGTTGGTGCCGTGGGCGAAGCCCATGTAGGCCGCCGAGACCAGCTGCGCCTTGCCGAAGAAGGCGTTGACCCAGCGCGGCCGCGCGAAACGCCCGAGCACCCGTCCGGAGCGGGCGAGCGCGGCGATGGCGGCGTACAGCAGGGTCAGGATCAGCACCCCGAGCAGGAAACCGGCGATCGGCGAGCTGACCATCGGCAGCACGACCTTCCACAGCAGGCCCTTGTTGTGGCTCCAGCCGCCGGCGGCGGCCTGCGACCACACCAGCGCGTCCCAGTCGTTGTGCGCGGCGGCCAGCGCGGCGCCGCACAGGCCGCCGATCAGCGCGTGCGAGGACGACGACGGCAGGCCCAGCCACCAGGTGATCAGGTTCCAGGTGATGCCGCCCAGCAGGGCGCACAGGATCACCTGCTGGGTGACGTTGACGACCTCGGCGTCGATCAGCCCGGAGGAAATCGTCTTCGCCACCGCGGTGCCGGCGAAAGCGCCGATCAGGTTCATGCTCGCGGCCAGGATCACCGCGCTGCCGGGTGACAGCACCTTGGTCGCGACCACCGTCGCGATCGAGTTGGCGGTGTCGTGGAAACCGTTGATGAACTCGAACAGCAGGGCGGCCAGGATCACCACCAGCACCAGGGTCAGCATGGCCGTGGTCTCAGCTGTTCTTCAGCACGATTTCGTAGGCGACCACGCCGGCCTCGCGGCAGCGGTCGATCGCCTTCTCGAGGATCTCGAAGAATTCCTTGAGCAGGAACATCTCGGCCGCGTCGAGGTTGCCGGAGTAGATGTCGCGGTGCAGCTCGAGGATCAGGCGGTCGGCCTCGGTCTCGATCACCCGCAGGCGGTCGTTGAGCTGCTTCATCGGCTCCAGCCGCATGTGGCGCAACTCGTGGACCATTTCCACGACCACGCCGGCGGCCTTCTCCAGCATCGCGGCGCGCGGCGCGAAGTCGATGTCCTCCAGCCGGTGGCGGGCCAGCACGAAGCGGTCGGCGAAGCGCTCGACCTGCTTGGGGATCTTGTACAGGGCCGAGCCCAGCGCCTCGATGTCCTCGCGCTCGATCGGGGTGATGAAACTGTCCACCAGCGCCTGGCTGATCCGGTTGGAGGCGTCGCGCTCGCGCTGGCGGGCCAGCTTGAAGGCGTCCAGGCTGGGCGTGGCGTGCGGCTCGCGCAGCATTTGGTGCAGCGCGCGGGTGCTCTCGTAGGCGGCCGCGGCGGCCTCGTCCAGCAGCGCGAAGAACTGCTTGCCCTGGCCGAAGATGGTCTGCAAGGAAAACATGGAAACGGCGCCCCCGATGCGGAAGCCGGCAGGATATGTCGATCATGTGACGCTTTTGTTGCAGCGGGCGCACGGATGGCGTGCTCCGGGCCGACGGCCGCCGCGGCGCGCCGTGTCCGGGGCCTGCGGCGCCCGCTGCTATGATCCCGCGCCTGCCCCACATGACCCGGGATTCCGCCTTCACTTCGTCCCTGTACGCCGCAGCGCCCGGCCGTTCCATGCCTTCCACCGCCAGCCCCGGCGGC
>DASRZN010000323.1:0-3575 GCA_035686325.1 Lysobacteraceae bacterium
CGCCGCGCACCGACGGCCGGTCCTTCAGCTGCTGGGCGAGGTAGGCGCGGGCCGCGCCGACGCCCTCGCCCGCCTCGACAAGCCGGGTCAGCGCGAGCACCGGCGAGATGCCACGGTAGTGCTCGCTCATCTCGGCGAGGAACGCGCGTGCGCCCGGGGTGTCGCCGACCCGGTCGTAGCAGGCCAGCAGCGCCGGCAGGATCTCGGGCAGGTAGTCGGGATCGTGCCGCGCGGCGCGCTCGAAGGCGCGGATCGCGGCGGCATCGTTGCCGGCCTCGACCTCGATGCGCCCTTCCAGCATGCCCGCACGCACCGAGGCGGAATCGGCGGCGTAGGCGCGCGCGATCGCCCGCCGCGCGCCGTCGAGGTCGCCGCCCGCGCGTTCGCGCTCGGCCAGCTCGCACTCGAACTGCGCGATCAGCCGGCCCATCGGCTCGCCCGTCACCGCCTCGAAGCGGGTCGCGTTCTCGATCGCCTTGGCCCAGTCGCGCTCGGCCTGGTAGATGCCGATCAGGTGCCGCAGCGCCTGCGGCGCGCGCTGGTCGATCCGTGCCAGGTCGGTGAACACCGTCTCGGCGCGGTCGAGCAGGCCTGACTTCATGTAGTCCTCGCCGAGCGCGAGCAGCGCCTGCACCTTCTGCGCGTCGCTCAGGTCGCGCCGCTCGACCAGCGCCTGGTGCAGGCGGATCGCGCGGTCGACCTCGCCGCGGCGGCGGAACAGGTGGCCCAGCGCGACCTGGGTCTCGAAGGTCTCCTTGTCCAGTTCGGCGATGTGCAGGAACAGCTCGATCGCCTTGTCCGGCTGCTCGTTGAGCAGGTAGTTCAGGCCGCGGAAGTAGGTCGTCGACAGCTTGCTGACCTGGCTGTCGCTGTGGCGCTCGCCGCCGCGGCGGCCGATCACCCAGCCGCTCAGCGCGGCCAGCGGCAGCAACAGGAAGAACCAGAACCACTCGTTGAGGAAAGCCGTCACCGGGCGCTCGCTCCATGGAAGGCGCCGGAGCGCGCCTGGCGCGTCCGTCGCGGACGTCGTGCAGGCGGACACGCCCGCCTGGCCGGCGTGGTTCCGCTCGCTCGGCGCCAGCTTAGCCGACGCGATGCGCGGGGATCACGGCCCGGAGAACCGGCGGCGGTCAGGCCTCGGCCGGCGCGGGCACGGCCTGGCTGACGCGTTCGCGCAGCTCCTTGCCCGGCTTGAAATGGGGAACATGCTTGCCCGGCAGCGCGACCGCCTCGCCCGTCTTCGGGTTGCGGCCCGTGCGCGGCGGGCGGAAATGCAGGGAGAAGCTGCCGAAGCCGCGGATCTCGATGCGCTCGCCCTGGGCCAGCGCGCCGCCCATCATCTCCAGCAGGGCCTTCACCGCGAGGTCGACGTCTTCGGCCTTCAGGTGCGCCTGGCGCTGGGTGAGGATTTCGATCAGTTCGGACTTGGTCATCGCCTGCCCTGGGACTGCGTGTCGCCGTCAGGACGACGGCCCGGCTTGCGCGCCGGGCCGTCGCCTGGGTACCGCGTTGTCGCTGTCGCTTACTCGGACTTGCTGTTGAGCTGCTCGCGCAGCAGCGCGCCGAGCTTGGTGGTGCCGCTGGACGCCTCGGCGGCGGCGCGGTTGTACTCGGCCAGCGCCTCCTGGGTCTCGGCCTCGTCCTTGGCCTTGATCGACAGCTGCATCAGGCGGCTCTTGCGATCGGTCCCGATGATCTTGGCCTCGACCTCGTCGCCCACCTTCAGGTGCTGCGAGGCGTCGTCGATGCGCTCGCGCGCGATGTCGCGGGCGGCGATGTAGCCTTCCACGCCGCTCTCGAGCTCGACGGTGGCGCCCTTGGCGTCGACTTCCTTCACCTTGCCGCGGACGATGGAACCACGCGCGTTGGACGCGACGTAGGTGCCCATCGGGTCCTGCTCGAGCTGCTTGACGCCCAGCGAGATGCGCTCGCGCTCCGGATCGACCGCCAGCACGACGGCCTCGAGGGTGTCGCCCTTCTTGTAGTTGCGGGCGATGTCCTCGCCGGTCGAGTTCCAGCTGATGTCGGACAGGTGGACCAGGCCGTCGATGCCGCCATCCAGGCCGATGAAGATGCCGAAGTCGGTGATCGACTTGATCTGGCCTTCCACCTTGTCGCCCTTCTTGTGGATCGCGGCGAAGGTCTCCCACGGGTTGCTGGTGACCTGCTTGATGCCCAGCGAGATGCGGCGGCGCTCCTCGTCCACGTCCAGGACCATGACCTCGACCTCGTCGCCGACCTGCACGACCTTGGACGGGTTGACGTTCTTGTTGGTCCAGTCCATCTCGGACACGTGCACCAGACCCTCGACGCCCGGCTCGATCTCGACGAACGCGCCGTAGTCGGTGACGTTGGAAACCTTGCCGAACACGCGGGTGTTGGCCGGGTAACGGCGGCCGATGTTGTCCCACGGATCCTCGCCCAGCTGCTTCAGGCCGAGGCTGACGCGGTTGCGCTCGCGGTCGTACTTGAGCACGCGGACGTCGAGCTCCTGGCCGACTTCCACCACCTCGGACGGATGGCGCACGCGCTTCCAGGCCATGTCGGTGATGTGCAGCAGGCCGTCGATGCCGCCCAGGTCCACGAACGCGCCGTAGTCGGTGAGGTTCTTGACCACGCCCTTGAGCACGGCACCCTCGACCAGCTTCTCGAGCAGCGCCTCGCGCTCCTCGGAGTGCTCGCTCTCGACCACCGCGCGGCGCGAAACCACGACGTTGTTGCGCTTGCGGTCGAGCTTGATGAGCTTGAACTCCAGCTCCTTGCCTTCCAGGTAGACCGGGTCGCGGACCGGGCGCACGTCGACCAGCGAGCCGGGCAGGAACGCCCGGACGTCCTTGATGTCGACGGTGAAGCCGCCCTTGACCTTGCCGCTGATGCGGCCGGTGATGGTCTCGTTCTTCTCGAGGGCTTCCTCGAGCTCGTCCCACACCATCGCGCGCTTGGCCTTCTCGCGCGACAGCACGGTCTCGCCAAAACCATTCTCGAGCGAGTCCAGCGCCACCTTGACGGTGTCGCCGATGCCCACGTCGATCTCGCCGGCGTCGTTGCGGAACTGCTCGATCGGCACGATGCCTTCGGACTTCAGACCCGCGTTGATGACGACGACGTCGGAACGCACGTCGACCACGGTGCCGGTGACGATGGCGCCGGGCTTGAGCTTGGCGATGTGGGCCTGGCTCTGTTCGAACAGTTCGGCGAAGGATTCGGTTGCAGCAGGAGTCATGAAAAATCTCTGGTGGATACACAGGCCGCGGCCGCCGCTGTGCGGACGACGCATCGGCCCACCCGTTGGGTTGGCAGGTCTTCGCCGGCGGAAGGCCGGGTGGAACGCAGCCAGGTCTGGTGGATGACCGCCGCGGGATCGCGGCGGGCCGTTCTTGCTTTGCTCCGCTAGGGCTGATCCGGGCCCGGCGCCGGCAGCAAGGCCAGCACGCGCTCGACGACCGCTTCGATCGGCACGCCGGTGGTGTCGATGCGGACGGCGTCGTCGGCCGGTCGCAGGGGCGCCACCGCGCGGCTTGCGTCGCGGGCGTCGCGGGCGAGGATCTCCCGCAGCAGACCGGCCAATGTAACGG
>DASRZN010000324.1:0-2062 GCA_035686325.1 Lysobacteraceae bacterium
GCCAGGCCGACGAGGGCCGCAGCTTCCTGTCGAAGAAGGGCGGCGGCAACAAGCTCGGCGAGCAGGTCTACGACCCGCGCGTCAACCTGCGCGCGGACCCGTGGGACCCGAACGTGCCGGTGATGCCGTGGGACGACGAGGGCCTGGCGCGCGAGGACATGCCGATCGTCCAGGACGGCAAGGTGATGGCGCTGAACTACTCGCGCTACTGGGCGCAGAAGAACGGCAAGCGCGCGGTCGGCACGCCCGGCAACCTGATCATGTCCGGCGGCGACAAGTCCACCGCCGACCTGGTGCGCACCACCCAGAAGGGCATCCTGGTCACCCGCACCTGGTACATCCGCATGGTGGACCCGCAGACCGTGCTGCTGACCGGCCTCACCCGCGACGGCACCTTCTACATCGAGGACGGCGAGATCAAGTACCCGGTGAAGAACTTCCGCTTCAACGAGTCGCCGGTGATCATGCTCAACAACATCGAGGAACTGGGCAAGCCGGTGCGCGTGCAGGGCGACGAGTCGCCGATCGTGATGATGCTGCCGCCGATGAAGCTGCGCGACTTCACCTTCACCTCGCTGTCGGACGCGGTCTGAGGATGCGATGACGCGCGCGGAGTTCCTGCGACTGGCGCTCGGCGCGCTCGCGGGCGCCGCGCTGCCGCGGGTCGCGCGCGCCGCCCCCTACGACTTCTGGTTCACCCGCCTGAAATACGACTCCGGCGACTGGGACGTGGACCAGCGCATGCCGGCCAACCTGCTGACCTCGCTGGTGGACTACACCAGCCTGCGGGTGGATCCGAAGGAGCACGTGGTCGCGCTGGCCGACCCGAAGATGCTGCGGGCGCCATTCTGCTACCTCGCCGGGCACAAGCTGGTCGAGTTCAACCCGGCCGAGCGGCGCAACTTCGAGCGCTACGTGCGCAACGGCGGCTTCGTGTTCGTGGACGATTGCAACCACGACATCGACGGCCTGTTCGCGAAGTCGTTCGAGCGCGAGATGGAGACGATCTTCGGCGCCGGCGCCCTGGAGAAGCTGCCGCGCAGCCACCCGCTGTACCGCAGCTTCTTCGTGTTCGAGGACGGCCCGCCCAACACCGGCCTGGAACTCAACGGCTGGGGCGACGACCTGGTGCACGACTACCTGCGCGGCATCAGCATCGACGGCCGCCTCGGCGTGCTCTACAGCAACAAGGATTACGGTTGCGAATGGGACTACGACTGGCGCAACAAGCGCTGGCTGGCGGAGGACAACACGAAGTTCGCCGTCAACATCGTGGTCTACGCGCTGACCGCCTGACCCCCGCAAGGACACCATGACCGCACTCACCGAATCCCAGCTGCAGGACCAGGTCGGCCGCCTCGCCACCCTGCGCGAGGCGATCGCCCGCGCCATCGTCGGCCAGGACGCCGTGGTCGAGCAGCTGCTCGTCGCCCTGCTCGCCGGCGGGCACTGCCTGCTGGAGGGCGTGCCCGGCCTCGGCAAGACCCTGCTGGTGCGCTCGCTCGGGCAGGCGCTGGAGCTGCCGTTCCGGCGCGTGCAGTTCACCCCCGACCTGATGCCGAGCGACATCATCGGCACCGAGATCCTGGAGGAAGACCACGGCACCGGCCGGCGGGTGTTCAAGTTCCAGCCGGGCCCGGTGTTCACCAGCCTGCTGCTGGCCGACGAGCTCAACCGCACGCCGCCCAAGACCCAGGCCGCGCTGCTGGAGGCGATGCAGGAACGCACCGTCAGCTACGCCGGCGTGACCCACGCGCTGCCCGCGCCGTTTTTCGTGCTGGCCACGCAGAACCCGCTCGAGCAGGCCGGCACCTACCCGTTGCCGGAGGCGCAGCTCGACCGCTTCCTGCTGCACGTGCGGGTGGACTACCCGAGCGAGGCGGAGGAACGCGCGATCCTCGCCCAGACCACCGGCACCGCCAGCGCCGATGTTCCGAAGGTGATGGACGGCGCCGCGGTGCTCGCGCTGCAGGCGCTGGTGCGCGAGGTCCACGTCGGCGACGACCTGCTGGCCTGGATCACCCGCCTCGTGCGCGCGAGCCGCCCGCACGAGGGCGCCAGC
>DASRZN010000325.1:0-6595 GCA_035686325.1 Lysobacteraceae bacterium
CGCCCTCGCCCAGTTCGACTTCCCGGTCGGCGCCGTCGCCGGCAACGCCGAACGCATTGCCGCGATGATCGCGGAGGCGCGCGACGAGTACGGGGCGGACGTGGTGCTGTTCCCGGAGCTGGCGCTGTGCGGCTATCCGCCGGAGGACCTGCTGCTGCGACCGTCCTTCCTCGCCGACTGCGAGGCGGCGATGCGGCGGATCGCCAAGGCCGCGACCGGCATCGTCGCCGTCGTCGGCTGGCCCGAGAGCGCCGGCGCGGTGGTCTACAACGCCGCCAGCGTGCTGCGCGACGGCCGCATCGAACGCACCTACCGCAAGCGCGAGCTGCCCAACTACGCGGTGTTCGACGAGCGCCGCTACTTCGAGGTGGATCCGGACCGCGAGGACTGCGTGTTCGACCTGAAGGGCGTGCGCGTGGGACTGGTGATCTGCGAGGACCTGTGGTTCGCAGAACCACTGGCGGGCACCGTCGCGGAAGGCGCGCAACTGGTGCTGGCGCCCAACGCGTCGCCCTACGAGCACGACAAGCATGCCCAGCGCGACGCGTTGCTCGGCGAGCGCGCGCGCGAGGGCGGGGTGGCGATCGCCTACCTCAACACGGTGGGGGGGCAGGACGCGGTGGTGTTCGACGGCGCCTCGCTGGTCGCGGACGCCGACGGGCGCGTGCATCCGGCGGCCGCGGCGTTCATGGACCAGTGGCTGGTGGTGGATTTCGATCCGGTCGAACGCCGCTTCGCCGCGGTGCAGTGGACCGAGGACGGCGACGAAAGCCGCGACGCCCTGGCCTGGCGCGCGGTGGTGCGCGGGATCCAGGATTACTGCGGCAAGAACGGCTTCGAGAAGGCGTGGCTGGGGCTGTCGGGCGGGCTCGATTCGTCGGTGGTGCTGGCGATGGCGGTGGACGCGCTCGGCGCCGACAACGTCACCGCGGTGCGCATGCCGTCGCGCTATACCGCCGGGCTGTCCAACGACCTCGCCGCGGAGCAGTGCGCGGCGCAGGGCGTGCGCCTGCTGTCGCTGCCGATCGAGAAGCCGTTCGCGGCCTGCCTCGACACGCTTGCCGAGACCTTCGCCGGATTGCCCCCGGACACCACCGAGGAAAACCTGCAGTCGCGCGCGCGCGGCATGCTGCTGATGGCGTTGTCGAACAAGTTCGGCGGGCTGCTGCTGACCACCGGCAACAAGAGCGAGTACGCGGTCGGCTACGCGACGATCTACGGCGACATGTGCGGCGGCTACGCGCCGCTGAAGGACCTGTACAAGACCGAGGTGTACGACCTGGCGCGCTGGCGCAACACGGTGGGCGACCCGGTGATCCCGGTCGGCGTGATCGACCGCCCGCCCTCGGCCGAACTGCGACCGGACCAGACCGACCAGGACTCGCTGCCGCCCTACGACGTGCTCGACGCGATCCTCGTCCGCCACGTGGACCAGGAGCAGTCGCGCGACGAGATCGTGCGCGCCGGCTTCGACGCGGCGACGGTGGAGCGCGTGCTGCGACTGGTGCGGATCAGCGAGTGGAAGCGGCACCAGGCGGCGCCGGGGCCGAAGGTCTCGCGCCGCGCCTTCGGCCGCGAGCGCCGCTATCCGATCAGCAACGGCTACCGCGGCTGAGGCAACAAGCGCCCTCATCCGCCTTCGGCACCTTCTCCCGCAAGCGGGAGAAGCAACGGCAACTGCCCGCTGTTCCTCCCTCTCCCGCTTGCGGGAGAGGGCTGGGTGAGGGCTCGCTGTTGCATTTGCTCCCTCCCCCGCGCAGCGGGGGAGGGTTGGGGTGGGGGTGCGTCTTGCGCAAACTCAGTCGCGCGACGCCTTCGGCTCCCGCACCAGCCGCGTCCCGCTCGCGCGGTCGTGCCAGGTCAGGCGGTCGCGGTCCAGCCACGCCCACCAGAAGCCCAGCCCCGCCGCCAGCAGCGACAGCGTGCCCATCACGTAGCGAATGCAGAGCGCGCGCAGGGGGGCCGCGCCGCCGTCGGCGGCCACCACGCGCAGGCGCCAGGGCCGCATGCCCAGGGTGCGGCCGCCGTGGCGCCAGCTGGCGACCGCGTAGGCGCCCGTGACCAGCCAGCACGCCAGCCACAGCAGCCACTGCAGCGCGCTGAACGGCGCGATGTTCTGCCGAGCGGCATGCCCGGCCAGCGTGTAGCCGACGGTGAAGGCGGCCGACAGCAGCATCCACAGCGCCAGCGCGGGAAAGAAGTCGTACGCCAGCGCCAGCAGGCGCCAGCCGACCAGGGGTTTCGCGGGAAGGACGTCGTGCATCGCGCCAGCATAGCGGCCGCGCCGGCGCGTCGCTAAGCTGCGGCGCATGCCCTCGCGCACGCCCGCCGAACGCCGCCAGCGCGTCAACGACCTGCCGCCGTTGCGCGAGGCGGACGCGCGCGCGATCGAAGCCTTCCTCGACGCGCTGTGGGCCGAAGCCGGACTCGCCCGGCAGACGCTGGCGAGCTACCGGCGCGACCTCGAGGGCTTCGCGCGCTGGCGCGACGGCGCCGGCGGCGGGATCGCCGCCGCCGACCGCGCCGCCCTGTTCGATTACCTCGCCTGGCGCGCGGGCGAGCGCTATTCACCGCGCAGCAACGCCCGCCTGCTGTCGGCGCTGCGCGCGTTCTACGCGCACTGCCTGCGCCGCCAGCGCGGCGACGATCCGACCGCGTTGCTGGAACCGCCGAAGCTGCCGCGCTCGTTGCCCAAGGCCCTGGCCGAAAGCGAGATCGAGGCGCTGCTCGGCGCGCCCGACACCGCCACCCCGACCGGCCTGCGCGATCGCGCGATGCTGGAGCTGATGTACGCCTGCGGCCTGCGCGTGAGCGAGCTGACCGGGCTGCCGGCAACCGCGGTCAATCTGCGCCAGGGCGTGCTGCGCGTGCTCGGCAAGGGCGGCAAGGAACGCCTGGTGCCGCTGGGCGAGGAGGCGCAGCACTGGCTGGAGCGCTACCTGCGCGAGGCGCGCCCGCGGCTGGCCGGGCGGCATGCGCCGCAGGCGCTGTTCCTCACCGCGCGCCAGGAGGCGCCGACGCGCCAGCAGTTCTGGCAGCTGGTGAAGCGCTACGCCGGCGCCGCCGGGATCGACCCGGCGCGGATCAGCCCGCACGGCCTGCGCCACAGCTTCGCCACCCACCTGCTCAACCACGGCGCCGACCTGCGCGCGCTGCAGCTGCTGCTCGGCCACAGTTCGCTGTCGACGACCCAGATCTACACCCTGGTCGCGCGCGAGCAGCTCAAGCAGCTGCACGCGCGGCACCATCCGCGCGGGTGAGGGGCGCGGCCTGGCGGACGAAGACCCGGCAAATCAGGTGTTTGCCCGCGCCGGGACGACGGTGCCGCGGACGCGTCAGACGTATTGGCCGCCCGGCGCGTCGATCCACTCGCGCAGGTGCTCCGCCTGTTCCTGCGGCACGGCGATGAAGCGGAAACCGGTCCAGGACTGGCCGGGCGCGCTGGCCTGGTCGATCCACAGCAGGTGGGCGCCGCATTCGAACGCGTGCCGGCGCCCGCGCGGGTCGTGCAGTTCGAAGCGCAACTGGTACAGCGCGTCCTCCACCAGCGGCGCGCTGGCGATCATCATCATGCCGGTCTCGGACAGGTTGCCGAGGCGGCCGATGACGCTGTCGGTCATGCTGTCGGTGACGAGCACCGTGTCGGACACCTTGCGCCGGCGTGCGCGGCGGAACTCGTCGATCACGCCTCGTCCTCCGCGTCGCGTTCCGAGCGCCCGGCGAAACTGCGCAGCGCGTTGAGCGTCGCCTGCCAGGCGCGGTCGATCAGGCGCCCGCGCTCGGCGGTGACGATCCTGGCCTGGCCGTGCACCATCATCCGCGCCACGCTGTCCAGCGATTGCTCGCCGACCCGGCGGCCGCGCTGGTTGACGAACAGCGCGTTGTCCGTGACCGGGCTGTACCAGGACAGGCGCCGGCGCACGACGTCGCCCTGCTGGTTGACGGTGAACTCGATCCAGGTGCCGTACGGCATCACCCGCAGCTGTTCGTAGCGGGCCTGTTCCTCGGGCGTGCGCGGCGGCAACTCCGGCTTGCGCTCGGTGGCGTCCTCGCCCAGCCGCGCGCGCGACTTCAGGCGCAGCGCCAGCTCGGTGCGCGAGGCCGCGTCGTCGTCGTCCTCCGCCGCGCTGGTGAGCCGGCGCGCGATCGCCGCCGCTTCCTCCAGGTGGTAGCCGACCTGCGACAGCGCCGCCTCGATGCTGGCGGCGAGGCCGGGGTCGGGCGGCGGGCTGTCCGGGCCGCAGCAGGCCGCGATCTGGCGGGTGATCTCCTGCAACTGCCGCCACTCCTGCGACTCCGCGCCCTGGCGCAGCAGGGTCAGGGTCAGCACGTCGGCCCAGGCCTCGTTGAGCAGCGCGCGCACGAAGCGCGGCAGCCGGCGGTCGCCGACGATGCCGGCGATCGCCGCGGTCGCCTGGCGCTTGGCGATCTCCAGCTTCTCCTTGCCGCGCGCCGCCTCGATGTGGCGGCGCTCGGCCAACTCGGCCTTGCGCGCCAGCGTGTGCAGCTGCTGCTGCAGGTCGCGGTTGCTGGCCTCGAACACCGCCGGGTCGCCGTCGTAGTTCTCGACCACGTTGCGGACCGCGCGCTGCAGCGGCTCGATCGCCTGCGGGTCGAGATCGTCCTGGTCCAGCCAGCGCGCGCCCGATTCGGCCACGGCGTTGAGCAGTTCGCGCGCGGGGTGCTGGTCGCGCACGAAGAACGCGCGGTCCTGCAGGGCCACGCGCAGCAGCGGCACCTGCAGCTCGCGCAGCAGCGGCGTGGCCGGCGAATCGGCGCGCACCTCGCGCTCGATCTGGCCGTACAGCATGCCGAGCAGCTCGAAGGTGTCGTTGTCCTCGCGGTTGAGGCTGGCGCCACGGCCGCGCTGCTGGCGCGCCTGCGCGAGCAGCGCGTGGCGGATGTCGGGCAGGCTGCGCGAACCGGCGTGCGCCGCGTCCGCCTGCAGGCGGGCGAGGGCGCCGACCACGTCCTGAGTGGGCAGTTGCTCGCGTGCGCCGCCACGGGTTTCCGGGCGCAGCTTGCCGAGCAGCTCGCGGCGGCCGGAGAGCAGGTGGCGCAGCAACTCGAAGGCGGCCGCCTCGTCCTCCGGCGCCGCTTCCGCGTCGCGCTCGCCGAACCAGGCGGTGTGCGGGCGCGGTCCTTCGTGGCCGGCGCGCGCGGCCGCGCGCCGTCGGCCGCTCGGCTTGGAGCCCGGGGCGGTGCTGGCGGCAGCCGCGGCCGCGACCGAGGCCGAGGGCGGACGGATCCGCAGCGGCACGTAGGTGAGGCTGGGCAGGATGCCGTCGCCCGCCAGCGACAGGTTGAACATCTCCGCCAGCGGCGGGTAGTGCGCCATCACCCGGCGGTCGAAGGTGCGGTACAGCAGCAGGCGCGCGTCCTGCGACAGCTGCAGGCCCTGCGCGGCGTCGCGCATGATCCCGCACAACGCGCGCGGGCCCAGCGGCATGCGTTCGGCGTCGAAGGCCGGTGCGCCGGCAAGCACGCCGAAGCGCTGGCCGAGCAGGTGCAGGGTCAGGCTGGCGCGCGATTCCTGGCGCACCGCGATGTTGCGCAGCAGGGTTTCCTCGTCCAGCTCCTGGTCGTCGACCAGGCTCAGGTGCTGCGCCTGCAGCGAGGCCGCGGCGTGGTGGTGCGCGGGCAGCGCGCGACCGAGGCGCGCGAGGTTGGCCTCGACCCCGGCCACCACCCGCGGCACCAGGTCGGCGCGCGACAGCCGCAGGTTGCGCAGGGTCTGCAGGTGGACCGAGTCGGCCACCGCGCCGGAGCCCTGGTCCGAGAGCCGGAACAGTTGCTGCTCGAAGTCGGCCAGCATTTCGCCCAGGTGGCGGTCGAGCTCGTCGGAGGCGGTGGCCAGCAGGTGTTCCAGCGCCCGCCGCACCCGACGCGGCAGGGCCGCGGTGGCCAGGGTCTGCGGTGCGTCGTGGGCGGTGTGGGGGAGCGACATCCGGCGGATTTTGTGACCTGCTTCGCCAAATCTACATGCAAGGGGCATGCCAAGCCACCAGGGGCCGGCACTCAGCGGGCTGCGGCGTCCCTGGCCGGCGGCGCTTGCGTCCGCTCCGCGCCATCGTCGGTCTCCCCGGGCAGGAAGCTGGCGATCACGTCATTGGCGAAGCGTAACCCGAGCGGCGTGGGCACGATGCGACCCGCCTCGCGCCGCAGCCAGCCGCGCGCCTGCGCCCGTGCCAGCGGCGCGGCGATCGCCGCGAGCGGCAGGCCGGTGCGCGCCTCGAACGCGCTTTCGGCGAAGCCGTCGTTGAGCCGCAGCGCATTGAGCATGAACTCGAACGGCCTGCGCGCGGCCGGCACGTGCTCGTCGCCGCCGATCGCCGCGGCGCTGCCGGCGGCGGCGAGGTAGGCGGTGGGGTGCTTGTGCTTCCAGCGGCGCAGGATCGTCGGCGACGGGTGGTCGGCGCTGCCCGCGGGCAGGGTCAGCTTGCCGTGCGCGCCGGCGCCGATGCCGAGGTAGTCGCCGAACTCCCAGTAGTTGCGGTTGTGCCGGCACTGCCGGCCGGCGCGCGCGTAGGCGGAGACCTCGTACTGCGCGTAGCCGGCGTCGGCGAGCAGCGCCTGGCAACGTTCCTGCATGTCC
>DASRZN010000326.1:0-6050 GCA_035686325.1 Lysobacteraceae bacterium
GACCGCCGTCATGCCGAGCCGCTTGCGGCTCATCTCGACCAGCGCCGCGCTGAGCGATGCATCGGCCGGCACCCGCGGCACCTCGTCGCCGGCGTGCATGACGTCGGTGATGTGCAGCAGCAGGCGGCGGCCGAGCGCCCCGGCCGGATGCGAGCGGGCGAAGTCGTCGGCGGTGAAGCCGCGCGCCTCCAGCAGCGCCACCGCGATCGCGTCGCCGAGCGCGAGCGCGGCGGTGGTGCTGGTGGTCGGCGCGAGGTGCAGCGGGCAGGCCTCGTCGGGCACGCTGACGTCCAGGTGCACGTCGGCCTCGCGCGCGAGGGTCGAGTTCGGCCGGCCGGTCATCGCCACCAGCTGGTTGCCCTGGCGCTTGAGCACCGGCAACAGCATCAGGATCTCGTCGGTCTCGCCGGAATTGGACAGGGCCAGCATGACGTCGGCGTCGGTGATCATGCCGAGGTCGCCGTGGCCGGCTTCGCCCGGATGCACGTAGAAGGCCGGGGTGCCGGTCGATGCCAGGGTCGCCGCGATCTTGCGCGCGATGTGGCCGGACTTGCCCATGCCGGTGCACACGACCCGGCCGCGGCAGCCGAGCAGCAGCGCGCAGGCGGCGCCGAAGCTGCCGTCGATGCGGGCGGCGACGGCCTCCAGCCCGCGCGCCTCGACCTCGAACACGCGGCGGCCGCTGGCGGCGAAATCGAAATCCTGGGAGGAGGCGGGCTCGATCGCCATGCGTGCCGGGGCTTTCCGCTAGACTGGGCGCCGCATTTTACGCGCATCCCGCGCGCGGCCGCCCGCGTACGGCGCCGCCGCATCCTTTCCGCCCGCCTTCCGCAGTCCATGACGCCAGATTTCATCCGCCAGCTGATCGAACAGGGCCTGCCCGGCGCGCGCGCCGAGGTGCGCGGCGACGACGGCGTGCATTTCGAGGCCACGGTGGTCAGCGAGGCCTTCCGCGGCAAGCTGCCGCTGGCCCGCCACCGCCTGGTCTACGCCACCCTCGGCGAGCGCATGGGCGGCGAGATCCACGCCCTGGCGCTGAAGACGATGACGCCGGAAGAAGCCGGGGCCTGAGGCCCGCCGGTCCCATTCCCAGCCCAGGTCCACGCGGCCGCGAGAGCCCATGCAGAAGATCGTTGTCGAAGGCGGCGTCCCCCTCCACGGCGAGGTGCGCATCTCCGGGGCCAAGAACGCGGTGCTGCCGATCCTGTGCGCGGCGCTGCTGGCCGACGCGCCGGTCGCCATCCGCAACGTGCCGCAGCTGCACGACGTGCGCACCACCCGGCGGGTGCTGGCCGAACTCGGCGCGGGCGTCGAGGCCGACGGCGACGTGGTCACCGTGGATCCGCGCAGCGTGCATTCGCACGTCGCGCCCTACGAGCTGGTCAAGACCATGCGCGCGTCGGTGCTGGTGCTCGGTCCGCTGCTGGCGAAACACGGCGCGGCCGAAGTGTCGCTGCCCGGCGGCTGCGCGATCGGCTCGCGCCCGGTCGACCAGCACATCAAGGGCATGCAGGCGCTGGGCGCCGAGGTCAGCGTCGACCACGGCTTCATCAAGGCCACGGCCAAGCGCCTGCGCGGCGCGCGCGTGGTGTTCGACATGGTCAGCGTCGGCGCGACCGAGAACGTGCTGATGGCGGCGGTGCTGGCCGAAGGCACCAGCGTGCTCGAGAACGCGGCGATGGAGCCGGAGATCGTCGACCTCGCCGAATGCCTGAAGGCGCTCGGCGCGCGCATCGAAGGCGCCGGCTCGTCGCGGATCGTGGTCGAGGGCGTGGAGCGCCTGCACGGCGGCGAGCACGCGGTGATCGCCGACCGCATCGAGACCGGCACCTTCCTGGTCGCCGCGGCGATGACCGGCGGCCGGGTCACCGCCACCCACGCGCGCCCGGACACCCTCGACGCGGTGCTCGACAAGCTGCGCCAGGCCGGCGCCACAGTGGAGGTGGAGGGCGACCGCATCACCCTCGACATGCAGGGCCGGCGACCGCGCGCGGTCGACATCACCACCGCGCCGCACCCGGCGTTCCCGACCGACATGCAGGCGCAGTTCATGGCGCTCGACTGCATCGCCGAGGGCGCCGGCGTGATCAACGAGACGATCTTCGAGAACCGCTTCATGCACGTCAACGAGCTGCTGCGGCTCGGCGCGGACATCCGCGTGGACGGGCCGACCGCGGTGGTGCGCGGAGTGGAAAAGCTGAGCGGCGCGCCGGTCATGGCGACCGACCTGCGCGCGTCGGCGTCGCTGATCCTCGCCGGCCTGGTGGCGAGCGGCGAGACCACGATCGACCGCATCTACCACCTCGACCGCGGCTACGAGAACATCGAGGCCAAGCTGTCGGCGCTGGGCGCGCGGATCCGGCGGGTCGACTGAAGCTGCGCGCGCGTGCAGCGCGCGTCCCGGCGCCTCGCCGCGTCAGTCGATGGCGACGAGCTTGAGATCCATCTCGTCCTCGCCCTTGTGCCGGCGCAGGATGCGCACCGGCACCGGCACGTCCTCGGCCACCCACATCACGGTCTCGCGCGAGCCGTCCGGCACCGAGACGCGGGTCGCCGGATGCGGCTTGCCGCCGAAGCTGACGGTGTCCTTGCCGACCACGCGGTAGCTCATCGGCTTGGCGCGACCGTTGTCGACCATGCGGTAGGTGCGGCTGGTCTTGCCGGCCTGCACGTCGCGCACGATCGCGAGGTTGAGCAGCATCGCGTCGAGGTCGCCGGTCCGCAGCGCGACCGGGCCGCGGCGCTCGGGCTTGACGTCGCCGCTCCAGCTGGCCTGGCCGGCGGTCCAGTCGTAGCTGGCCTGCCTGTCGGACTTCTTGATCAGCACCGAGGACGCGTCGCGGCCCGAGAGCGGCCGCCAGCCGCCGTCGGCCTCCTCG
The DNA here is from genome assembly GCA_035686325.1 of Lysobacteraceae bacterium. Lineage (GTDB taxonomy): Bacteria > Pseudomonadota > Gammaproteobacteria > Xanthomonadales > Xanthomonadaceae > JABFWF01. The sequence goes on from DASRZN010000326.1 coordinate 2,880, forward strand.
AACAGCGTGCTCTGGCTGAGCTGGGCGACCGCGCTCTTCACGTCCAGCGTATAGCGCCACTGGTGCGCGCCTTCCGGCGCCAGGGTCATGCGCGCGTTGCCCTGCAGGCCCATGTAGCTGGCGCTGTAGTCGGCGCTGAAGGGTTTGAGCGCGGCGAGCGCGGGCAGGCTGGCGAGCGCGAGCAGCGCGGCCGCCGCGAAGGCGAACGAGGCGCGGGTGTTCATGGCATGGCTCCCTTGTATTCGACGAGGCGCAGGTCGGTGCTGTCCTGGCCGTCCTCGCGTTGCAGGATGCGGATCGGGGTCGGCACGCCGGCGGCGACCCAGATCGTGGTTTCGTCGCCGCCGTCCTGCTGGCGGTCGGCGCGCATGGTGTCGTAGCTGAGGCCGTCGACGGTGACCGATTCGGTCTGCGGCGCGACGATCCATAGATGGTCGCGGGCGCGGCCGTCGTCGACGAAGCGGTAGCGCAGGGTGCTGCCGGGCGCGGCGTCGCGGACCAGGGCCAGGTCGATCAGCAGGCCGCTCATGTCGCCGTCCTGCAGCGCGACCGGGCCGGCGCGGCCCTTCTTCACGTCGCCGCTCCAGCGCGCGCTGCGCGCCGCCCAGTCGTAGACGCCGGTAGTGCTGCGGCGCGAGAGGAAGGCGCGGCGCGCGGTCGCCTGGGTCAGCGGGCGGTAATCCTCGCCCTTGCGCTCGAACACGGTGCTCTGCTCGAGGTTGAGCCCGGTCAGGCGCATCAGGCCCTGGCCCTTCATGACCATGTCGACCCGCCAGCGGTCGCCTTGCAGCGGCACGACCTGCAGGGTGGCGAGGCCCAGTTCGCGGCCCTCGTGGAAGACCTGGTAGCTGGCGACGAAGGGCTGCAACGGGCGCGGCGTGTCGGCCTGCGCGGGCGGCGCGGACAGCAGTTCCTGCGCCGCCGCCGGCCGGAGCGGCAGCAGGGCGAAGGCGAGCAGGGCGGTGGCGATCAGGTGGCGCATCGGGGCGACATCATGCGAAGGCGTCGTTGGCTGCCAGCTGAAGCGGCGCTTCCAGCGGCGTGCCGTCTAGCGTGACGGCTTCGTCGACGAGCGCGATTCGACCCCGCGCGAACAGGCCGACGGTGGCCGCCAGCAACGGGTGCTCGCGCGCCAGCACCCGCGCGGCGAGCGCCGCGGGGTCGTCGCCGGCCAGCACCGGTACCCGCGCCTGCGCGATCACCGGGCCGCCGTCGAGGTCGGGGGTGACGAAGTGCACGCTGGCGCCGTGCTCGGGCACGCCCGCGGCCAGGGCCTGCGCGTGGGTCTTCAGGCCCTTGAACGCGGGCAGCAGCGACGGGTGGATGTTGACGATCCGCCCCAGGCGCGGCGCGATCGCCGCCTCGCTGATGAGGCGCATGTAGCCGGCGCACACGATCAGGTCGGGACGCGCCGCGTCGACCAGCTCGAACAGGGCCTGGTCGAACGCCAGCCGGCTGGCGAAGTCGCGCGGCGACAGGCTTTCGGCGTGCACGCCGGCAGCGCGCGCGCGCTGCAGCGCCGGCGCGCCGGCCTTGTCCGAGAACACGCCGACGACGCGTGCCGGCAGCGCGTCGGATTCGCTCGCATCGAGCAGCGCCTGCAGGTTGCTGCCGCGCCCGGAGGCGAGGACGGCGATGCGGTACGGCGACGAAGCGGAACCGGCGGAACGCGGAGCGGACAAGGCGGTCAGCCGATGCGCACGCGCTCGCCGGAGGCGGCGACGACCTCGCCGATCTGCCGGTGCGGCAGACCGAGCCGGTCGAGTTCCGCGCCAACCGCAGTGACCGCGTCCGGCGCGACCACCAGCACGAAGCCGATCCCGCAGTTGAAGGTGCGCCACATCTCGGCGTCGGCGACGCCGCCCTCGCGCTGCAGCCAGTCGAACACCGGCGGCAGCACGATCGCGGGCGCGGCGATGTCCAGCCCGAGGCCGTCCGGGATCACCCGGATGATGTTCTCGGTGAGGCCGCCGCCGGTGATGTGGGCCATCGCGTGGATCGCCGCGCCCTGCGCGCCGCGCAGCAGTTCCAGCACCGGCTTGACGTACAGGCGGGTCGGCTCCATCAGCGCATCGGCCAGGCGCACGCCGCCGAGGTCGAGGTCGGCCGGGCGGCCGGCACGGTCGAACACGCGACGGACCAGCGAGTAGCCGTTCGAGTGCGGGCCGCTGGAGGCGATCCCGAGCAGCACGTCGCCGGCGCGCACGCGGCCGCCGTCGCGCAGTTCCGACTTCTCGACCGCGGCGACGCAGAAGCCGGCGAGGTCGTACTCGCCCGGCGGGTACATGTCGGGCATCTCGGCGGTCTCGCCGCCGATCAGCGCGCAGCCGGACAGCTCGCAGCCCTTCGCGATGCCGCCGACCACCGCGACCGTGGTATCCACGTCGAGCTTGCCGGTGGCGAAATAGTCGAGGAAGAACAGCGGCTCGGCGCCCTGCACCAGCACGTCGTTCACGCACATCGCGACGAGGTCGATGCCGATCGTGTCGTGGCGGCCGAGCTGCTGGGCGAGCTTGAGCTTGGTGCCGACGCCGTCGGTGCCGGAGACGAGCACGGGCTCGCGGTACTTGCCGGACAGGTCGAACAGCGCGCCGAAGCCGCCCAGCCCGCCCATCACCTCCGGCCGGAAGCTGCGCTTCACCAGCGGCTTGATGCGTTCGACGACTTCGTTGCCCGCGTCGATGTCGACGCCGGCGTCACGGTAGGTGAGCGGGGTGGGGCTGGTCACGCGGGAACCCGGCGCGCTGGAAAGACCCGGAAGTTTAGCAGGGCGCCGGTGCCCGGCCCGCCCGCATGGACGCGCCCGCCGCGCTGCGGCACCATCGTGCGCTGGCGTTGCGCTGGGACGGACGAATGCGGCTGGCGATGCGGATGATGGCGGTGGCGGGACTGTGGCTGGTGCTGGGCACGGCCCTGGCCCAGCGCGTGGAAGGCGACCGCCCGCAGGCGCGCGGGCCCTACCAGGCCGAGGTCACCGTGACCAGCCAGGCCGAGGCCCAGCGCCGCGGCGGCTTCTCCCGGGCGATGCTCGACGTGCTGCAGCGCCTGACCGGCGACCGCGCGGTCGGCGAGCGCCCGGGCCTGGCGCGGGAACTGCGCCAGGCGGGCGACTACGTCGAGGGCTACGACTACCGCCAGGACGAGGGCGTGTCGCCGCTGACCGGCGCGCCG
>DASRZN010000327.1:0-5024 GCA_035686325.1 Lysobacteraceae bacterium
CCCGAGTCCAGGCACACCACCAGCGACGGCTTGCCGATGCGGTCGGCGAGGTGGTCGACGTAGGCCGGCAGGTCGTAGCTGCCGGACTCCTCGCAGGCCTCGATCAGGATCACGCAGCGCGCGTGGGGCGCGCCCTGCGCCTGCAGCGCGAGGATGGCCGCCAGCGAGCCGAAGATCGCGTAGCCATCGTCGGCGCCGCCGCGGCCGAACAGCTTGTCGCCGCGCAACACCGGTTCCCACGGGCCGAGACCCTCGTCCCAGCCGGTCATCTCCGGCTGCTTGTCGAGGTGGCCGTAGAGCAGCACGCAGTCCTCGCCGGTGTCCTCGCCGGAGGCGGGGATGTCGATGAAGATCAGCGGCGTGCGGCCTTCCAGACGCACCACTTCGACCGTCATCCCGGGGATCTGCTGCGCCTTCGCCCAGCCTTCCATCAGCGAGACCGCCTGGTCCATGTAGCCGTGCGCGGCCCAGTCGGCATCGAACATCGGCGACTTGTTGGGGATGCGGATGTACTCCACGAGTCGGGGCACGATGTCCTCGTCCCACTTGCGGGAGACGAACTGGTCGATCTGGCGGGCGTCCATGGGCGGCTCCTGGCGGGGAAGCCGCAATTCTACCGGGCGCGGCATGAGGGTCGGATTTTTCCTACGGCCGGGCGCGGGGTAGCCCGGCAGTCGCGCGGCCGGCCCGGCGATAGGGTGGCCCTACCTGGAACGGGACACTGCTTCCACCGGCGCAGGAGCCGCCGGCCGGAACGGAATCCCAGACCCTCAGGAGGAACCACCATGTTCAAGTCCGCCTTCGCCGCTTTCGTCCTGTCGCTGGTGCTGGCCGGCAGCGCTTTCGCCGCCGACAAGGTCAACATCAACACCGCCGACGCCGCGACCATCGACCGCGTGCTGCTCAACGTCGGCCCGTCCAAGGCCGAGGCCATCGTCGCCTACCGCAAGGCGCACGGCGCCTTCCGCAGCGCCGACCAGCTGGCCCTGGTCAAGGGCATTGGCCTGCGCACCGTGGAGAAGAACCGCGAGCGCATCGTGGTCGGCACGCCGGCGCCGGTGAAGCCGAAGGCCTCGGCGCGGCCGGTCGCCGGCCGCTGAGTTTCGAGTATCAGGCGCCGGCCGCGCAGGACGCGCGGTCGGTTGACCGGGGCAGGACGCCCCATCGGACCGGCAGGGACGCCGCGACAGGGATGTTGGCCGCCCGTCCGCGCAGGAAGCGCGGGCGGGCGGTTTCGTTTCGGGCCTGCGCTCCGGGCACCCGCCGCAGCGGCGTCGCCGCGGACCAGGGTCGTGGCGCCGCCGTGAGACGCGATGCCCGGCATCGCCCTAGACTGCCGCGCATGGACGCGATGCCGACCGCCTCACGGGTGATCCCCGCCAACACCTACCGCCGCGAGCGCTGGAAGAACGGCGCTGGCTGGACCCGCGAGATCCTGCGCTGGCCGCAAGCCGGGGACTGGGACTGGCGGTTGTCGATCGCCGAGATCGAGGAGGATGCCGCGTTCTCCTCCTTTCCCCGCGTCGACCGCGAGCTGGTGCTGCTCGCGGGCAACGGCCTGCGCCTGCGCTTCGACGACGGCCGAATCGTGGAATTGCATCCGCCGCATGAGCGGCTGCGTTTCGCCGGCGAGGATGCCGTGACCGGCGAGCTGCTGGACGGCCCGACCCAGGACTTCAACCTGATGTGGCGGCGCGAGGCGCTCGAGGCCGAGCTGTGGCACCGGCCGCTGGTCGGGCCGATGGTGATCTTTGCCGAGCCGGGCACGGTCTGGCTGGCGCACCTGCTCGCAGGGCAGGCGCGCTTTGCCGACGAATCGGGGCTGGCGCCGCTCGCCGCCGGCGATACCGCCCTGCTGGCCACCGGCGAGGGCCGCCTGCGCCACGTGCTCGACGGCGGCGGCGAACTGCTGCTGGCCCGCCTGCGCGCGCTCGCGGCGGCGCCCGGGGCCTGAGGCCTCAGAACAGCGCGGGACCCAGCACCAGCGCCAGCACCACGGTCGACACGCCGAGCACGCTCACGGCCATCTGCCGCGCATTGCGCCCGCGCGCCCACATCCACAGCCCGGACAGCCCGAGCAGCAGCATCGCCAGGGCGAAGCTGTCGGCCAGCAGTATCCAGCCGGCGCCGCCGCCGACCGCCTTGTGCAGGCGGTTGAACGCGGCCAGCCAGCTCTGCCGGCTGTGCTTGATCTCGGCTTCCGCCGTGCCAGGCACGTACTGCAGCGACCACGACGCGCGCGCGTCGCCGCCGGACAGGCTCCACTGTTCCGGTCCGCCTTCGCGCCCGCGCGGCGGACCCTTGCGGATCGTCTGCGCGTCCAGCCGCTGGGTCTCGCGCAGCCACAGCGACAACGCTTCGGCCGACGCGCGCGCTTCGTTCGGCACGGCCAGCGTCACCCGTGCCGCTTCGGTGCTTTCGCCCTGCGGCCACGGGTTGTCGCCGAAGCGATGGTTCATCACCAGCCCGGTGAAGCCGTAGAGCACCGCCGCCAGCGCGCCCCATGCGCCGATCCACAGGTGCAGCTGGCGGATCCAGCGGTAGGTGCGTTGCGACAGGCGCGGCGTGCGCGCGGGAGGCTGCGTGGACATGTGCGGGAAGCTCTCCGAAGATCAGGTTTCGGCCCAGCGCCGAAGCAGGTTGTGGTAGGTGCCGGTCAGGCGCAGCAGCGCATCGCGGTCGGCGCCGGATCGGGTCAGCGCCTGGATCGAGGTGTCGAGGTCGAACAGCAGCTGGCGCTGCGCCGGATCGCGCACCAGGCTCTGCACCCAGAAGAAGCAGGCCATGCGCGCTCCGCGGGTGACCGGGGTGACGCAGTGCAGGCTGCTGGACGGATACACGATCAGGTCGCCGGCGGGCAGCTTCACCTCGTGCTCGCCGTAGGTGTCGTGGATGACCAGCTCGCCGCCGTCGTACTCCTCCGGCTCGGAGAGGAAAAGCGTGCAGGACACGTCGCTGCGCAGCTGGAAGGCGTCCGCGCCGGCGACCGTCATCACCGAGCCATCGACGTGGAAGCCGTACTCGCCGCCGCCCTGGTAGCGGTTGAAGCGCGGCGGGAAGATCCGGCAGGGCAGTGCCGCTGCATGGAACAGCGGGCTGCGCGCGAGCGCCTCCAGCACCACCGCGGCGAGCCGCTGCCGCAGCGGCGAGGCGTCCGGCAGTTGCTCGTTGCGCTTGACCTGCGCGCCCTGCGGACCGACGGTCGCGCGCCCGTCGGTCCATTCGGCCTCGGCCAGTGCCTGCCGGGCCTGGGCCAGCATTGCGGCGTCGAGGATGCCCGGCACGTGCACCAGCATGGTCGCCGTCCTGTCGTCAGAAGCGGAAGTTGAGGGTCAGCAGCGCCGAACGCGGCTGGCCCGGGGTGTAGCGGTAGCCGCTCTTGTTGATCGCGGCGACGTAGTCCTCGTCCGCCAGGTTGTACAGGTTCAAACGCACGTCGAACGCCTCGCTGAAGGCGTAGCTGGCGACCGCGTCGAACACCCAGTACGCCTCGGTGTACGCCGGCGTGCCGATCGCGCCGTCGCTGCCGCGCTTCATCCCGCCCGCGTAGCGCGCGCCGCCGCCCACGGTCAGGCCGTTGGCGAAGCGGTAGGTGGTCCAGGCGGTGAACGCGCGGTCGGGCGTGTAGGCGAGCTGGCGCGAGCCGTCCTCGGCGACCGCCGGGCCTTCCACGACCTCAGCGTCCATGGTGGTGAAGCCGGCCGACACCCACCAGTTCTCGGCGACCTGGCCGACCGCGCTCAGCTCGATGCCGCGCACGCGCTTCTCGCCGTTCTGGTAGTACAGCTGGTCGGCCGGATCCTGCACCACCTCGTTGCTGATGCGGGTGTCGTACAGCGCCGCGCTCAGCAGCAGCGCATGGTCGGCCAGGCTCCACTTCGCGCCGATCTCGGCGGTGCGCGCCTTCTGCGGATCGAACGCGGGGTTGTCGGCGCTGTTCTCGCGGTTGCTGAGCTCGAGCGTGGCGCTGCCCGGCGGCTGCTGCGAGACCGCGTAGTTGGCGTACAGGCTGGTGCCGGCGGTCGGCTTGTACAGCGCGCCGAGCTTCCAGTTGAACAGCGTGTCCGAGGCCTGCGCGTCCACGTTCGGCAGTACCGTGCCTTCCGGCGCGCCCGCGCAGTCCGGGCCGCGGCGGCCGCCGCAGGGCGCGAGGTTGGCGTAGTCGGCGTCGTAGCGATCGAAGCGCACGCCGCCGTTGAGCTGCCAGCGCGAACCCAGGCTGAGCGTGTCGAACACATAGGCCGCGACGGTGTCGGTGCGGCCCTCGCCGTCGGCGCCGTTGGGCCCCCAGCGCAGGCCGCCGACCGCGGGATCCGGGTGGTACAGGTTCGCCGCCGGCCAGGCGGTGCCGTCCAGCGCCGCGATGCCGCGCGTGTCGATCTCCTCGCGGATGAACTCCAGGCCGGCGCTCAAGTCGTGCGTCACCGCGCCCTCGCCCAGTCGCGCGACCAGGGTGGTCTGGTTGGTCAGGATGCGGTTGCGCTGGTCCTTGAAGGTGGGATTGCTGCGCGCGATGGTCCAGGTGGACGGATCGGCGAGGTCCGGAGTGACCAGGTTCGCCGCCGAACCGAGGAAAGCGGTCAGCATGTAGTCCTGCGACGTGCGTCCCCAGCGCGTGGTGTTGCGCAGCTGCATGCCGGCGTCGGTGACGTGCTCCACCGTGAAGGTCACCATGTCGGCGTCGACGCGGTCGTAGTCGGAGGTGGTGCCGTAGAAGTTGGACGGGTCCACCGGCGGCGCGTCGGCGATGTCCGGCCGGGTCGGATCCGGCGAGGAATAGCCGGGCAGGCCGATCGTCGGCACCCAGCCATCCGGCACGTTGTCCTGCTTGACGTGCAGCACGTCGAACCAGGCGCGGGTGGCGCCGTCCAGGCCGAAGCCCAGCGAGGCGGCCACGCCCCAGCGCTTGTCCTCGATGCGGTCGCGCCCGGGCACGCCGCTGTCCTGCGCCATCAGGTTGACGCGCAGCGCGGTGCCGCCGCCTTCGCCGAGCGCGTGGTTGAAGTCGGCGGTCGCGCGGCGCT
>DASRZN010000328.1:0-2976 GCA_035686325.1 Lysobacteraceae bacterium
GTGGACGGCCACGATCCGGCGCCGGCCTTGCTGGCGGCGCTGCCGCCGACGCCGGGCAGCGTCATGCCCACCTCGGGCTGCGCGCCGGGCACGCCCACGCTCGCCATCCACGACTACCGCCCGCATGCGGCGAATGGGGCCGGCACGATCGTGCTCGAACGCACGGGCACCGGCGGCATGGCGGTGACGCACCAGTACGACGTGCGTCCGGACGGCGATGGCTGGCGGGTGATCGAACCGTACCAGTGAGTGCGTCTTGAATTGGACGCCGCTGCGCCGCTGGCGCGTCGCGCCATGACGATCGCGCCGCGTTCACGCGCAACGCGCGCTATGCTGCGGGCATGGGCGGCGGCGGCACCAGGGCGACGACGGCGGACGCGGGTTACGACGACCTGCGCGTCTTCCATACCGGCGACCATCCCTGCGGCTACTGGCCCGCGCGCCAGGCGCGCGACCTGGTGCTGGATCCGCGCGACACGCGCCTGCCGCGCCTGTATCCGCTGGCGCTGGGCTGGGGTTTCCGCCGTTCCGGCGACCTCGTCTACCGTCCGCACTGCCTGGGCTGCCGCGCCTGCGTCGCGGTGCGCATCCCGGTCGCGGATTTCACACCGGACCGCAGCCAGCGCCGCTGCCTGGCACGCAACGCCGACGTCGTCGCCCGCGTGCTGCCCGCCGAACGCACCGACGAGCACTTCGCGCTGTACCGCCGTTACCTGGCCGCGCGCCATGCGGGCGGCGGGATGGATACCCACGGCGTCGCCGAATTCGACCAGTTCCTGATCGGCGGCTGGTGCGAGGGGCGCTTCCTCGAACTGCGCGAGCACGACAGCCACCGGCTGCTCGCGGTCGCGGTCACCGACCTCGCCGACGACGCACTGTCGGCGGTCTATACCTTCTTCGAACCGGACGCGGCCGCGCGCGGGCTGGGCACGCTGGCGATCCTGCAGCAGATCGAATGGGCGCGCCGCGACGGCCGCAGCCACCTTTATCTCGGCTATTGGATCGCCGGCCACGACAAGATGGACTACAAGCGCCGGTTCCGCCCGCTCGAGGGTTTCGACGGGCGCCAGTGGCGGCGGATGGCGTTCGAGCGCTAGCCCTCCGGCCCGTCGCCGCCGGTCGCGGTCGCCGGCAGGCGGGTGCCGTCGGGCACCGCGTCGGGGCGCGCGGCGGGTGGCGCGCCGGTGGGACCGACAGGCGGCAGCGCGGTCATCGGCGCGGGTTCGGTCTCGCGCGGGCCGAAGCCGAAGGTGCCGTCGCTCTGGCAGGACACGATCATGCGCACCATGTTGGTCGGCACCATGAGCTCGATCGCCCGCCACTGCCCGTCGCGGTTCTCGCGGCGCAGCGTCATCTCGATCAGCGAACCGCCGGTGTCGATCGCGTCGCACTGCACGTGGGTGCCGCGCGCGCTCTCGCGCAGGTAGGGCTTGATCGCCTCGCCGAGCGCCTCCAGCGCGGCGTCGTGGAAGAAGACGGCGTATCCCTGGGCTTCGTTCATGGCGACTCCGTGGAAAGCCTGACTGCGAGGATCTCAGTCCGGCAGTAACTCGATCGTGAGCGCCACGGCGGCGGCACGGGCGGTGGCGCGCGCGGCCTCGATGTCGGCGCCGCGCGCCAGCGCAACGCCGACGCGGCGATGGCCGGCCACCCGCGGCTTGCCGAACAGGCGCAACGCGGTGTCGGGCGCGGCCAGCGCGCCCGCCAGCCCGGAGAAGCGCGGCACGCCGTGGCCTTCGGCCAGCAGCGCGCAGGACGCCGACGGACCGAGCTGGCGGATCACCGGGATCGGCAGGCCGAGGATCGCGCGCGCGTGCAGCGCGAACTCGCTCAGGTCCTGCGAGGCCAGCGTCACCAGCCCGGTGTCGTGCGGCCGCGGCGACACCTCGGAGAACCACACCTCGTCGCCCTTGACGAAGAACTCGACGCCGAACACGCCCCAGCCGCCTAGCTCGCCAGTGACCTGGCGCGCGATCCCGTGCGCGCGTTCCAGCGCCAGCGGCGACATCGGCTGCGGCTGCCAGCTCTCGCGGTAGTCGCCGTCGCGCTGCAGGTGGCCGATCGGCGCGCAGAACGTGGTGCCGGTGGCGTGGCGCACGGTGAGCAGGGTGATCTCGTAGTCGAAGTCGACGAAGCCCTCGACGATCACGCGGCCGGCGCCGGCGCGGCCGCCGGTCTGCGCGTAGTCCCACGCCGGCATCACCTCGTCCTCGCCGCGTACCAGGCTCTGGCCGTGGCCGGAGGACGACATCACCGGCTTGACCACGCAGGGCAGTCCGATCTCGCGCACGGCCGCGCGGTAGTCGTCCGGCGTGTCGACGAAACGGTAGGGCGACACCGGCAGGCCGAGCGTCTCCGCGGCGAGCCGGCGGATGCCTTCGCGGTCCATGGTCAGCCGCGCCGCGCGCGCGGTCGGGATCACCCGCACGCCCTCGCCGCGTTCGGCGAACTCGCGCTCCAGCTCGACCAGGGTCGGCGTGTGGATTGCCTCGATCTCAGGCACGATCAGGTGCGGCCGCTCGGCCGCGACCAGCGCGCGGATCGCGGCGCCGTCGAGCATGTCGATCACGTGGCTGCGGTGCGCGACCTGCATCGCCGGCGCGTCCGCGTAACGATCGGCGGCGATCACCTCGACGCCGAAGCGCTGCAGTTCGATCGCGACCTCCTTGCCGAGTTCGCCCGAGCCGAGCAGCAGCACCCGGGTGGCGTGGGGGGAAAGCGGCGTTCCGATCGTGGGCATGGACTGTCCGGCGCGGAAAAGGCCACAGTCTAAAGCGCCCGCGGCGACGGTTCATGCCGCGCGGCGCGCATGCGATGCTTGGCCGATGGCCGCGCCCCGCCTCCCCCGCCGCTACGCGCCGCTGCTGGCGCTGGCCATGCTGCTGGCGGCCTGCGGCGCGCCCTCGCTGCCATTCGCCCAGCTGTCGGGCGTGCTGATCGACCGGCGCCTGGACGAAGTGAGCGGGCTGGCCGTCT
>DASRZN010000329.1:0-2346 GCA_035686325.1 Lysobacteraceae bacterium
GCGTGTACGGCGCGCGCCTGCTGCTGGTCTTCGTCGGCGTGCTGCTGCCGCTGTGGGGCTTCGGCGAGTTGGTCGATGAGTTGCGCGAAGGCGAACCTTTCGCCTTCGACGATCCGCTGCTGGAAGGCCTGCACGCGATCGCCTCGCCGGCGCTGGACCGCGCGGCGGTCGCCCTGTCCGCGTTCGGCTACGAATACGGCGTGGTGCCGATCGACATCCTGCTGGTGCTGTTCCTGGCGTGGCGGCGGCGCTTCCGCGAAGGCCTGTTCGCCGGGCTCGCCCTGGGCGGTTCGGCGCTGCTCAACCTGGGCGCGAAGCAGGCTTTCGCGCGGGGGCGGCCGTCGCTGTGGGAGTCGATCGCGCCGGAAACCACCTTCAGCTTTCCCAGCGGCCACGCGATGGGTTCGATGACCCTGGCCTGGGTGGTGGTCTTGCTGTGCTGGTATGCGCGCGCCGGCGGCGTGCCCCTGCGCTGGCCGTCGGTCGCCGCGGCGCTGGCCTTCGTTGCGCTGGTCGGCCTGTCGCGGGTCTACCTCGGCGTGCATTACCCGTCCGACATCCTGGCCGGCTGGGCGGCGGCGTCGGTGTGGACCGCGGGCGTGTACGGGCTGGTGTTCCGCGGCGGTCGCCGGCCGTGGCACCTGCCGCCCACCGCGGACTGAGCCTCAGGCCCCGAGCGGATCGGCCTGCGGCGCCTGCAGGCAGACGCGGTTGCGTCCCTCGTGCTTGGCCCGATACAGCGCCGCGTCGGCGGCGGCCATCAGCGCGGGCCGGCTGTCCTGGCCAGGCGCCAGCGCGGCCACGCCGATGCTGACGGTGATCCGGCGGACGTCGTCGCCGAGCCGGAATTCCAGCGCCGCCACGCCGGCGCGCACGCGCTCGGCGAATCCGCCCGCCGCCTCCAGGCCGCATTCGGGCAGCAGCACCGCGAACTCCTCGCCGCCGATCCGCGCGCCGATGTCGTCCTGGCGCACGTGTTCGCGCACCACCGCCGCGATCCGCTGCAGCACGCCGTCGCCGCTGATGTGGCCGTAGCGGTCGTTGACCGGCTTGAACAGGTCCACGTCGACGATGCACAGCGCGAGCGGACGGCCGTGGCGCTGCGCGCGCGCGATCTCTTTTTCCATCAGCTCGAGGAAATGGCGCCGGTTGCACAGCTCGGTCAGCGCGTCGTGGGTGGCGAGTTGGTAGATCTCCTCGTGGTAGTGCGCCTCGATGCTGGTGTGGCTGATGAACTTCAGCACGTTCTCGCCGACGGTGACGTGGTCGCCGTCGGCCAGCACCCGCTCGTCCACCGCCTGTTCGTTGACCCGCGTCGCGTTGGTCGCGCCGAGGTCGCGCACGCGGTAGTCGCCGGCGTCGCGCCAGACGATGCAATGGCGGCGCGAGACGCTGCGGTGGCCGAAGTGCAGTTCCGCTTCCTCGCTGCGGCCGACCAGCACCGGGCGCTCGTCGATGTCGACCCGGCGCCCGACGCCCTCGCCGTGGATGACCACCAGGCAGGCGGTGCGCGGCGCCGCCGGGGCGGGGCCGTCGCTGAGGATCGTGCGCTGGGTGGTGCTGGAATCGGGCTTCGCCATGCGGCCGCGCGGCGGGAGGGTGGAAGGAGTGTAGCGGGATCGCGCCGCGCCTGGTCCGCCGCGGCCGCGTACCATGGACGCGAGGCAGGCGAGGGGACGCCATGAGCACGACGACGCAGCCGCCCGCGGACGGCGACGCCACCGAATTGCTGGCGACGCGTGGCCAGCCCACGCTCGCGCAGGCCGCCGACGGCGGCGATCCGGCGGCACCGCTTCCGGCCGGGGCGCGGCTCGGCCGCTACCGGATCGAGGGCCTGCTCGGCCGCGGCGGCATGGGCGAGGTCTATCGCGCCGAGCAACTCGAGCCGGTGCGGCGCACGGTCGCGCTCAAGCTGCTGCGGCGGCAGCGCCTGGGCGCCCGCCACCTCGCCCATTTCGAAGTCGAGCGCCAGTTGCTGGCGCGGATGCGGCATCCGGCGATCGCCCAGGTCTACGACGCCGACACCACCGCCGAAGGCCATCCGTTCTTCGCGATGGAATACATCGCCGGCAGTCCGCTGACCCGCTTCTGCGAGGAGCACGCGCTGTCGCTGCGCCAGCGCCTGGAACTGCTGATTCGCATCTGCGAGGGCGTGCAGCACGCGCACCAGAAGGGCGTGATCCACCGCGACCTCAAGCCCGGCAACCTGCTGGTGGACCTGGTCGACGGCCGCCCGCTGCCGAAGATCATCGACTTCGGCATCGCCACCGCCGCGGCGGGCGAGGGGGGGCGCGAGATCGCCGGCACGCCCGACTACATGAGCCCGGAGCAGGCCGGCGGCGATCA
>DASRZN010000330.1:0-13462 GCA_035686325.1 Lysobacteraceae bacterium
CCGCGGCCCAGCTGCCGAGCTATCCGGATGCGGCGGCGCTGGAATCCACGCTGGCGGAGTTGCAGGCACTGCCGCCACTGGTGACCTCCTGGGAGACGCTGGCGCTCAAGCAACGCCTGGCCGAGGCCCAGGAGGGCCGTCGCTTCCTGCTGCAGGGCGGCGACTGCGCGGAGAGCTTCGCCGAGTGCAGCTCGGCCGTGATCTCCAACCGGCTCAAGGTGCTGCTGCAGATGAGCCTGGTGCTGGTGCACGGGCTGCGCCTGCCGGTGGTGCGGGTGGGACGCTTCGCCGGCCAGTACGCCAAGCCGCGCTCGGCCGACTCCGAAACGATCGGCGGCGTCACCTTGCCGAGTTACCGCGGCGACATCATCAACGCCCCGGCATTCACCCCCGAGGCGCGCACGCCGGATCCGCGCCGGATGATCAAGGCGCACGCGCGCTCGGCGATGACCATGAACTTCGTGCGCGCGCTGATCGACGGCGGTTTCGCCGATCTCCACCATCCCGAGTACTGGGACCTCGGCTGGGTCGGCCACTCGCCGCTCGCCGACGAATACCAGCGCATGGTCGCCGGCATCGGCGACGCGGTGCGCTTCATGGAAACGCTGTCCGGCAGCGAGGTGCACAACCTCAACCGGGTCGACTTCTACACCTCGCATGAGGCGCTGCTGCTGCCCTACGAGGAAGCGCAGACCCGGCAGGTTCCGCGCCAGTGGGGCTGGTTCAACCTCGCCACCCACTTCCCGTGGATCGGCATGCGCACGGCGGCGCTGGACGGCGCGCACGTGGAGTACTTCCGCGGCATCCGCAATCCGGTTGCGGTGAAGGTCGGCCCGGCGATGGTGCCGGACCAGCTGCTGCGCCTGGTCGACGCGCTCAATCCCGACGACGAGGCGGGGCGACTGACCCTGGTGCACCGGATGGGGGCGGGCGCGATCGCGACGAAGCTGCCGCCGCTGCTGGACGCGGTGCGCCGCGAAGGCCGGCGCGTGCTGTGGGTCTGCGACCCGATGCACGGCAACACCGAGTCGACCGCGAACGGCTACAAGACCCGCCGCTTCTCCAACATCCGCGGCGAGCTGGAGCAGGCCTTCGAACTGCACGCCGCGGCCGGCACGCGGCTGGGCGGCGTGCACCTGGAACTCACCGGCGAGGACGTCACCGAATGCCTCGGCGGCGCGCGCCAGCTCACCGAGTCGGACCTCGCCCGAGCCTACCGCTCGCACGTGGATCCGCGCCTGAACTACGAGCAGGCGCTGGAGATCGCGATGCTGATCGTGCGCAAGCAGTCGCAGCTCAAGGCGCCGGCCTGAGCGGTTCCTCCAGGGTCGGCAGGAAGCGCGGCGCGCGCCGCGCGCGGGTCGCCTGCTCGAAGGCATAGCCGAGTTCGATCAGGCGCGGTTCGCTCCAGGCGCCACCCAGGAACACCAGGCCGAGCGGCAGCCCGTGGCTGTCGCCCATCGGCACGGTCAGGCTGGGATAGCCGGCGACCGCCGCCGCGCCGTAGCCGGCGCCGGTGAAGTGGTCGCCGAGGACGAAGTCGGTGCGCCAGGCCGGCCCCGTGGCCGGCGCCACCAGCGCGTCGAGCCGTTGCGCGCGCAGGGCCGCGTCGATGCCGCGCGGTCCGGCCAGTTCGCGCGCCTTGCGCTTCGCCTCGCGGTAGGCACGTTCGGTCAGCGGGCCCTTGGCCTGCGCCTGCTCGAACAGTTCCTGGCCGAACCAAGGCATCTCCTGCGCCGCGTGTGCCGTGTTGAAGGCAATCAGGTCGGCCAGCGTGCGCGCCGGCGTGGCGTGGCCCGCGAGGTAACGCTCCAGGCCCTCCTTGAATTCGTACAGCAGCACTTCGAATTCCGAGTCCTCCCACTGCCCGGCGGTGGGCAGCCGCGCGTCCACCACGGTGGCGCCGGCGGCGCGCAGCGCCGTGATCGCGCGCTCCATCGCCGCGTCCACGTCGGGGTGGTAACCCATCGCCTTGCGCAGCACGCCGATGCGGGCGCCGCGCAGCGCGTCCGGTTTCAGGTGCGCGGCGTAGTCGACGACGTGGCGCGCGGCGTCGGCGGTGGCACCATCGGCGGCGTCCGTGCCGGCGATCGCGCCCAGCAGGAGGGCAGCGTCGGCGACGCTGCGCGCCATGGGGCCGGCGATGTCCTGGCTCGCCGAGATCGGCACGATGCCGTCGCGGCTGACCAGGCCGACGGTCGGCTTCAGGCCCACCAGGCCGGCCACCGCCGACGGGCAGATGATGCTGCCGTCGGTTTCGGTGCCGATGCCGGCGGCGGCCAGGCTGGCGGCGACCGCCGTGCCGGTGCCCGAACTCGACCCGCAGGGATTGCGGTCGAGCACGTAGGGATTGCGCGTCTGCCCGCCGACGCCGCTCCAGCCCGATACCGATCGGCTCGAGCGGAAGTTGGCCCATTCGCTGAGATTGGTCTTGCCGAGGATCACCGCGCCGGCGGCGCGCAGGCGCGCGGCGAGGAAGGCGTCGCGCGGCGGCACGTTGTCGGCGAGCGCCAGCGAGCCGGCGGTGGTCGCCATCGGCAGCGCGTCGACGTTGTCCTTGAGCAGCACGGGGATGCCGTGCAGTGGCCCGCGCACGTGGCCGGCACGGCGTTCGGCGTCCAGTGTGCCGGCTTCGGCCAGGGCCTGCGGATTGAGGGCGAGCACGGAATTCAGCCGTGGTCCGTCACGGTCGAGCGCGGCGATGCGGTCGAGGTAGGCTTGGGTCAGTTGGCGCGCGTCGAATTCGCCGCGGGCCATGCGCGCCTGCAACTCGGCGATGCCGACCTCCTCGAGGGCGATGGCGGGCGCTGGTGCGACCGCGACCGGCGCGGCGGGCGTGGACTTCGCGGTCGGCGCACCGGCCTGGCATGCGGCCAGCGCAAGGGCGGCGAGGACGGGCAGGGCGGGACGCATGGCGGCTCCGGATGGGCGCGGAACCGCAGGATTGCGCGTGGCCCGACGGAGACGCAAGCGGCGAGGCAGGCGTGCGTGATGCCGGGCACCCGCGGTCGCGGGTCGAACGCGGGCGGCCTAGTAGCGCCGCCGCATGAGGTCGCGGCCGAGCACGGCGACCACGACGATGTTGATCGCCAGCACGGCGACGGACACCCAGCCTGGGTGGCGGATCAGCGCGTACACGTCGAACGGCAGGTACAGTGCAGCGGCAATGCAGCCCAGCCACGACGCCCAGGCCTTGTCCCGCCACAGGCCCCAGGCCTCGGCCACGTGCAGGATGCCGTAGGCGGCCACCGCCGCCGCGGCGATGTGCACCGAGTCGGGGCTGATCGCGCCGGCCAGCCAGGCCAGCGCGCCATGCTGCGGATCGAGCTGGAAGCGGTCGATCAGCGCGTGCACCCAGCGCCGCAACGGCGCCGGACCGAGCAGTTCCAGGCCGCTGCCGGCCAGCAGTGCGAGCACGCCCTTGCCGCCCTCGACCAGCGCGATCGCGCGCAACCCGGGATGGGCGCGCGGATCCTCGACGTAAGGCGGGTGCGGAGGCTCGTCCTGGGGGCGCATCGCGGCGCAGCCTGGTGTGCGGTCGCGCCCGGCGGCCATCACGCCGCGCGCGAGGCGCGCTTGCGGTCGGTCTCGGTGCGCAGCTTCTTGCGCAGGCGGATGGCCTTCGGCGTGACCTCGACCAGTTCGTCGTCGTCGATGAACTCCAGCGCCTGCTCCAGCGAGAACTTGATCGGCGGGATCAGCCCTTCGTCGTCGTCCTTGCCCGCGGCGCGGAAGTTGGTGAGCTGCTTGGCGCGCAACGCATTGACGGTGAGGTCGTTGTCCTTGCTGTGGATGCCGACGATCTGGCCCTCGTAGATCTCCTCGCCCGGCTCGATGAAGAGGCGACCGCGCTCCTGCATCGCGATCTGCGCGTAGGCCGGCGACGGGCCGGTGCCGTTGGAGATCAGCACGCCGTTCTGGCGCTGGCCGATCTGGCCCTCGGTCTTCGGCCCGTAGTGGTCGAACACGTGGAACAGCAGGCCGGTGCCGGCGGTCAGGGTGCGGAACTCGGTCTGGAACCCGATCAGCCCGCGGGCGGGAATGAGGTAGTCCAGGCGCACGCGGCCCTTGCCGTCGGGTTCCATGTTCTGCAGCAGCGCCTTGCGTTCGCCGAGCCGGCCCATCACGCCGCCCTGGAACTGCTCCTCCAGGTCCACGACGAGCGATTCGTACGGCTCCTGCAGGACGCCGTCGATCTCCTTGATGATCACTTCCGGGCGCGAGACCGCGAGCTCGTAGCCTTCGCGGCGCATGGTCTCGATCAGGATCGACAGGTGCAGCTCGCCGCGGCCCGAAACCTTGAACTTGTCCGCGTCGGCGGTGTCCTCGACCTTCAGCGCGACGTTGTGCTGGGTCTCGCGGGTCAGGCGGTCGCGCAGCTGGCGCGAGGTGAGGAACTTGCCGCCGCTGCGGTCCTTGACGCCGGCGAACGGCGAATCGTTGACCTGGAAGGTCATCGAGATGGTGGGCTCGTCGACGGCCAGCACCGGCAGCTGCTCGACCGCGGCCGGGTCGCACAGGGTGTCGGAGATGCCGATGCCCTCGATGCCGGAGAAGGCGATGATGTCGCCGGCCTGCGCCTCGGGAACTTCCACCCGCTCCAGGCCCATGAAGCCGAGCACCTGCAGCACCTTCGCGTTGCGCTTGCTGCCGTCGGCGGCGACCACCGTCACCGGCATGTTGGTGCGCACCTTGCCGCGCTGGATGCGGCCGACGCCGATCACGCCGACGTAGTTGTTGTAGTCCAGCGAGGTCACGCGCATCTGGAACGGGCCGTCGGGATCCACCGGCGGCGCCGGGACGTGCTGGCAGATCGCCTCGAACAGCGGCGTCATGTCGCCGCTGCGCACGTCGTCGCTGAGCCCGGCGTAGCCCTGCAGGCCGGACGCGTACACGGTGTGGAAGTCGAGCTGGTCGTCGTTGGCGCCGAGGCGGTCGAACAGGTCGAAGGTCTGGTCCAGCACCCAGCTCGGGCGCGCGCCGGGGCGGTCGACCTTGTTGACGACCACGATCGGCTTGAAGCCCATCGCGAACGCCTTCTGGGTGACGAAGCGGGTCTGCGGCATCGGCCCGTCCATCGCGTCGACCAGGATCAGCACCGAGTCGACCATCGACAGCACCCGCTCGACCTCGCCGCCGAAGTCGGCGTGCCCGGGAGTGTCGACGATGTTGATCCGCCATTGTTCGCCGGTCTTCGGATTCGTCCAGCGGATCGCGGTGTTCTTCGAGAGGATGGTGATGCCGCGTTCCTTCTCGAGGTCGCCGCTGTCCATCACCCGCTCGGCGAGCTGGGTGCGCTCGTCGAAGGTGCCGGACTGCTTGAGCAGCTGGTCGACGAGGGTGGTCTTGCCATGGTCGACATGGGCGACGATGGCGATGTTGCGCAGGCGTTCGACTGAGGAGGACATGCGGGGCTTCGGGCGAGGGGCGGACAGGCCTTCGGGCACGCGAAACGGGCGCCGGGGGCGCGGGCGTTCCGAAGGGGAAAGGGCGCGATTATACCTTTCACCGCTGGCCCGGCGCTGACTCCGGTATCCTGCCCGGCTTCCCCACCCGCCAGGAGGCTGCCCATGTCCCTCACCGCCACCTTCGACACCGAGCGCGGCCCGATCAAGGTCGAGCTCGCCCCCGACAAGGCCCCCCTGACGGTCGCCAACTTCGTGAACCTGGCCCAGCGTGGCTTCTACGACGGCCTGAACTTCCACCGGGTCATCAACGACTTCATGATCCAGGGCGGCTGTCCCGAGGGCAGCGGCCGCGGCGGCCCGGGCTACCGCTTCGAGGACGAGACCGGCAACGGCCTGCGCCACGAGCGTGGCGTCCTGTCCATGGCCAACGCCGGCCCCAACACCAACGGCAGCCAGTTCTTCATCACCCACGTGGCGACCCCGTGGCTGGACGGCAAGCACACCGTGTTCGGCAAGGTGGTCGAGGGGCTGGACGTGGTGGACGCGGTCCGCCAGGGCGACACGATCAAGTCGGTGAAGATCGAAGGCGACGCCGACGCGGTGCTGGCGGCGAAGGCCGATCGCGTCGCGGAGTGGAACCGGATCCTCGCCGCCTGAGGCTTCCCGCCCGATCACCCGGGCGCTTTTTCCGCCACTTCCCGCCGCGGTCGCCGCGTGCCCCACGTTCCCGCCGCCCGTTCCGCACGCCCGGGCGGACGGCGGGCGCGTGTTAAAATTCCCGGCTACCCACGTCGCTTTCGAGGTCGTCGATGCCCCAGTTCGCCCGGCGGATGGGTCGCGCCAAGCCCAGCGCGATCATGCAGGTGGCCGAGAAGGCCAAGCAGCTCAAGGCCCAGGGCCGCGACATCATCAGCTTCTCGATCGGTGTCCCCAACTTCCTGCCCGGCGAGCACGTCTACGCCGCCGCCAGCGCGGCCCTGGACAAGGATTCCGGCCAGTACGGCAGCAACCGCGGCAGCGATGCGCTGCTGGACGCCTTCCTCGCCCACATCGCCGAAGTCGGCCTGGCCGGCTACACCCGCGCCAACTGCGCGACCGGCATCGGCGCCAAGCACGTCATCTACAACCTGTGCGAGGCGCTGCTGGACGAGGGCGACACGATCGCCTTCCCGACCCCGTACTGGACCAGCTACGTCGACATCGCCGAGATCCTGAACGCGCGCATCGAACTGCTGCCGTGCGCGGCCGAGCAGGACTACAAGCTGACGCCCGCCCAGCTGGACGCCGCGCTGGCGAAGAAGCCGCGGGTGTTCCTGTTCAACAACCCGTCCAACCCGACCGGCATGGTCTACACCAAGGACGAGATCTCGGCGCTGGCGGACGTGATCGCCAGGCACCCCGACACCTGGGTGATCACCGACGACATCTACAACCGGATGGTGTTCGACGGCATCGGCTACCACAACTTCGTGCACGTCCGCCCCGAGCTGCGCGACCGCGTGATCTTCATCGACTCGCTTTCCAAGACCTACGGCATGCCCGGCTGGCGCGTCGGTTTCATGGCCGGACCGGAGTCGGTGGCCAAGGCCGTGGTCACGCTCAACTCCAACCACATCACCAACCTGCCGGAAGTCACCACCGCCGCCGCGGTCGCCGCGCTGGCCGGGCCGCAGGACGTGCCGCGCGAGAAGTGCGGTGAGTTCGCGCGCAAGCGCGACCAGGTGCTGGCGGCGCTGGGCGCGATCCGGGGCGTGGTGTGCCCGCGGCCGCGCGGTGCGTTCTACGCCTTCCCGGACGTCAGCGCCTACTACGGCAAGACCCATCGCCCGACCGGCCGCCGGGTCGGCGACGACATCGAGCTGTGCGAGGCGCTGCTCGAAGCCAAGGGCGTGGCCTGCGTGCCGGGTTCCGCCTTCGGCGAGCCGCGCGCGCTGCGGATCAGCTACACCTGCCCGACGCCGCAGCTGGCGCCGGGCCTGCAGCGCATCCAGGAATTCTTCGCCGAACTCGCATGAGCAGGGAGCCGGCCGCCGGTAACCGGTAGCCGGCCCCGTTTTTCCGGCTACCGGTTGCCGGTTGCCGGTTCCCGGTTCCCGGTTCCCGAATCTCCATTGGAGTCCTCGCAATGAAACAACCCGTTCGTGTCGCCGTCACCGGCGCAGCCGGCCAGATCGGCTACGCCCTGCTGTTCCGCATCGCCTCGGGCGAGATGCTGGGCAAGGACCAGCCGGTCGTCCTGCAGCTGCTGGAATTGCCGCTGGAGAAGGCGCAGGCCGCGCTCAAGGGCGTGATGATGGAGCTGGAGGACTGCGCGTTCCCGCTGCTGGCCGGCATGGTCGGCACCGACGACCCGCGCGTCGCCTTCAAGGATGCCGACGTCGCCCTGCTGGTCGGCGCGCGCCCGCGCGGCCCGGGCATGGAGCGCAAGGACCTGCTGCTCGAGAACGCGAAGATCTTCACCGAGCAGGGGAGGGCGCTCAATGACGTCGCCTCGCGCGACGTGAAGGTGCTGGTGGTCGGCAACCCGGCCAACACCAACGCCTACATCGCGATGAAGTCCGCGCCCGACCTGCCCGCGAAGAACTTCACGGCGATGCTGCGCCTGGACCACAACCGCGCGCTGTCGCAACTGGCCAGCAAGGCCGGCGTGGCGGTCGGCGACATCGAGAAGATGGTCGTGTGGGGCAACCATTCGCCGACCATGTACCCCGACTACCGCTTCGCGACCGCCAACGGCAAGCCACTGAAGGACGCGATCAACGACCCGAAGTGGAACGCCGACACCTTCATTCCCACCGTCGGCAAGCGCGGTGCCGCGATCATCGAGGCACGCGGGCTGTCCTCGGCCGCCTCGGCCGCCAACGCCGCGATCGACCACGTGCGCGACTGGGTGCTCGGCAGCAACGGCAAGTGGGTGACCATGGGCGTGCCGTCGGACGGCAGCTACGGCATCCCCGAAGGCGTCATCTACGGCGTGCCGGTGACCACCGCCAACGGCGAATACACCCGCGTCGAGGGCCTGCCGGTCGACGACTTCAGCCGCGAGCGGATGGACAAGACCCTGGCCGAGCTCGAGGAAGAGCGCGCCGGCGTCGCCCACCTGCTCTGATCGAACCCCGGGGCGGCCGCAAGGCCGCCTCGCGCTTTGGATGACCGCGATGCCCGAATCCAGTTCCGCCGGCGCCCGCTTCCGCGCCGCGCTCGCCGAGGAAGCCCCGCTGCAGGTGATGGGAGCGATCACCGCCTATGCCGGCCTGATGGCGAAGCGCACCGGCTACAAGGCGCTGTACCTGTCCGGCGGCGGCGTCGCCGCCAACTCGCTCGGCATGCCCGACCTCGGCATCTCGACCATGGAGGACGTGCTGACCGACGCGCGCCGCATCGTCGACGCTACCGGCCTGCCGCTGCTGGTCGACATCGACACCGGCTGGGGCGGCGCCTTCAACATCGCCCGCACCATCCGCAGCTTCGAGCGCGTGGGCGTGGCCGCGGTGCACATGGAGGACCAGGTCGGGCAGAAGCGCTGCGGCCATCGACCCGGCAAGGAAGTGGTGCCGAAGGACGAGATGGTCGATCGGGTCAAAGCCGCGGTCGATGCGCGCGGCGACGAGACCTTCGTCATCATGGCGCGCACCGACGCCGCCGCGGTGGAGGGGATCGACAGCGCGATCGAGCGCGCGGCGGCCTACGTCGAGGCCGGCGCCGACATGATCTTCCCGGAGGCGATGAAGACCCTCGACGACTACCGCCGCTTCAAGGCCGCGGTACAGGTGCCGATCCTGGCCAACCTGACCGAGTTCGGCAGCACGCCGTTCTTCACCACGGACGAGCTGCGAGACGCCGGCGTAGACATTGCCCTGTACTGCTGCGGCGCCTACCGCGCGATGAACAAGGCGGCGCTGCACTTCTACCAGACGGTGCGCCGCGAAGGCACGCAGAAAAGCATCATCGACACCCTGCAGACCCGTGCCGAGCTGTACGACTTCCTGGGCTACCACGCCTACGAGGACAAGCTCGACGCGCTCTTCAAGAAGGAAACGAAATGAGCGAGCAAGCCACCGCCCCCAAGGCCAAGAAGTCCGTCGCGCTGAGCGGCACGCCCGCCGGCAACACCGCGCTGTGCACGGTCGGCCGCAGCGGCAACGACCTGCATTACCGCGGCTACGACATCAAGGACCTGGCCACGAAGTCGACCTTCGAGGAGGTCGCCCACCTGCTGGTCCACGGCGCGCTGCCGACCGCTTCCCAGCTCGCGGCCTACAAGGCCAAGCTCAAGCGCCTGCGCGGGCTGCCCGCGATCGTGCAGGAGGCGCTGGAGCTGGTGCCGGCGAACGCCCATCCGATGGACGTGCTGCGCACCGGCTGCTCGGTGCTGGGCACCGTGCTGCCGGAGCGCGAGGCGCATCCGGCCAGCGAGGCGCGCGACATCGCCGACCGGCTGGTCGCCTCGTTCGGCTCGATGCTGCTGTACTGGTGGCACTTCACCCGCAACGGCCGCCGCATCGACTGCGAGACCGACGACGATTCGGTCGCCGCGCACTTCCTGCACCTGCTGCACGGCGAGGCGCCGTCCACGCTGCACGCCGACGCGCTCGACAAGTCGCTGATCCTGTACGCCGAGCACGAGTTCAACGCCTCGACCTTCACCGCGCGGGTGATCGCCGGCACCGGCTCGGACCTGCATTCATGCATCACCGGCGCGATCGGCGCGCTGCGCGGGCCCAAGCACGGCGGCGCCAACGAGGTGGCGATGGACATCATCGCCCGCTACGGCAGCGCCGACGAGGCGGAAACCGACATCCGCGCGCGGGTGGAGCGCAAGGAAATCGTGATCGGCTTCGGCCATCCGGTCTACACCGTTGGCGATCCGCGCAACCCGATCATCAAGGAGCTCTCGCGCAAGCTGTGCGCCGAGGGCGGCAACAAAACGCTGTTCGACGTCAGCGAGCGGATCGAGACGCTGATGTGGGACATGAAGAAGATGTTCCCCAACCTCGACTGGTACTCGGCTTCGGCCTACCACATGATGGGCATCCCGACGCCGATGTTCACCCCGCTGTTCGTGATCGCACGCACCACCGGCTGGAGCGCGCACGTGATCGAGCAGCGCGAGGACGGCAAGATCATCCGTCCGAGCGCCAACTACACCGGGCCGGACGATCGCGACTACGTGCCGCTCGACAAGCGTTGAGCCGCGCCCGGAGCCGCCCGGGTTTCGGGAAGGGAAAAAGGCCGCGCTTTCCGCGCGGCCTTTTTTTCTTGCGGCTTCGGCAGGCTCAGGACAACCCTTCGTCCGTCAGCACCCTGCGCACCGCCGGATCCTCGCCCATGCGGCGGAAGTGGGCCTCGAGGTGCGCGAAGCCCGACAGGTCGACCTCGTTGGCCTTCGCCCAGCGGGTGACGACGTAGAGGTAGGGATCGGCGATCGAGCGATCGCCGGCGATCCAGTCGCGGTCGCCCAGTCGCGCGTCCGCGCGCGCGAACAGGCCGCGCAGCTGGGCGCGCGCGTTGGCCTTGCTCTTAGCGATCGCCGCTTCGTCCCCGAGGTAGGCGGTCGCCCCGAACAGCGGCTTGAACGCCGGGTGCACGTCCGAGTTGACGAAGGCCAGCCAGCGATTGACCTCGGCGCGGGCGCGGGGGTCGCTGCCGCCGTCCAGGCCCGACTGCGGGAACTTGTCGGTGAGGTAGTGCAGGATCGCCGCGTTCTGGGTCAGCACCCAGCCCTCGTCCTCCAGCGCGGGCACCGCGCCGGCCGGGTTGATCGCGAGATAGTCGGGGGAACGCCGTTCCTCGCGCGAGACGCGCCGCGTTTCGTAGGGCTGGCCGATCCACTCCAGCACGATGTGGTCGGCGAGCGAGCAGGCGCCGGGCGAGTAGTACAGCTTCATCGAAGGCCTCCGTGGCAGGGGAGGCCACTATGTGCGGCACGCCGCGCCGCGTTCAATCGCGACGCACGCAACGCTGCGTCGCGCGAAGTCAGGAACCGCGCGGCGTTAGCTTCTGCACCCGGTAGAAGGTGTGGTCGCCGATCACCGCGACCTGGTACGCGTTGCGCCAACTGGGCGAGGCGATCGCGGTCGCGGCGAAGTGGCTCGCGCCGGGCACGATCTCCTCGCGCTGGCCGGGCGGCAGCGCCCAGTTGCGCTGCGACGCGAGCGCGATCTCGACCGCTTCGGTCCACGCGTCCACGTTGCGCAGGTTGGTGTTCGGCGACACGATGCTGGGCGCGAACTGCTTGCGCGCGGTCACCACGTCGCAGACGGTGTCGCCCCACAGCCCGCTGTCGCGACGGCGCAGGGCGACCTCGGCCACCGCCTGCTGGCCGCGCACGGACTGGTCGCGCGCTTCCAGGTAGACGGTGGTGCTCAGGCACAGCGAATCGGCGGCCGGCTGCGGCAGGACCTGCGACAGCCAGAGGATCCAGGCCAACTTCATCGTCGGACTCCTTGCTCCGTTGCGCCGGGCGGCGATGCTTCCCCCTCGATGGTCAAGACGGGGTCGGCGGCCGGGGCCGGCATGGCGTACTGGGGAGGGCGGCGGCTCTGCGGCTACCTTCAGCCCGGGCGCGAGATCCGCGGAAAACGCGGGTGGCGCCGGCGCCCGCCAAGAGGGGCGGGCAAAAAAGTTGGCGCACGGTATCCATCACAAACCTAACGGCAGCTGAATGTGTGACAGCGGAGCTCGGCCCGCCCGTGAGCTGGGCGGCGACCGCGCCGGCGCCCGAAAAGGCACCTGCTCCGGACGACCGGCGCCCGCACAACGCGATGACGGTCACGCGTCTGGCAAAATACCGGGCTTCCGTCCGTACCCAGGTCCGCAATGAGCCAGCATGACGTCCGCTCCGCCATCCGCCCCGAGCCAGACCAGCCGATGGTGGACATCGCCGACTACGTGATCGACTACCGGGTCGATTCGCGGGAGGCCTACGACACCGCCCGCTACATGCTCCTGGACTCGCTGGCCTGCGCGATGCTGGCGATGAAGTTCCCGGAGTGCGTCAAGCACCTCGGCCCGATCGTGCCCGGCGCGACGCTGCCCGGCGGCACCCTGGTCCCCGGCACCTCCTACGAGCTCGACCCGGTCCAGGGTGCCTTCAACATCGGCACCCTGATCCGCTGGCTCGACTTCAACGACACCTGGCTGGCGGCCGAGTGGGGCCACCCGTCCGACAATCTCGGCGCGATCCTCGCCGTCGCCGACTGGCAGAGCCGCCAGGCCCTGCGCGACGGCGGCACCCCGGTGACCGTGCGCGACGTCCTGACCTGGGCGATCAAGGCGCACGAGATCCAGGGCGTGTACGCGCTGCAGAACTCGTTCAACCGGGTCGGCCTGGACCACGTGATCCTGGTCCGCCTGGCCTCGACCGCAGTCGCCACGGCAATGCTCGGCGGCACGAAGGAGCAGGTGATCACCGCGGTGTCGCATTCCTGGATCGACAATGGCGCGCTGCGCACCTACCGCCACGCTCCCAACACCGGCCCGCGCAAGAGCTGGGCCGCCGGCGATGCCTGTCGCCGCGCCGTCACCCACGCCCTGAACGCGGTGCAGAAGCAGGTGGTCGGCTACCCCAGCGCGCTCAGCGCGAAGACCTGGGGCTTCTACGACGTGGCCTTCAAGGGCAACGCGTTCAGCTTCGAGCGGCCGTTCGGCAGCTACGTGATGGAGAACGTACTGTTCAAGATCAGCTTCCCGGCCGAATTCCACGCCCAGACCGCGGTGGAGGCGGCGATGCGCCTGCACCCGCAGGTCAAGGGCCGGATCGACCAGATCGAGCGGATCGAGATCGAGACCCAGGAAGCCGGCGTGCGCATCATCGACAAGACCGGGCCGTTGGCGAACTACGCCGACCGCGACCACTGCATCCAGTACATGGTCGCGGTGCCGCTGATCTTCGGCCGCCTGACCGCCGAGGACTACGGCGACACGGTCGCCGCCGACCCGCGCATCGACGCCCTGCGCGAGAAGATGACGGTCAAGGAGAACCCGCAGTTCACCCGCGACTACTTCGACCCGGACAAGCGCTACATCGGCAACGCGGTCCAGGTCTTCTTCAA
>DASRZN010000331.1:0-2582 GCA_035686325.1 Lysobacteraceae bacterium
ATTGTCGCGGGGGTCGCATCCCGCGTCAATTCAGGGGCTTGGAAGAGCGCCGCGGTCGGCACGTGGACGCCGGGATCGGCAAGCACGTACCAGGCGGGCGGCAGCGCGATCGGGGTCAGCCGCTCGCCCACGCCCTCGGCCCAGGCATTGTCGCCGCGGACGAAGACCGGCACGTCGGCGCCGAGGCGCAGGCCGAGCCCGGCCAGCGCGTCCAGCCCCAGCCGGGTGTCCCAGAGCGCGTCCAGGGCCAGTAGCACGGTCGCCGCATCGGACGAGCCGCCGCCGAAGCCGCCGCCGGTCGGGATGCGCTTTTCGACGATGATGTCCGCGCCTTGTCGGCCGTTCGCTGCCTCTTGCAACAAATGGGCGGCGCGAACGACAAGGTCGTCGTCCGCCGACACGCCCGGCGCCCCCGGCCCGCGGCGGACGATCGCGCCGTCGGCGCGCGGCCGCAGGCGGATCGTGTCGCCCCATTCCAGCAGCTGGAACACGGTCTGCAGCAGGTGGTAGCCGTCGGCGCGCCGGCCGGGAATGCGCAGGCACAGGTTGAGCTTGGCGGGCGCCGGCCAGGCCGACCAGCCGGGATCCGCCGCCCGATCGCTCACGGGCCCTCGCCCCAGGCGTCCACCACCAGCCGCACCCTGGCCTCGCCGCGGGTCGCCTCGACCCGGTGCGGCAGGGCGACGGCCAGGCCGGCGGCCGGCCGCCAGTCCGCGTAATGCAGCGTCCAGCCGTCCTGGCGCAGGGCGGCGAGCTGGCCGTCGGCGCCATAGTCGATGGCGGCCGCGCCATGGCCGGCGGCGCGGGCGCCGCGCACCCAGGCCGCCAGCGCGTCCACCGGCACCAGCCAGCCGGTCGCCGCCAGCAGCAGTTCGGTCGCGTCGTCGCCTTCCCGCGGGCCGCCGTCCAGGCCTTCCAGCCGGGCGTGGCCCGGGGTGCCGCGCAGCCGCCAGCTCTGGCGGGTGACCGGGGCACTGAGGGCGATCACGTAGTCGGGGCCCTCCTGGCTCCAGTCGATCCGGCCGCTGCCGCCCTTGCCGGCGGTGGACACCGCCACCCGGCCCTGCAGCGACCAGCGTGGCCGCATCGCCAACGCCGTTTCACGCTCGGCCTGGCGCGCCTGCGCGATGTCAGGCGGCAGCGTCGGCCCCGGCGCCCGCAGCGGCTGGCCGGCGCAGGCCGCCAGCAGGCACGTCGCGATCGCCGCGAAAATCCACCCGCGCCCCCGCCTCATGCGCCGGTCTCGCGCAGCGCGCGCTGCAGCGCGCGGTTGTCGGGGTCGAGCTTGCGCCCTTCCTCGAAATAACGGCGCGCCTCGGCCTTGTCGCCGTTCGCCCACAGCACCTCGGCCAGGTGCGCGGCGATCTCCGCGTCCTTCTGCAGGGCGTAGGCGCGGCGCAGCTGCGGCAGCGCGTCGCGGACGCGGCCGAGGCGGTACAGCACCCAGCCGTAGCTGTCGATGATCGCCGGGTTGTCCGGCTCGGCGACGCGCGCGCGGTCGATCAGCTGCAGCGCCTCCTGGTAGCGGGTGGTACGGTCGGCCAGCGTGTAGCCGAGCGCATTGAGGGTGGCGACGTTGTCCGGGTCAGCGACCAGGATGCGGCGGAAGTCCGCCTCGGCGCGGGCGATGTCGTCGCGCTGCTCCCAGGCCAGGGCGCGCGCGTACAGCAGCGCGTCGTCGTCGGGAAAAGCGGCCAGGCCGCGTGCGTAGGCGTCCATTTCGCCGGCGGCGTCCTTGTCGTCGCGGCGCAGTTCGGCCTCCAGCAGGTAGGCGTCGCGCTGGGCGTCCTCGTCGGCGTCGGCTTCCGCCTGCAGCTTGCGCAGGGCATCGTAGGCCTCGCCCGTGCGCGCCAGCGCGTGCAGCACGTTGGCCGCGCGCAGCCGCGCCTGCCAGCGCTGCGGGCCGCCGGGCACGCTGCGGTACCACTGCAGCGCGTCCTCGTTGCGCTCCAGGAATTCGCTGACCTGCCCCAGCAGCAGGCGGCGCTGCGGATCGGGCGTGGCGGATTCGCCGCGCAACTCGTCGTACAGCGCGGTCAGCGCGGCCTTGTCTTCGGCCTTGGCCAGCAACGCGGCGCGCAGGCCGTAGCTCTGGTCGTCCTGCGGCCCGCGCGCGAGCACCTGCGCCGCGCGCGCCGGTTCGCCGATCGCGTCGTATTCGCCGGCGATCGCCAGCCGCAGGTCGGTGTCGTCCGCCGCCGGCGGCGCCAATGCGTCCAGCGCCGCCCTCGCCTCGTCGAGCTTGCCGACCCCGCGCAACTGGCCCACCCGCAACAGCGCGACCCGCGGTTCGCCGGGGAAACGCTCGACGATCGCGGCGACCACGCGCGCGGCAAGGTCGGGCTGGCCGAGGCGCTGGGCGAGACCGCCGAACGCCAGCCAGGCCTGCAGGTCCGGCGGGATGTCACCGCGATCGATGATCTCGCCGAGCAGGCGCGCGGCCAGCTTCGGATCCTTGCCGCCACTACCGAGCGCGACCAATGCCTGGCGCCAGCCGGAATCGCGCCCTTCGCCGCCCTTGGCGAGCAGTGCGCGCAGGCCGCGGCGGGCAGTGCGGGCGTCGCCCTCGCGCAGCGCCAGCG
>DASRZN010000332.1:0-2265 GCA_035686325.1 Lysobacteraceae bacterium
AGCAGCGCGACCGCGCGCGTGCGGCCGATCTTCTCGCCGAAGAACAGGAAGCCGACCAGCGCGGTGAACAGCACCGTCATCGCGTTGGCGATCGCGCCGATGCCGGCCGGCGCGCGCTCGGCCGCCCACGCGAACAGCAGGAACGGGGCGGCCGAGTTGATCGCGCCGATCAGCGCCAGCTTCGGCCACAACCGCGCCGGGAATTGCGCGCGCGCCTTCCACAGGAACGGCAGCAGCACCAGAGCGCCGAGTCCGAGGCGCACCTCGACCAGCGCGAAGGGGCCGAAATCGGCGGCGGCCACGCGCATGAAGAGGAAGGACGCGCCCCAGATCGCGCCGAGCACGCCGAGTTCGAGCGGGGTGAGCCAGGCGCGCGACCGGGGGGCGGCGCAGGGGGTGGCGGCTACGGTGTTCATGTCGTCTCCTCGGCCAGGGTCGGTCCGCAGTCAGGAACCATGAAGCTCATTTGCGTCTTTCCCAGGGTCGCGCCGGGAAAGGCGGGCAGCATCCGTTCCCCATGGCGACCGGACAAGCGCATACTTTCGCCGTCAGCCACAAATACTGCTTGAGGCTCGGATGGCGTTGCGTTCCGACTGGCTGCCCGCCCTCGCCGCCTTCGAGGCCGCGGCGCGCCACCAGAACTTCGCCCACGCCGCGGAGGAATTGCACCTCACCGCCAGCGCGATCAGCCACCACGTGCGCCGGCTGGAGTCACGGCTGGGCACGCCGCTGTTCCTGCGCCATGCGCGCGGCGTCGCGCTGACCGCGGCCGGGCGCCAGCTGGCCGATGCCGCCGGCAGCGCCCTGGCCGACGTCGAGTCCACCCTGCGCGGCCTGCGCGCGAGCCGCGACGGCGAACCGCCGGTGCGGATCGCGGCCCTGCATTCGTGGACCTGCAGCTGGCTGCTGCCGCGGCTGCCGTCGTTCAGCGCCGCGCACCCGGACATCGCGGTGAGCGTCGAGACCGGCTTCGCGCTGACCCGCTTCGACGATGGCGGCCCGGACCTCGGCATCCGCCACGGCGCCGGCGAGTGGCCGGGCCTGGCGGCGCAGTTGCTGTTCCACGA
Organism: Lysobacteraceae bacterium; assembly: GCA_035686325.1. Classification (GTDB taxonomy): domain Bacteria; phylum Pseudomonadota; class Gammaproteobacteria; order Xanthomonadales; family Xanthomonadaceae; genus JABFWF01. Next base: position 1,068 of record DASRZN010000332.1, read on the forward strand.
GGAGATGTTCCCGGTGGCGTCGCCGTCGCTGCCGGGCGTCGCCGCGCTGCGCGCGCCCGAGGACATCGCCCGCGCGCCGCTGATCGGCGATGCGGCGCGACAGGGCTGGCCGGACTGGTTCCGGCATGCCGGGGTGCGCGCGACGACGGTGCGCGAGCGGTTCCGCTTCAGCGATTCGAACGCGGGGCTGATCGCCGCCTCGCTCGGCCTCGGGGTGGCACTGGCGCGCGAGCGGATCGTCGCGCCCTTCCTCGCGGACGGCCGCCTGCGGCGGCTGCCGGGCCCGGCGCTGCTCGGACGCTTCAGCTACTACCTGATCCATCCGACCCATCGCCGGCTGCGGCCGCCGGCGCAGGCGTTCGCGGACTGGTTGCTGGCGCAGCCGCGGGAGTAGCGGGGAGACTCACCCCCACCCCGGCCCTCCCCCGCTTCGCGGGGGAGGGAGAGAGCGCGCGTCACTCGTAGCGCAGAGCTTCGATCGGATCCAGGCTCGCGGCCTTGGACGCCGGCATCAGGCCGAACACCACGCCGACCAGGGCGGAGAAGCCGGCCGCGGCCAGCACCACCCACAGCGGCACGCTGGCCGGCGGGAAGTTCGGGATCAGCGCGGCGATCCCGGCCCCGGCCGCGTAGCCGAGCACGATGCCGATCACGCCGCCGAGCAGGGCCAGCAGCGCGGCCTCCAGCAGGAACTGCACGAGGATGTCGCGACGGGTCGCGCCCAATGCCTTGAGGATGCCGATCTCGCGGGTGCGCTCTGTCACCGACACCAGCATGATGTTCATGATCCCGATGCCGCCCACCAGCAGCGAGATGCCGACGATGCCGCCGACCACCGCGGTGATCGTGCCGCTGATCTGGTCGAGCTTCTCCATGATCGAATCGGCGGCCTCGATCTCGAAATCGTCGTCCTCGCCCGCCTTCAGTCCGCGACTGGTGCGCAGTGCGCGGCGCGCGCGCTCGCGCACGGTCTCCACCTGGGTGGGATCGGCGACGGTGAACGAGGCGACCACCATCGGCGTCACCGCGTTGCCGGTCATGCTGCGCGCGACCTCGAACGGGATCACCGCGTTGTTGTCCTGGCTGAAGCCGAAGATCTCGCCCTGCGGTTCCATCACCCCGACCACCTTGAACCAGTCGCCGCCGAGCATGAAGTACTCGCCGATCGGGTCCTTCGGCAGCTTCAGTTCGTCGCGCA
>DASRZN010000333.1:0-3605 GCA_035686325.1 Lysobacteraceae bacterium
CCGAGCAGGCGCCGTTCACCGCCAGCCCGCTGGAATCCGCGCACCCGCACCACCGCGCGGTGGTGGAGGCGGCGCGCGCGCAGCACGAAGACAGCGTCCTGCCGCACCGCGTGCGCATCACCCAGACCCTGGCGGTGGACGCCGACGCGGTGCCCGCCGGCGAGACCGTGCGCGCGTGGATCCCGTACCCGCGCGCGATCCCCGGCCAGCAGGAGGACATCCGCTTCGTCGCCAGCGTCCCCGCGGCGCACGAAGTCGCGCCCGAGTCCACCCTGCAGCGCACGGTGTATTTCGAGCAGCCGGCGCGCGCGGGCGAGAAGACGACGTTCTCGGTCAGCTACGACGTCACCCTGTACGGCCGCCATTTCGACGTGGACGCGGACAAGGTGCAGCGCGCGGCGATCACCCCGGAACTCGCGCCCTTCGTCGCCGAGCGCGCGCCGCACGTGGTGTTCACCGACGACCTGCGCGCGTTCTCGCGGCGGGTGGTCGGCGACGAGACCAATCCCTGGCGGATCGCGCAGAAGCTCTACGCCGCGGTCGACCGCATCCCGTGGGGCGGGGCGCGCGAGTACTCGACGATCAGCAACATCAGCGACTACGCGCTGCATGCCGGCCACGCCGACTGCGGCCAGCAGACCCTGCTGCTGGTCACGCTGCTGCGCCTGAACGGGATCCCGGCGCGTTGGCAGTCCGGAATGATGTTCGCCGACAACGGTTACTGGAACCTGCACGACTGGGGCCAGCTCTACATCGCGCCCTACGGCTGGATGCCGATGGACGTCACTTTCGGCCGCCTCGACTCCCCTGATCCGGCGGTGGCCGATTTCTACCTGGGTGGCCTGGACGCCTGGCGCGTCGCCTTCAACGACGACTACGGCCGGCCGCTGTCGCCGGCCAAGCGGCACTTCCGCTCCGAGACCGTGGACCTGCAGCGCGGCGAGGCGGAGTGGCGCGGCGGCAACCTGTATTTCGACCAGTGGGATTACGACTTCGAGGCGCGGCCGCTGCCGTCGCCTGCGGAGTAGGGGCGCTTTTTTTCAACAACGCGGCAGTACCGGACGGGAGAGAGGGAAAATGAGGAACGTTCGCAGCTTGCGCAGGACCACGCTGGGGCTGGCGCTCGGCATGTGCCTGTCGTCGATGATGCTGCCGGCGACGGCGGCCAACACCGACGGCACCATCGTCGGCCGCACGGCCGCGGGGGCGCAGATCACGGTGCGCAACCCGGATACCGGCTTCGCCCGCACGGTCACCGCCAACCCGGACGGCAGCTACCGCTTCCCGTTCCTGCCGGTGGGCAACTACGTGCTGGAGGCGAGCAAGGACGGCGCCGCGCTCGGCCAGCCGGTCAACGTGACGGTCACCCTCGGCAACGCGACCACGGTCGACGTGGGCGCTGCGGGCGAGGGCACGACCACGCTCGAGGCGATCGAGGTCACCGGCTCGCGCATCGTCAACGCGGTGGACGTCACCTCGACCGAGTCGGCGACGAACATCACCGCGCAGGAAATCGAGCGCATGCCGGTGGAGCGCAACGTCTCCTCGGTGGCCCTGCTGGCCCCGGGCGTCGCCTCGGGCAGCGCCGGCTTCGGCGGCATCTCCTTCGGCGGTTCGTCGGTCGCCGAGAACGCGTTCTACATCAACGGCCTCAACGTCACCGACTTCTACAACCGCGTCGGCTTCTCCGAGGCGCCGTTCGACTTCTACCAGGAATTCCAGGTCAAGACCGGCGGCTACTCGGTCGAGTACGGCCGCACCACCGGCGGCGTCGTCAACGCCGTCGCCAAGTCCGGCGGCAACGACTTCCACTACGGAGCGAAGCTGGTGTGGGGCCCGCGCGACTGGGAGTCGTCCGCGCGCGACAGCTACCTGGACGGCGAGCGCTACCTGACCCGCAGCAAGGACACCACGGACTCGCTGCGCGGCAACATCTGGGCGTCCGGGCCGCTGGTGAAGGACAAGCTGTTCTTCTTCGCGATGTACGAGGGCAGGAACGTCGAGCCCTGGAACACCGACAACGAAGGCACCAGCTTCAACAAGGGCAAGTCCGACGACGGCTTCTGGGGGACCACGATCGACTGGCAGGTGACCGACAACAACCTGGTCAGCCTGATGGCGTTCTCCAACAAGAACCGCGTCGACACCGTCACCTACGACTACGATTTCGACAACGACGACATCGGCGAGGAACTGGCGCGCTCGTACTCGGAGGAGGGCGGCCGCAACTGGGCGCTCAGCTGGACCTCCTACCTCACCGACAACCTGTCGATGAAGCTCATGCACGGCAAGAGCGGCCGCGAATCGATCGCCGCCTCGCCTGCCGACGGCGACTGCAACTACGTGACCAAGGCCAGCGGCGTGGTCGACCCGGGCGTGCCGCTGGGCTGCACCAACAACCCGACGATCTACGACCGCAACGACGTCCGCGAGCAGAGCCGCGCCGACTTCGAATGGCAGGTGTCCGACCACCTGCTGCGCTTCGGCCTGGACATGGAGACCAACACCTCCGACCTCGACCAGTCCTACGCGGGCCCGGGCGGCGTCCAGTACAACGTCTACACCGCGGTCGGCGGCACCCAGAACTCCAACTGCGGCGGCTTCTTCGTCCCGCTCGGCTACGACGCCTGCGTGCGCGCGCGCCGCTACCAGATCTTCGGCAACTTCGAATCGACCAACAAGGCCTACTACATCGAGGACAACTGGTCGGTCACCGACAACCTCGTCCTCAACCTGGGCCTGCGCTACGAGGAGTTCGACAACAAGGACGCCGAGGGCAACACCTACATCCAGATGGACGACATGATCGCCCCGCGCCTGGGCTTCTCCTGGGACATGAAGGGCGACGGCACCACCAAGCTGTTCGGTAACGTGGGGCGCTACTTCCTGCCGGTCGCCAACGTCATCAACATCAAGCAGGGCGGCGCGCTGCTCGACGAGCGCACCTACTACGCCTTCGACGGCTGGGAGATCCGCAACTACAACGGCGTCGACTACGCCTTCCCGATCCTCGGGCCGCAGATGGGCTTCGACAACGACCAGGGCGACGGCACCGTCGGCGACCTGCGCTCGGAAGTGGACGCCGACATGGATCCGGTCTACCAGGACGAGCTGATCCTCGGCTTCCAGCAGGCGCTCAACGAGGCCTGGTCGTTCGGCGTGCGCGGCATCTACCGCAAGCTGCACAACGCCATCGACGACATGAACATCACCGCGACCCATTGCGGCCGGATCGGCAGCACCTGGGTGATGGGCAACCCCGGCGAGGACGTGACGATCTGGGGCGACACCGACTGCGACGGCACCGACGACGGTTACGTCACCATCGACACCTCCAAGGGCGGCTACTGGACCGAGGCGGACAACTACGTCTTCGAGGACGGGGAGTGGCAGTACGTCGACTCGACCCCGACCGGCCAGCGCGGCTGGACCAAGCCGCGCCGCACCTACAAGGCGCTCGAATTCCAGCTCGACCGCGCCTGGGACGGCAAGTGGGCGTTCAACGGCTCCTACACGCTGTCCTGGAACGAGGGCAACGCCGAGGGCCCGGTCAATACCGACACCAACTTCGGCGACACCGGCCGCACCGAGAACTTCGACGATCC
>DASRZN010000334.1:0-2899 GCA_035686325.1 Lysobacteraceae bacterium
GGGCGGCAGTTCCAGTGCGAACTCCGCGCAGTCGGTGTCCAGCCGCGCCGGCGGGCGCGAGAAATCCACCGCCGAGGTGCGCAGGCGGCCGTCCAGGCCGCGGTAGGCGAACTGGACGCCGCCGTCGCGCACCCGCGGCACCAGCACCTCGCCGCGTTCGGCGCGCACGCAACCGCGCACCTCGAACATGTCGCGGAAGTCGGCCGCGAACTCGAAGCGCAGCGGCACGTGCACCGCGCGCTGGCCGTAGTTGCGGCAGACGGTGTGTTCGTACAGCCGGTCGCCGCCGAGGAAACGGGTGCGCACGATGTGCACCAGCCCGGACTGCAACGGCGCCGCGCCCAGCTCGGGCAGCGGCTGGTTGGTCAGGTGCGAGACGAAGAAGACGTTGTCGCGGGTGACCGCCGAGCTCAGCAGCTCGGGATGCTGGCCGGCGATCAGCAGGCGGAACAGCGACAGCAGCCGGGTGTCGTCGTGGAACAGGCCGTCCGAATGGCCCTGCACGTCGCCGTAGGCATTGGCGACCAGGAAGCTGTCCGCGTCCTTGAGGACGTGGGTGGTGAAGGATGCGGCGGTGGCGGCGGGTTCGGCCACGGAGCCCCTCAGGCCATGCGCAGGCGGCCCGCGCTTTCCGGCGCCTGCAGCAGGTGGCCGTACAGCGCCTCGTAGCCCAACGCCATCGCGCGCGCGGAAAAGCGGCGTTCGAATACGTCCCGGATGCGGCGGCGGTCGAAGCCGCCCACCTCGGCGACCGCGGCGGCCGCTTCCTCCTCGGACCGCACCAGGCGCCCGGTCACTCCCTCGTCCACCACTTCCGGCACCGAGCCGCACGGCCAGGCGATCACGGGCGTGCCGCAGGCCATGGCCTCGATCATGACCAGCCCGAACGGCTCGGGCCAGTCGATCGGGAACAGCAGCGCGCGCGCGTTGCCGAGGAAGTCGGGCTTGTCCCGCTCGCCGATCTCGCCCAGGTATTCAACGTTGGGATCGGCGAGCAGGGGCTGGATTTCGTCGTGGAAGTAGGCGCGGTCGGCCTGGTCGACCTTGGCCGCGATCTTCAGCGGCAGGCCGGCGGCGCGGGCGATGCGAATCGCGCGGTCGGGCCGCTTCTCCGGCGAGATCCGGCCGAGGAAGGCGAGGTAGTCGCCGCGCGGGCGCGGGTTGAACGCGAGCAACGGGTCCGGCAGCCCGTGGTAGACGGTGCCGAGCCAGTTGGCGAAGCGCAGCGGCCGGCGCTGGTGGTCGGAGATCGACACCAGCGGGAAGTGCGGCCAGCGGTGGTAGGTGTCGGGCAGGTCCTTGAGGTCGAGCCGCCCGTGCAGCGTGGTCAGGGTGCGTTGCGGGCATTCCTCGAACAACGGGAAATGCAGCAGGTCGACGTGGAAGTGCAGGATGTCGAACTCGTGCCGACGCCGGCGCACCTCGTGCAGCATCGCCAGGTGCGCGGCGAGGTCCGACTTCAGCGGCTCGGGATCGAGCCGGATCGACTGGTCGCGCACCGGCACCAGCGTCGCGTGGGTGCGTGCGTCGGCGGCGGCGAACAGGGTCACGTCGTGCCCCAGATCGACCAGCGCATCGGTGAGGTAGGCGACGATGCGCTCGGTGCCGCCGTACAGGCGGGGTGGCACCGCTTCGTAGAGCGGCGCGATCTGGGCGATTCTCATGCGGGGGCGTGGCCGTGCTGCGGAAGCGCCAGCATGGGCAGCGCGCCGTAAATGCCGCGTGTGGCGCGCGTTCGCCGCGCGTGCTGCATTCAGGATGGTGGAGGCAGGCGGATGTCCGCGAGCTTCCAGCGCAGCCCGTCGCGGCGCAGGACGAACACCAGCGGGCGGCCGGCGTCGTCGTGGATGGTCGCGGTGAACCGCGACGGGGACTCGTAGCGCTGGCGCGCCGCGTGCAAGGGTTCCGGCGCGCCTTCGGCGGCGGTCACCGGCTGGCCGGTCGCGCGGTTCCACACCGCGTGGCCTTCCATCAGCGCGGCCAGGCCGCGCGGCGTGACCAGCGCGTCGACGCTGGCGTCGAGCGCGCCGCCGGCGACCAGCAGGCCGAGCCGGCCGAAGGCATTGCCCTGCCAGTCCGGCCCGGTCGCGCGGGCGAGCCGGTCCTCCAACTGGCCTTTCAGGCTGCCGCGCACCGCGGGAAAGTCGACCTGGCGCGCGAGCGCGGCCGCGTCGTGCTCGCGCAGGGCGTCGCGAATCGCGTGCATGGTCATCCACGGCCCGGCGGCGACGTAGCCGAGCAGGGCCAGCAAAGCGACCAGCAGCAGCGCGGCGAGCTTCCTCATCGCGCGGCGCGGCTCAATGGCGGCGACGCGGTGGACGCGCGCCGCTGGCCTCGGTCATCTCGACCTGCAGGGTGAAGCGGCGCTCCTCGTCGGGATACAGCGCGCCGACGCCGATCACCTGGCGGGCGATCTCCTCGCCGCGCTCGTCCTTGATCGAAACGACCATCGAGTACTCGTAGGTCGCCTCGCCCGAGGGGCGGGCGAGGGTGCCTTCGATGCTGAGCGGCACGATCCGCGTCTTCGCCCGCTGCAGGGCCGCCTCGTCGTAGCGCAGGTGGCCCCGGCAGGCGGGGCACACGCTGGCGCTTTCGAGGATGACGGCCTTGCAGTGCGGACAGGGCCGGGTCGCGCCCGGCGTGCCCTGGCGCGCGGCGTTCATGCCGCCCCGGCGCTCTCCGCGCTGGCGGCGTGGCGCCCGCCCTTGTCCTTGTCGTCCCAGCCGAAGTCGACCTGGCCGCGCATGCGCGCGCCGGCGGCGACGGTGAGGGTGCCAGCCTTGACGTCGCCGACCAGGACGCCGCCCTGCTGCAGTTCGACCCGCTGGGCGCCGTCGACGTTGCCTTCCATCTCGCCCGCGATCACGACCTTGCGCGCGCGCACCGAACCGGTGAGCTT
>DASRZN010000335.1:0-2509 GCA_035686325.1 Lysobacteraceae bacterium
TATCCGCGCGCCAGCGCCAGCAGCAGGTCGGCGCCGGCCAGCACCAGCATGCCGGCGGCCAGCAGCCAGTGCCGCGGCATGCGGTCCGACAACCGGCCGACCGGGTACGCGCTCAGGGTGTAGACCACGCTCATCACCACCAGCACCAGCGGGATCGCGCCGACCGGCAGCCCCAGTCCCGACGCGCGCAGCACCAGGAAGGCCTCGGAGAAGCGCGCGAGCGACACCACGCCCCCAAGCGCGACGATCGCCCAGTACCCCGCACCGAGCCGCGCGAGTCCTGCGCGGGTGATCGGCAGGCGCGCCCCGCGGCGCGCGCTGTCGCCGGGCTCCGGCACGAAGAACACGATCAGCGCGACCGACACCAGCCCGGGTACCACCGCGATCCACAGCACCGCGCGCAGGTCGTCGGCCAGCAGCCACAGCCCGAGCATCGCCAGCAGCGGGCCCAGCACGGCGCCGACGGTGTCCATCGACTGGCGCAGGCCGAACGCCGCGCCGCGGATCTCCGCCGGCGCCAGTTCGCTGACCAGCGCGTCGCGCGGCGCGCCGCGGATGCCCTTGCCGAAGCGGTCCACCAGCCGGGCGAACGCGACCGTGGCCACCGAACCGGCGAGCGGGAACAGCGGCTTGCTCGCCGCGGCCAGCCCGTAGCCGAGCAGCACCAGCGGCTTGCGCCGGCCGAACACGTCGCTGAGGTAGCCGGAGAAGACCTTGGTCACCATCACCAGCCCTTCGGCCGCGCCCTCGATCAGGCCGATCGCCAGCGCGCTCGCGCCCAGCCCGGTGGCCAGCAGCACGGGGAGCAGGCTGTGCACCAGCTCCGAGCTCATGTCCATGAACAGGCTGACGAAGCCCAGCGCCCAGATCGTGCGCGGGATCGGGATGCGCGGCGCCGGATTCGCCACCCGCGGCCTTCAGCGCGCGGCGGTCGAGGCGCCCGCCGCCTCGCAGAAGCGCTGACGGTAGTCCATCGCTTTCGGCATGAGCGCTTCCAGGGCCTGGATGCGGGTGCCCGGATCGGGATGGGTGGACGCGAATTCCGGCTGCCCGCCGCCACCGCCGGCCTGCGCCATGCGCTGCCACAGCGGCACCGCCGCCCGCGGGTCGAAGCACGCCGCCGCGGCCAGCATCAGCCCCAGTTCGTCGGCCTGCGACTCCTGCTTGCGCGCGTACGGCAGGGCGCGGCCGTACCCGTACACCGCCATCACCGTCTGCAGTTGCTGCTGGTCCATGCCGCTCATCGCGCCTGCCATCTGGCCGAGCTGGGCCAGCTTCTGCTCGGTCATGCGCTGGGCGCCGTGGCGCAGCAGCGCGTGCGAAATCTCGTGGCCGATCACGATCGCCATCGCGTCCGCGTCCTGCGCCACCGGCACCAGCCCGGTGTACACCGCGATCTTGCCGCCGGGCAGGCAGAACGCGTTGACCTCGTCGGACGGGATCACGCTCACCGCCCAGTCGAAGTACTGCTCCACGTGCGGCGCCTTCAGGCCGTGCTCGGCGGCGAGCGCGTCCTCGACCTCCGGCACCTTGGCGATCAGGCGCTGGCTGATCTCGCGGATCTGGCGCGCGATCTCGGCGTCGTCGGGCAACGGCGGCTGCTGGCTCAGCACCTCCTGCCAGGCCTGCAGGCCGAGCGCCTTCTCGTCCTCGGGCGAGATGCCCTTGTCGATCAGCACGCTCTCGCCGGTCAGCGCATCGGTACTGCGGTTGGAGAACCAGTAGAAGGCGGCGTAGCCGGCGAACAGCAGCAGCACCCACAGCCGCAGTCCGCCGAAGCCGGGGCGGCGCCTGCCGCCGAAGGGGTTCTGCCTCATCGCGCCTCCCTGTCGGGCTGTCCCGCGCCGGTCACAGATCGCGCGCGACGCGGAATCCGATGCGCGCGTTGGTGGTTTCCGAACCGGCCGGCGCGCGCCAGGCCGAGCGCACCTGCTCCGGCGCGCTGGCCCAGGCGCCGCCGCGCACCACCCGCATCCGGCAGCCCGGGTTGTACCAGGCCTTGCCGTCCACGGGCGCGCGCCGGTAGCCGTCGTGCCAGCAATCGGCGACCCACTCGCTGACATTGCCGGCGAGGTCGTGAAGGCCGAATGCATTCGCCGCGAACCGTCCCACCGGCGCCGGTCCCCAATAGCCGTCGCCGTAGCCGCGGAAGGCGTTGGTCCACTGCCGGCCATCCTTCGAGCGGTCGCGCGAACCAGTGAAGTTGCCCGCGCCCGGCGGCGGATTGCCCGCACCCCAGGGATAGCGGCCACTGCTGCCGGCGCGCAGTGCATATTCGAATTCCGCCTCGCTGGGCAGGCGGTAACGCTGGCCGCTGACCTCGCTGAGCCATTTCACGTAGGCATCCGCGTCGCGCGCGCTGACGTGCAGCACGGGCGCATCGTCCGGCGCATGGCCGCCGTCGTAGGCGGAGCGCCAGGTGACGCCGCTGTGGCGCACGAGGTTGCCGCTGCGGTCCTCGTAGGCAAGCGAGAAGCCGCGCCGGCTGGCGGTGCTGCGATAGCCGGTG
>DASRZN010000336.1:0-3378 GCA_035686325.1 Lysobacteraceae bacterium
CTCCCTCCACGCGACGGCATGGAAGCCGGCGTGGCACGCCGCCGCGAGGAGCGCCGGGAGCACCCAGCCGCGCGAGGCACCGTCGCCGCGCCCGAGCGCGCGCAGCAGCAGCGCGGTGGCGGCGAGGTAGAGGACGAGCGCGAGCAGGGCGAAGGCCATCGCCGAAAGTGTCGCACGCGCCATGCCGCGCGCGGGAGCGGCGAGGGCGCGGGCAGGCGCGGGCTATAATCCGCGCCCGCTTTTTCCAGCGCCCCGCGCGCCCGCCGACGCCCATGTTCGAATCCCTCACCCAGCGCCTGTCCGGCACCATCGAGCGCCTGCGCGGCCGCGGCCGGTTGACCGAGGAGAACATCCGCGAGGCCACCCGCGAGGTGCGCATCGCGCTGCTCGAGGCCGACGTCGCGCTGCCGGTGGTGCAGGCGCTGATCGAGCGCATCAAGGTGCGCGCGGTCGGCCAGGAAGTGCTGAAGTCGCTGACCCCCGGCCAGGCGCTGATCAAGGTCGTGCGCGACGAGCTGACCGCGGTGATGGGCGCGCAGGCCAGCGACCTCAACCTCGCAGTGTCGCCGCCGGCGGTGATCCTGATGGCCGGCCTGCAGGGCGCCGGCAAGACCACCACCGTCGCCAAGCTCGCCCGGCACCTGAAGGAGCGCCGCAGGAAGAAGGTGATGGTCGTCTCCGCCGACGTCTACCGGCCGGCGGCGATCGAGCAGCTGAAGACGCTGGCGCAGCAGGTCGACGTGCGCTTCTTCCCGTCGGACGCGGCGCAGAAGCCCGAGGCCATCGTCCGCGCCGCGATCGAGGACGCGCGCAAGTCCTACGTCGACGTGCTGATCGTCGACACCGCGGGCCGCACCTCGATCGACGAGGCGATGATGGCGGAGATCAAGGCGCTGCACGCCGCGGTGACCCCGGTCGAGACCCTGTTCGTCGTCGACTCGATGACCGGCCAGGACGCCGCCACCACCGCCAAGCACTTCAGCGAGGCGCTGCCGCTGACCGGCGTGGTGCTGACCAAGACCGACGGCGACGCCCGCGGCGGCGCCGCGCTGAGCGTGCGCTACATCACCGGCAAGCCGATCAAGTTCATCGGTACCGGCGAGAAGGTCGACGGCCTCGACGTCTTCCACCCGGACCGCATCGCCAGCCGCATCCTCGACATGGGCGACGTGCTCTCGCTGGTCGAGCAGGTCGAACAGCAGGTCGACAAGGACAAGGCGGCGAAGCTGGCCGAGAAGGTCGTCAAGGGCAAGAAGTTCGACCTCAACGACATGCGCGACCAGCTCGAGCAGATGCAGGGCATGGGCGGCCTGTCCGGGTTGATGGACAAGCTGCCGGGCATCGGCCAGGTGCCCGAGCACGTCAAGCAGCAGGTCACCGGCAAGGAAGTGCCGCGGATGATCGCGATCATCAACTCGATGACGAAGAAGGAGCGCCGCAACCCGGCGCTGCTCAACGGCTCGCGCCGCGCCCGCATCGCGCGCGGCGCCGGCATGACCCCGGCCGACGTCAACAAGCTGATGAAGCAGTACCAGCAGATGGAAAAGATGATGTCCAAGCTGGCCGGGGGTGGCATGAAGGGCCTGATGCGCGGCATGAAGGGCATGATGGGCGGCCGCGGCGGGATGCCGTTCCGCTGACATGAAGCGCGGCTACCACGCCCCCGAACGCCACCGCGGCGGCCACGCCGGCTGGCTGCGCGCGGCGGTGCTGGGCGCGAACGACGGCATCGTGTCGACCGCGAGCCTGGTGGTCGGCATGGCGGCCGCCGGGGCGGCCCACGGCCAGTTGCTGGTGGCGGCGCTGGCGGGGCTGGTGGGCGGTGCGATGTCGATGGCCGCCGGCGAGTACGTGTCGGTGAGCTCCCAGGCCGACGCCGAACAGGCCGACTTGGCCAGGGAGCGCCACGAGCTGCAGCAGTTCCCCGAAGGCGAACACCGCGAACTGGTCGGCATCTACGTCCGCCGCGGGCTGGAGCCTGCGCTGGCCGAGCAGGTCGCGACGCAGCTGGCCGCGCACGACGCGCTGGGCGCGCACGCCCGCGACGAACTGGGCATCACCGAAACCCTGCGCGCGCGCCCGCTGCAGGCGGCGCTGGCCTCGGCGGCGGCGTTCGCGGTAGGCGCGGCGTTGCCGATCGGCATCGTGGTGGCGGCGCCGCAGGCGGGTGCCGGGCGCTGGGTGACCGGGCTGTCGCTGGCCTGTCTGGCGGTGCTGGGCGGGTTGGCGGCGCAGGTGGGCGGGGCGCCGGTCTGGCGCGGCGCGGCTCGGGTGACGGCATGGAGCGCGCTGGCGATGGCCTTCACGGCGCTGGTCGGCCACGCGTTCGGAGTCGCGGTCGGGGGCTGAGTACCGCATGCCGCCCGGATAGGTTAAAATCGCCGGCTTACCCTGCCATTCCGGCAGCTGGGCAACACCGAAGACTCATGGTCAAGATCCGCCTCACCCGCGGCGGCGCCAAGAAGCGCCCCTTCTACCACATCATCGTCACCGACAGCCGCAGCGCCCGCGACGGCCGCAACATCGAACGCGTCGGGTTCTACAACCCGGTCGCCGCCGGCAACGAGAAGCGGGTCGAGCTCGACGTCGCGCGCGTGCAGCACTGGATCGGCCAGGGCGCTCAGCTGACCGACAAGGTCGCCGACCTCTACAAGCAGGCCAGCAAGGCCGCCGCCTGACCCGCGGCGCGCCCGCGCCCCGCATTGCCATGACCGACGCGCCGCCGTCCGCCCCGCAGAAGCAGGTTCTGCTGGGCCGGATCCGCGGCGCGTTCGGCGTGCGCGGCGAGGTGAAGGTCGAGTCCTTCACCGACCCGGCGGACGCGATCCTGCGCTACCAGCCCTGGCAGCTGCGCGATCCGCGCGGGCAGCAGCGCGAAATCGCCGGCGCGCAAGGCCGCAACACGCCGAAAGGCGTGGTCGCGCGGTTGCCGGACGTCTGCGACCGCGACGCCGCCGAGGCGCTGAACGGCAGCGAGCTGTGGGTGGCGCGTTCGGCGCTGCCGCCGCCGGCGCCGGGCGAGTACTACTGGGTCGACCTCGAGGGCTTGCGCGTGGCCAACCTCGAGGGCGTCGATTTCGGCACCGTCTCGCACCTGTTTTCGACCGGCGTCAACGACGTGCTGGTGGTGCGCGGCGAGCGCGAGCGGATGATCCCGTTCGCCGAGCCCGATTACGTGAAGTCGGTCGATTTCGACGCCGGCTTGATCACGGTGGACTGGGACGCGGATTTCTAGTGCGCATCGACGTCGTCAGCCTGTTCCCGGAATTCGTCGCCCAGTGCGCCGGCTTCGGCGTGGTCGGGCGCGCCCAGGAGCGCGGGCTGCTGGCGCTGCATGGCTGGAACCCGCGCGACTACGCCGAGGGCAACTACCGGCGG
>DASRZN010000337.1:0-3749 GCA_035686325.1 Lysobacteraceae bacterium
CGGCAGCGCCGCCGGCGAGCGCGTCGGCGCGACGCGGGCAGCAGGTGTTCGCCCGCACCGCCTGCGCGCTGTGCCACACCGTGCGCGGCGCCGGCGCCGGCGGCGTGGCCGGTCCCGACCTCACCCACCTGGCGTCGCGCCGCACGCTGGCGGCGGGCACGCTGCCGCTCACCCGCGACGAGCTCGCGGCGTGGATCGCGGACCCGCAACGGCACAAGCCCGGCACCAACATGCCCGCCGTGCCGCTGAGCAACGCGGACCTCGCCGCCGTCACCGACTACCTGATGGAGCTGCACTGATGCAGGCGATGCCCGCCACCAAGGCGCCTCGACCGGAGCCTGGCCGATGAGCACGCCGGCCGCGCCCGCCAGCCCCGAGGAACGCGACCGCGCGCTCGACGCGCTGGAGGCGGTCTGGGCCGACCGCCCCGGCTTCGTCGGCTGGCTCACCACGGTCGACCACAAGCGGATCGCGCGGCGCTACATCGTCACCGCGATGGTGTTCTTCGCGCTGGCCGGCGTCCTCGCGCTGGTGATGCGCACCCAGCTGGCCTACGCCAACAACGACGTGGTCGGCCCGGACCGCTACAACCAGCTGTTCTCCATGCACGGCAGCGTGATGATGTTCCTGTTCGCGGTGCCGGTGATGGAGGCGGTCGCGATCTACATGGTGCCGCTGATGGTCGGCGCGCGGAACATCGCCTTCCCCAGGCTCAACGCCTTCAGCTACTGGGTGTACCTGTTCGGCGGGATCATGATCTTCGTCGCCTTCTTCCTGGACATCGGGCCGGAGGCGGGCTGGACCGGGTACGCGCCGCTGTCCGGGCCGGAGTTCTCGCCGGGCAAGCGCAGCGACTTCTACGCGCAGCTGATCACCTTCACCGAGGTGGCCGCGCTGTGCATCGCGGTGGAGCTGGTCGCGACGATCCTCGCGATGCGCGCGCCGGGCATGAAGCTGTCGCGCATCCCGCTGTTCGTGTGGTCGATACTGATCACCAGCCTGATGGTGATCTTCGCGATGCCGTCGGTGATGGTCGGCAGTTCCTTCCTGCTCGCCGACCGCCTGGTCGGCACCCAGTTCTACAACCCGGCCGAGGGCGGCGACGCGCTGCTGTGGCAGCACCTGTTCTGGTTCTTCGGCCACCCGGAGGTCTACATCATCTTCATGCCGGCGCTGGGGATGATCTCGCAGATCGTGGAGACCTTCGCGCGGCGGCCGATCGTCGCCTATCCGGCGATGGTGCTGGCGCTGGTGGCGACCGGCTTCCTGTCGTTCGGGCTGTGGGTGCACCACATGTTCGCGACCGGCCTGCCGCCGCTGGGCAACGCCTTCTACACCGCCGCGAGCATGCTGATCGCGATCCCCACCGGGGTCCAGATCTATTGCTGGATCGCCACCCTGTGGAGCGGAAGGCTCACGATCGCCACGCCGTTGCTGTACGTGCTGGGGTTCTTCGCGCTGTTCGTGATCGGCGGCATGACCGGGGTAATGGTGGCGGCGGTGCCGCTGGACCTGCAGTTGCACGACACCTATTTCGTGGTCGCGCACCTGCACTACGTGCTGATCGGCGGCGCGGTCTTCCCGCTGATGGGCGCGATCTACTACTGGTTCCCGAAATTCACCGGGCGGATGCTCAGCGAGACCGCCGGGCGCGCGCAGTTCTGGCTGTTCTTCGTCGGGCTCAACGTCACCTTCTTCCCGATGCACCTGCTCGGCCTGATGGGCATGCCGCGGCGGGTGTACACCTACGCCTCGGAACTCGGCTGGACCCTGCCCAACCTGGTCGCGTCGCTGGGCGCGTGGATGATCGCCGGCAGCGTGCTGCTGTTCGTGGCGAACGTCGCGCTCGCGCTGCGCCGCACCCGCGGCGGCCGGCCGGCCGGCGACAACCCGTGGAATGCATCCGACCTGTCGTGGGCGACGCGCTCGCCGCCGCCGCCGTACAACTTCGACGAGGTGCCGGTGGTCACCGGCCGCACGCCGCTGTGGCCGCTCAACCAGCCGGTGCCGGTGATGACCGGACTCGCGCGCGACAAGCGCGAAGGGCTGCTCAGCAGCTCGATCGACGCACTGCCGGCGACCCGCTGGGCGCTGCCGGATCCCAGCATCTGGCCGCTGTGGGGCGCGCTGGCGATCACCCTGCTGTTCGTGTGGTCGATCTTCCAGGCCAAGGGCGTGGCCTGGGGCGCGATCCCGGTCGCGATCGCCTTCACCGCCTGGTTCTGGCCGAAGCGCTCGCAGCCGAGCCTGGGGGGCGGGGCATGAGGCGCGCTACCAGGATCGTCGGCGACCTGTCCGCGCTGCCGGACCACGCCTTCGGTTCGACCAGCCTGGGCTGGTGGGGCGTGGTCGGCTTCATGCTGATCGAGGGCATGGGTTTCGTGCTGGCGATCGGCGCGTACTACTTCCTGCTGCCGAACGAACACAGCTGGCCGCCGGTCAACCCGCCGCCGTCGCTGCTGTGGGGCTCGCTGTTCACCGTGCTGGCGGTCCTCAGCGAGCTGCCCAACCAGTGGGTGAAGAAACGCGCCGAGCAGTACGACCTCGCCGGCGTGCGCATCGGCCTGGTGCTGATGGTGGCGATCGGCCTGGTCCTGCTCGGCCTGCGCGCGTTCGAGTTCACCGCGCTCAACGTGCGCTGGGACACCAACGCCTACGGCTCGATCGTGTGGGCGATCCTCGCCCTGCACACCCTGCACATGGCCACCGACGTCTACGACAGCGCGGTGCTGGCGGCGCTGGTGTTCCTGAAGAAGGTCGACGGGCGCAAGTTCTCCGACGTCGCCGACAACGCGCTGTACTGGCACTTCATCGTCTGGAGCTGGGTGATCCTGTACGGCGTCGTGTACTGGACCCCGCGGTGGCTGTGAGGAGGCGCGCATGAGCGGTCGTCCGGACCTGAGCGAACTGCGCCCGTGGGCCGGGCTGGTCGCGTCCATGCTGGCCGCCGGCGGGCAGCACCAGCTGGTGTCCGACGCGCTCCATTTCGACTGCCGGTTCGGCGACGGCAACCTCCTCGTCGGCATCGCCGCGCTGCTGCTGATCGCCGTCGGCGCGTGGATTTCCTGGCGCGCGCTGCGCGCGCACCCGGCATCGGACTCGGCGCGCCGCTTCGTCGCGCAGATGAGCCTGATGGCGGCGGCGCTGTTCGCGTTGCTGGTGCTGTGGCAGACCATGGCCGGCCTGATCCTGCCGTCGTGCGCGCCATGAAGCTGCTGCGCGTCGCCGGCGGAATCGTGCTGGCGTGCGTCTGGGGCGCGGCCGGCGCGCATGGGGGCCACGCGCAAGGGGCGCCGCCGTGGACCTTCGACGCGTGGGTGACGGTCCCGCTCGTGCTGGCGCTGGCCTGGTACGCGATCGGCTGGCTGCGCCTGCGCGCGCGCTCCGCGGTGGCGGCGGCGCATCGCGCCGGCGCGGGCTGGTTCCTCGCCGGCTGGGCGGTGCTCGCCGGCGCGCTGGTGTCGCCGCTGCACGCCGCGGGCGAGCGCTCGTTCGCCGCGCACATGCTCGAGCACGAGCTGCTGATGCTGGTCGCGGCGCCGCTGCTGGTGCTGGCGCGGCCGCTCGGCGTGGCGCTGTGGGCGTTCCCGTCGGGCGGGCGGCAGGCGCTGGCGGGGTTCGGGCGCGGCATCTCCCCCGGCTGGCGCTGGCTGACCGCGCCGGTCGTCGCGACCCTGCTGCAGGCCGCCGCGTTGTGGCTGTGGCACGCGCCGCGCCTGTTCGACCTCGCGCTGGCGCATGACGGCTGG
>DASRZN010000338.1:0-12166 GCA_035686325.1 Lysobacteraceae bacterium
CTGCCGTATGCCGGGTTCGAGCCGGTGTTCGCCCGCACCCTGATCGTCAACTTCGAAGCCCAGGACCGCTGACCGCGGCCCCGGTGCGCGTCCGTTCATCTTTGAGACGACCTTAACGGCCAAGCTGTTAAGTGTTCTGAACAATTCCAGCCGGACCTGCCTGATGCCCCTCCGCCAGCGCCTGCTCGTGCCGCTGTTGTTCCTGTTCGCCCTGTGCCTGCCGCTCGCCGCGGCGGCGCAACAGCAGGGCCTGGAAATCGACATCGTCGGCGGCAACGCCGCCGCCCTGCCGATCGCCGTCGTGCCCATGCCCTATCAAGGCGGCGCCGCGGCGCCGGAAACCGACGTGGCCGCGGTGGTCGGCGCCGACCTCGCCCGATCCGGCCAGTTCCGCACCCTGCCGGTCGCCGACATGGCCGAGCGCCCGACCCGCGGCAGCGAGATCAACTACCCCACGTGGCGCGCGCTCAAGCAGGACTACCTGGTGGTCGGCCGCGTGCTGGACGCCGGCGACGGCGCCTACCGGGTCGAGTACGAACTGTTCGACGTCGCCCGCGGCGAGCGCCTGATCGGGCTCGCGCTGACCGCGCGCGGCTCGCAGCTGCGCCGCCTTTCGCACCAGATGGCCGACGCGATCTACGAGAAGATCCTCGGCGTGCGCGGCGCCTTCGACACCCAGATCGCCTACGTCACCGCGCGCGGCACCGGCACCGGCGCGCGCTACTCGCTGGTGGTCGCCGACGCCGACGGCTACAACCCGCGCACCGTGGTGTCGGACTCGCAGCCGATCCTGTCGCCGGCCTGGCATCCGGACGGCCACCACCTCGCCTTCGTCAGCTTCAACAGCGGCCAGTCGGCGATCTACATCCTCGACATCACCCGCGACACCACGCTGCCGGCGCCGGTGTCGCGCTTCCGCGGCATCAACGGCGCGCCGAGCTTCTCGCCCGACGGCCGCAAGCTCGCGCTCAGCCTGTCGCGCACCGGCAACCCCGAGATCTACGTGATGGACCTCGGCAGCAAGGCGCTGACCCGGATCACGAGCCAGTTCGGCATCGACACCGAACCGGAGTGGAGCCCGGACGGCAGCACCCTCTACTTCACCTCCGACCGCGGCGGCCGCCCGCAGATCTACCAGGTGCCGGCGACCGGCGGCAGCGCCAGCCGGGTCACCTTCCAGGGCAGCTACAACGCATCGACGACGGTGTCGTACGACGGCAAGAAGATCGCGGTCGCGCAGGGCGCGGGCAACAACTACCGGATCGCGCTGTTCGACCGCAGCCTCGGCTCGCCGCGGGTGACCATGCTCTCGCCGGGCTCGCTCGACGAATCACCCAGCTTTGCGCCCAACGCCAGTATGGTCCTGTACGCGGCGCGTGAAGGCGGCCGCGGCGTGCTGTACGCGGTGTCGGCCGACGCGCGCGTGCGCCAGCGGCTGGTGTTCGCCGAGGGCGACGTTCGCGAGCCGGCCTGGGGCCCCTACCGCGACCAGCGCTGATCATTTCTTTTTGCCCGGTATTCCAACGGGTCCCACCAGCGAGAAGACGAGGAACGACGATGAACGCGACTACCCGGGTCCTGATGACCGCGATGCTGTGCATGGCGGCCGTGGCCTGCTCCAAGAAGGTGAAGGAAACGCCGCCGCCCGTGACCACCCCGACCACGCCGACCACCCCGGTCGAGACGACGCCGGGCGCATACGGCCCCGAGGACCTGGACACCGACGCCTGCCTGCGCCAGCGCGTGGTGTATTTCGACTTCGACCAGGAAACCATCCGCCCCGAGTTCCAGGCGCAGATGGCCTGCCACGCGAAGTACCTGCGCGACCGTCCGTCCGCGCGCATGACCCTCGAGGGCAATGCCGACGAGCGCGGCAGCCGCGAGTACAACATGGGCCTGGGCGAGCGCCGCGGCAACGCGGTGTCGTCCGCGCTGCAGGCCAACGGCGGCTCGGCCAGCCAGATGAACGTGGTCAGCTACGGCGAGGAGCGCCCGACCTGCACGCAGTCCACGGAAGACTGCTGGGCCAAGAACCGCCGCGTCGAGATCGTCTACACGGCGAAGTAAGTCGGCCGGGCCGCATCGCGGCCGCCAGCGTCACCGATGCCGCCGGCGCAAGCCGGCGGCATCGCTTGCAGGCTCCGCCCGCCTTGCGGCGGATGCTCCATGCCGTTCCCGCCGCCGCCACGGCGCCCGGTTCGCCGCCATACAGCCGCGCGCGCCGATCCGCCGTAAGCTGGGGCCCTCACTTTTCCGCGACATCACGCCCATGCGCCTCCGCCTGACCGTCCTGTCCGCCTCCGTCCTCCTGCTGCTGGTCGCCGCGCCCGCGTCTGCCCAGCGCGCCAGCCTCGCCGAGCGCGTCGCCTCGCTCGAGCAGCAGGCGGCCGCCAGCCAGGGCAACACCGCCCTGGTCAACGAGATCACCCAGCTGCGCAGCGAAGTGCAGGCGCAGCGCGCGCAGCTCGAGGAGCTGCAGCACCAGCTCGACGAACTGAACAAGCGCAACCGGGCCCAGTACATCGACCTCGACAGCCGGCTCGCGCGGCTCGAGGGCGGGGCACCGGCGTTGCCGGCGCCCCCCGGCGCAACCGCCGGCACGTCAGCCGACGATGCCGCCGCCGCTGCCACGCAACCCGCCGCCACGCCGGCGCCCGCCGACGCGCCGCCGGCGGTCTACGGCGATCCCGGTTCGCTGGCCAGGGGCGCCGACGAACGCGGCGCCTACGACAACGCCTTCGCCGCCCTGCGCGACGGCCAGTACGACGAATCCGCGCGCCGCTTCCAGGCCTTCCTGCAGCAGTTCCCGAGCGGCACCTACGCGCCGAACGCGCTGTACTGGCTCGGCGAGAGCTACTACGTGACCCAGAACTACGCGCTCGCCCAGCAGCAGTTCCAGTCGCTGCTCGACCGCTACCCGACCCACGACAAGGCGCCCGGCGCGCTGCTCAAGGTCGGCCTGTCGCAGTACGGCCAGCGCCAGTACGACGCCGCCCAGGCGACCCTGCAGCAGGTCGTCGACCGCTATCCCGGCACCGACGCCGCGCGCACCGCGCAGGACCGCCTGCGCGCGATCCAGCTGGCGAAGACGCAGTAATCCCGCGTTGCGCCGTCGCCGCCCGGCACTCCGGCCGGCGGCGTAAAATGGCGGGATGAACGCCGTCACGCCCGATGCGGCCGACGCCGCGGCGGGAACACCTGCCGAGCGCGACCGGCTGCGCATCGCCGAGATCTTCCTGTCCCTGCAGGGCGAGGCCCGCGACGCCGGCTGGCCCACCGTGTTCGTGCGCCTGACTGGCTGCCCGCTGCGCTGCGGCTACTGCGACACCGCTTACGCGTTCCACGGCGGCGAGTGGTGGGACATCGACGCGATCCTCGCCGAGGTCGCCCGCCACGGCGTGCGCCACGTCTGCGTCACCGGCGGCGAGCCGCTGGCGCAGAAGCGCTGCCTCGGCCTGCTGCAGCGCCTGTGCGACGCCGGCCACGCCGTCTCGCTGGAGACCTCAGGCGCGCTCGACGTGGCCGCCGTCGATCCGCGGGTGTCGCGGGTGGTGGACATCAAGACGCCGGGTTCCGGCGAGGTCGCGCGCAACCGCTGGGAGAACCTGCCGCTGCTCACCCCCCGCGACCAGGTCAAGTTCGTGCTGTGCTCGCGCACCGACTACGAGTGGGCGCGCGCCGTGCTCGCCGAGCACCGCCTGGCCGGACGCTGCGACGTGCTGTTCTCGCCGAGCTACGGCCAGCTCGGCGCGCGCGAACTCGCCGACTGGATCGTCGCCGACCGCCTGCCGGTGCGCTTCCAGATCCAGCTGCACAAGCTGCTGTGGCAGGACGAGCCGGGGCGATGACGCACGCACGCAACGCGGTGGTCCTCGTTTCCGGCGGCATGGATTCGGCGGTCGTGCTCGCGATCGCCCGCGAGCAGGGTTTCGCCGCGCACGCGCTGAGCGTGCGCTACGGCCAGCGCCACACCTCCGAGCTCGATGCCGCCGAACGCGTCGCGCGCGCGCTCGGCGCGGTCGCGCACAAGACCGTGCACGTGGACCTGCGCAGCATCGGCGGTTCCGCGCTGACCGACGACATCGCGGTGCCGCTCGATGGCGCGTCCGCCGACGACATCCCGGTCACCTACGTGCCGGCGCGCAACACGACCATGCTGTCGGTCGCGCTCGGCTGGGCCGAGGTGCTGGGCGCGTCGGACATCTTCTGCGGCGTCAACGCCGTGGACTATTCCGGCTATCCGGACTGCCGCCCGCAGTTCATCGCCGCGTTCGAGCGCCTGGCCAATCTCGCCACCAGGGCGGGCGTGGAAGGCGCCGGCTTCCGCGTGCACGCGCCGCTGATGCGGATGGGCAAGGACGCGATCGTGCGCGAGGGTCTGCGCCTGGGCGTGGACTTCGCCCAGACCGTGTCCTGCTACCAGGCCGACGCCGACGGCCGCGCCTGCGGCCACTGCGACGCCTGCCGCCTGCGCGCGCAGGGCTTCGCCGACGCCGGCGTCGCCGACCCCACCCGCTACCACGCCTGACCGCCGCCGCGCGCCCCCTGCGCTAGAATGCGCGCCTGCGCGGCGTTGCCGCACGACGGGCCCCGGCACCGCACGACGGGTCTTCCAAGTGGGCCGTTAGCTCAGTCGGTAGAGCATCGGACTTTTAATCCGCTGGTCGATGGTTCGAATCCATCACGGCCCACCACTTCGATCCGGCAGCCGGTCTCCGAATCGGACTCAACCCGCCGCACGAGGGTTCGAATCCATCACGGCCCACCACTTCAATCCGGCAGCCAGTCTTCGAATCAGACTCAACCCGCCGCACGACGGTTCGAATCCATCACGGCCCACCACTTCCGTGCCCATGACCTGTACGGTTCAGCCGCGCGACTCCTGGATCGTGGATTCGGAACCGTCCGGCGCGCATCCTCGGAAAGGACCGGGCTTTGGAGGAGAGCGCCATGCTGTGCGCGGTGTATTGCACCGAGTCCAGGCGCATGCTGCTGGTCCCTTCATGCATGCGCGCGACGCTGGAAGCGGAAACAACCTTCGGACCAATGCACGATTGCGGCTTTCTCGACACGTCCGACCTGCCGCTCGCGCTCCAGGACAGCATCGAACGCGAGCTCATCGAGCAGTCTTTCGTCGCGCTGGCTGAAACGCACGTGGCATCCCTGGGGCTCGGGAAGGCTTTCGACTAGTCGCTGCCGTGCGCCGATGAAGGTTGCACCAAGGGCACAGGCGCCTGGCTGCTGGGCGACATCGCGCGAATGCAACGGGCGTTGCTGAACCAGATGAACGCCGTTATCCGCGGAATCATCCGCAGCTTCCAGCGCGATAACGCGCTACCCCCTACGTTGCCAGACGACCGAACGTGGTCCAGACAGAGGGTGTCATCATGGCGAACCAAGGTAACCAGTCAGGCAGCAACCAGTCGTCGCAGCGGGAATCGTCGGGCAGCGGCGGTTCTTCCCGCTCGGGCGGCGGGCAAGGCTTCGCCGGCATGGACGACGACAAGCAGCGTCGCATTGCCCAGAAGGGCGGAGAGACGGTCAGCCAGGACCGCGAGCACATGTCCGAGATCGGGCGCAAGGGCGGCGAGGCCAGCGGCGATTCGCGCCAAGGCTCGTCCCGCTCGTCCGATCGCGACGAGTAACGGATCGCTGCGGGGGCACGTAACCCTGGCTTGCAGGGGCCCCGCTGGCAGCCATCTCCATGAGCGACGCCGCCGTTGGGCGGCGTCGCTTTTTTACTCACTGGCGGCGGCGCTCCGGCCAGTTCCCCGCAAGGAGGTCGAGGTTCGCCGCCGGCGGGGCGATGCGCGTTTATGTCGGCACGGAAGAAGCGCGGCATTGCCGGCGGATTTCGACCCCGTCGACACCAAGTGAAGCGCAGGGGGATGTCCCGGCAATGCGACCGCATGTGGCGGCCTTCGTCCGCAACGGCGTGGAGCCGCCTGCACATCGCTGAGCCGGCGGTTCATCCCGTTGCGCAGGGTTTAGCCGGCACGCCCCAGGCTGGCGTCATGGACGAGCCTTTCGCCTTGCAGCATCCGCAGTGGTACGAACCTCGTGCGGACTACGGCCAGCCCCGTTATTTCTTCGCTTGTCGCGTCGGCTTGGGCGCCGCCGCGGCGAGCGATGACTGGAGCCGGATCGAGACGATCCTGCAAGGCCAGTGGCTGGTGGTCGACGGTGGCCTGACCTGGGAGGAGGCTCGACCTGCGGTCTACCACAGCTGGCTTGTCGCCCGGACCGCGCGCGGGTGACGATCGCCGATGCCACCCGCGGGGCCGGATCATCCTCGGCCCGGCGCTTCGCGCCTCCTTCATCGCCGGGGCGCGGACCATGAGCCGCCCGGCATGCGAGACGACGATGTACCAGCTCGGCGACATCCACCTGCGGCTCGAGGCGGTGACGATGGTGCGCCCGGTGCATCCGCTGCTGGGGCACGACGGCGTGCATGGCTTCGACGTGATCGTCGGCGGTCATACCTACACGGCGAAGTACCTGGACGCCGGCCAGGCGCGGTTGGCGCACGCGCGCCTGCTGGCGGCGCTGGGCGGGGCGAGCGTGCCCGAGGCCGTGCGCGAGGAGGCGCCGCCGCCGTTGCCGCCGTCGCGAGCGCGGCCGGCGGCGACGCCGGCATCGAAGCGGTCCGGATCCGGAGCCGCGCGTCGCCGCTGATCCCGGCGGGTTTGCATTGTCAGCGCTGCTTCTTGCCGGTGCGGCGCGCCGCGACACGGGTGCTCGCCGGCGTCGGCGTCGCTTCCTCCTCGTGCTGCAGGTCGAGGAACGCCCGCAGCGCGGGCGAGCGGGCGCGATCGTGCAGTTCCAGCCGGTACAGGGGGCGCGAGGGACCGGCGCCGGGGCCGACGCGCACCGCGTGCAGGCGGCCGGCGGCGATCGGGTCTTCGACCACCGCGGCGGGCAGCAGGGCGATGCCGGCGCCGTGCGCGACCGCGCGGGCGATGCCTTCGTTGCTGCCGAGGGTGAGCACGCGCGCCGGCGCGATGCCGTGTTCGGCGAGCAGGGCGTCGGCGGCCTGGCGCGTGCCCGAGCCCTGTTCGCGCAGCAGCCAGGTCTGCGCGGCGAGCGCGGCGGCCGTCGGCCGGCGCGGTGTCGCCAGCGCGGAGCCGGCGGCGACGACCACGCGCAGCGGCTCGCGCTGCCACAGGATGCTGGCGATGCGCGGGTCGCCGACCTCGCCCTCGACGAAGGCGACGTCGACCTCGCAGTCCACCAGCGCCTGGCCGATCTCGCGGGTGTTGCCGACCGCCAGCGCCAGGTCGATGCCCGGGTGGCGGTCGGAGAACGCCGCCAGCGTGCGCGGCAGCCAGTAGCCGGCGACCGTCGTGCTGGCGCCGATCCGCAGCCGGCCGCGGCGCAGGGCGCGGCGGTCGCGCACCTCCTCGGCGGCCAGGCGCTCCATCGCGAAGATGCCGCGCGCGTGCGCGTACAGCGCCTGGCCGTGCTCGGTCAGGGCGATGCCGCGCTGGCCGCGGCCGCGTTCGAGCAGGGGCAGGTCGAGCTGGTGCTCGAGTTCGCGGATCGCCTTCGACACCGCCGACTGGCTGACGTGCAGGACCTCGGCGGCGCGCGAGAACCCCTGCTGTTCGACCACGGTGGCCAGCACGCGCAGCAGGTGGAGGTTCATCGGCATGAGCCTAGGTCATGTTCGACGGAATTATATGCATTGGACTCCCGTGGTCGCCGGCGCCAGCATGCCGGCTCCGCGACCCCGGGGCATGCCGTGAGCAGCGTCGAATCCTCCCTGTCCCTGCCGCTGCCGCGGCGCCCCTCGTTCCTGCCCGGACTGGCGCTGGTCGGCGCGATCGCCACCGCCGCGACCTGGGCCGCCGGCCTGCCGGTGCTGCAGGGCCTGGGTATGAGCGCGCTGACCCTGGCGATCGTGGCCGGCATCGCGCTCGGCAACACGGCGTTCCCCGCGGTCGCGGCGCAGACCGCGGCCGGCGTCGACTTCGCCAAGGCGATGCTGTTGCGCACCGGCATCGTGCTGTACGGCTTCCGCATCACCTTCCAGGACATCGCCGCGGTCGGCGTCGCCGGCGTGGTCATCGACGTGCTGGTGATGGCGTCGGTGTTCACCCTCGCCGTGCAGGTCGGCACCCGCGTGCTGCGCATGGACCGGCAGACCGCGATGCTGATCGGCGCGGGCGCCTCGGTGTGCGGCGCGGCGGCGGTGATGGCGGCCGAGCCGGTGGTGCGCGCGCAGGCGCACAAGGTGTCGGTGGCGGTGGCCACGGTGGTGGTGTTCGGCACCACCGGCATGTTCCTGTATCCGCTGCTGTACCCGCATCTCGGGCTGTCCGAGCACGCCTACGGCGTGTTCGCCGGCTCGACCATCCACGAGGTCGCGCAGGTGGTGGTCGCCGGGCGCGCGGTCGGCGAGGCGGCGGCGAGCGCGGCGGTGATCGAGAAGATGCTGCGGGTGATGCTGCTGGCGCCGTTCCTGCTGCTGCTGTCGCTGGGCCTGCGCCGCGGCGCGGCAGGTGGCAAGGGCGGCCGGACGAAAATCGACGTGCCGTGGTTCGCGATGTTGTTCGTCGCAGTGGCCGCGTTCAACTCGCTGCATCTGCTGCCGGCGGCCTGGGTGCAGGCGATCCTGCAGCTGGACGCCTTCCTGCTGGCGATGGCGATGGCCGCGCTCGGCCTGCGCACCCAGGCGTCCGCGATCCGCCAGGCGGGCGCGCAACCGTTGCTGCTGGCGGCGATCCTGTTCGGCTGGCTGGTGCTCGGCGGGTTTGCGATCAACCTCGGCGTCGCGCGGCTGTTTGCCTGATCCGCGTGCGACCGGTCCGCGCCGCTCAGGCGGCGTGCGCCAGCGCCGCCAGCACCGCCTCGCCGTAACGCTCCAGCTTGCCGGCGCCGACCCCGCTGATGCCGGCCAGCGCGTCGGTGTCCCGCGGCTGCGCCAGCGCGATCGCGCGCAGCGTGCTGTCGTGGAAGATCACGTAGGCCGGCACGTTCTGCGCGCGCGCCGCCTCGGCGCGCCAGGCGCGCAGCGCCTCGAAGCGCGGCAACGCCTCCGGCGGCAGTTCGGGCGGTGCGGAGATGGCGTCGCCGCCGCGTTCGCGCCGCGCCTTGCGTGGCGGATCCGCGCGCAGCGACAGCGTGCGCTCGCCGCGCAGGACGGCGGCGCTGGCGGCGGTCAGGCGCAGCGCGCCGTGGCCTTCGACGTCGGCCTCCAGCAGCCCCATGGCGACCAGCTGGCGGAACACGCTGCGCCACTGCTTCGCGTCGAGTTCGGTCCCGATCCCGTAGGTGCTCAGCTGGTCGTGGCCGAACTGGCGCACCTTGGCGGTGTCCGCGCCGCGCAGCACGTCGACGAGGTGCGCCGCGCCGAAGCGCTGGCCGGTGCGGTACACGCACGACAGCGCCTTGCGCGCGGCCTCGGTGCCGTCCCAGCTCTGCGGCGGGACGAGGCAGTTGTCGCAGTGGCCGCAGGCGCCGGGATGCGCCTCGCCGAAGTAGGCGAGCAGGGTCTGGCGGCGGCAGCCGGTGGATTCGCAGTAGCCGATCAGCGCGTCGAGCTTGCGCCGCTCCAGCCGCTTGCGTTCCTCGCCGGCCTCGCCCTCCTCGATCATGCGGCCGAGCAGCACCGCGTCGCCGAGGCCGTAGGCCAGCCACGCCTCCGCGGGTTCGCCGTCGCGACCGGCGCGCCCGGTCTCCTGGTAATAGCCTTCCATCGACTTGGGCAGGTCGGTGTGCGCGACGAAGCGCACGTCCGGCTTGTCGATGCCCATGCCGAAGGCGATCGTCGCCACCATCACGATGCCGTCCTCGCGCAGGAAGCGGCGCTGGTGCGCGGCGCGCACAGCGGCGTCGAGCCCTGCGTGGTAGGGCAGGGCGACGATGCCGCGCTCGGCGAGGAAGGCGGCGGTGGCCTCCACCTTGCGCCGCGACAGGCAGTAGACGATGCCGCTGTCGCCGCGGTGGGCGGCGAGGAAGTCGAGCAACTGGCGCTTGCCGTCGTGCTTGGGCACGACGGTGTAGCGGATGTTGGGCCGGTCGAACGAGCTGACGAACTGGCGCGCCGCGCGCAGCGCCAGGCGTTCGACGATCTCGTTGCGGGTCGGAGCGTCGGCAGTCGCGGTCAGGGCGATCCGCGGTACGTCCGGCCAGCGTTCGTGCAGCAGGGTCAGCTCGCGGTATTCCGGGCGGAAGTCGTGGCCCCACTGCGAGACGCAGTGCGCTTCGTCGATCGCGAACAGCGCGAGCCGGCTGCGTTCCAGCAACGACAGGAAACGCGAAGTGAGCAGGCGCTCGGGCGCGACGTACAGCAGGTCGAGTTCCCCCGCCAGGAGCTGGCGTTCGATCGCGTCGCCTTCCGTGCCCGACAGGGTCGAATTCAGGAACGCCGCGCGCACGCCGAGCTGGCGCAGCGCCTCGACCTGGTCCTGCATCAAGGCGATCAGCGGCGACACCACGATCGCGGTGCCCTCGCGCAGCAGCGCCGGGAGCTGGTAGCACAGCGACTTGCCGCCGCCGGTCGGCATCAGCACCAGCGCGTCGCCGCCACCGGCGACGTGGTCCACGATCGCCTCCTGCTCGCCGCGGAAGGCCTCGAAGCCGAAGACGTGGCGGAGCTGGGCGAGCGCGTCGGACATGCGGCTAGGGTAGCAACCGCGTCAAGCCGGGCCGTAGGAAAAGCCCGCATCGCCGGCGGGAAAGCGCCACCGCGCCGCGGCGGCCGGCAAAGCCGGTCGTGTCCGCGTCGCGAGTTTTCCGCCGGCCGGTGCCGCGCCGCCGGTCCCGTGCCGCCGCCGCGGCCCGCAGGCATACTGCGCCGATGGACATCCACGCCGACCTCGCCCCGCAACCGCTCGACCACGCCACCGCGCTGCCGGCACGCTTCTACGCCGATCCGGCGCATGTCGCGGTGGATCGCCAGCGCATCTTCGACCGCGGCTGGCAGCTGATCGCGCACGTCTGCCAGTTGCGCGAGGCGGGCGACCACGTGATCGCCGACTTCGCCGGCCTGCCGGTGATCGCGGTGCGCGGCGGCGACGGCGAGATCCGGGTCATGCACAACGTCTGCCGGCACCGCGCCGGGCCGATCGCCAGCTGCGACGGGCTGACGGCGAAGTCGCTGCGCTGCCGCTACCACGGCTGGACCTACACCCTCGACGGCACCCTGCGTTCGGCGCCGGAGATGGGCACCGCGCCCGATTTCGTTCCGTCCGACGTGCGCCTGCCGCAGCTCGCGGTACGGGTGTGGCAGGGGCTGGTGTTCGCCGCCGTGGACCCCGCCAACGCGCCGGAATTCGACGCCTTCGTCGCCGGCATCGACGCCCGCCTCGGCGCCAACCGGCACCTGGAGCGCTACGGCCACCACCACCGGGTCGGCTACGACGTCGCCTGCAACTGGAAGGTGTACGTCGACAACTACCTCGAGGGCTACCACGTCCCCCACATCCACCCGGGGCTGAACAAGCTGCTCGACTACCGCAGCTACGTCACCGAAACGGCGGACTGGTACTCCTACCAGTTCAGCCCGCTGGAGAGCGGCGACGGCCTGTACGGCGACGGCGACGCGCTGTACTACTGGATGTGGCCCAACACCATGCTCAACATCCTGCCCGGCCGGCTGCAGACCAACCGGGTGGTGCCCAAGGGCATCGACCACTGCCGGGTGGAGTTCGACTTCTACTACGCGCCCGACGAATCCGAGGAGGCGGCGCAGCGCCGCCTCAACGACCTGCGTTTCAGCGACGAGGTACAGGTCGAGGACCTGACCATCTGCGAGGACGTGCAGCGCGGGCTGGCCTCGGGCTCGTACGCTCCGGGCCGGCTCAACCCACTGCGCGAGAACGCGGTGCACCACTTCCACGAACTGCTGCGCCGCGTCTACCGCGAGGCGCAGGGCTGAGCGCGATGCCGCGCGGCGGCTGCCACTGCGGGAAGCTCGCCGTGGGCCTCGCCACCGCGCAGCCGGCCGCCGACCTGCATCCGCGCGCCTGCGATTGCGCCTTCTGCCGCAAGCACGGCGCGGCGTGGCTGTCCGACGCGGCGGGCGAACTGGTGGTGCGCGCGCGTCCCGGCGATGCGTTGCATGCCTACCGGCAGGGCAGCGGCCAGGCCGACTTCCTGTTGTGCGGCGACTGCGGCGTGCTGGTCGCGGTGGTGTGCGAGGACGCCGGGCAGCTGCGCGGCG
>DASRZN010000339.1:0-18829 GCA_035686325.1 Lysobacteraceae bacterium
GCGCAGCACGAGGACTGGCGGCGCGCCGATCCGACCCGCGCGCCGGCCCCGGTCTACCTCGGCGACGAGGTCGAGATCGCCGACAGCGCGCTGTCGCCCGACGGCCGCTGGCTGCTGGTCGTCACCACCGCCAAGGGCGCCGACGGCGGCCAGGAAACCAAGCTCCCGCATTACGTCACCGAATCCGGCTACCAGGAGCCGGAGGAAGGCCGCACCCTGGTCGGCCGCAACCCGCCGCTGCCGCACGCGCTGTGGCTGGTCGACATGCGCGACGGCGCGCCGCGGCAGCTGAAGTTCGACGCGCTGCCCGGCATCCACGACGACCCGCTGGCGGCGCTGCGCAAGGCGGCCAGGCAGGCCCCGCTCGAAGGCGGGCGCGCGGTGCGGGTGGAGACCGACGGCGACGGCACCGGCCCCGCCATCCACTGGAGCGACGACTCCGCCAACGTCGCCGTGCTGCTGCGCGCGGTGGACAACAAGGACCGCTGGATCGCCACCGTCGACCTCGCCGGTGCCGCGTTGCAGCCGCGCCACCGCCTGCACGACGACGCCTGGATCAACTGGAACTACAACGACTTCGGCTGGATGGCGGACGGCCGCACCCTGTGGTTCCTGTCCGAGGAAACCGGCTACTCGCAGCTTTACGCGGTGGACGCCGCCGGCAAGGGCAAGCCGCGCGCGCTGACCAGCGGGCGCTGGGAAGCGTCCTCGCCGCGCCTGTCCGCCGACGGCAGCGCGTTCTACTTCGTGTGCAACCGCAAGTGGCCGGGCGACTACGAGGTGTGCGCGGTGGACGCGGCCGGCGGCGACGTGCGCGAGGTGACAGCGCTCGACGGCGTCGAAGGCTTCGTCGTCTCGCCCGACGGCCGCGCGCTGCTGGTGCGCTACTCGCGCAGCTACCTGCCGACCCAGCTGGCGGTGGTCCCCGCCGCCGGCGGCGAGGCGCGCGTGCTCACCGACACCCGCACCGCGCAGTTCAAGGCGATCGACTGGATCCAGCCGGAAATCGTGCAGGTGCCGAGCCAGCACGGCGCCGGCACCATCTGGGGCAAGTTCTACGGGCCGAAGGCGCTGGAGCCTGGCCGCAGGTACCCGGTCGTGCTGTTCGTGCACGGCGCCGGCTACCTGCAGAACGTGCACGCGCGCTACCCGACCTACTTCCGCGAGCAGATGTTCCACAACCTGCTGGTGCAGCACGGGTACCTGGTGCTCGACCTCGACTACCGCGCGAGCGAGGGTTACGGCCGCGACTGGCGCACCGCGATCTACCGCAACATGGGCCACCCCGAGCTCGAGGACTACCTCGACGGCCTCGACTGGCTGGTCGCCAACCGCCAGGGCGACCGCGGCCACGCCGGCATCTACGGCGGCAGCTACGGCGGCTTCATGACCTTCATGGCGCTGTTCCGCGCGCCGGGCGTGTTCCAGGCGGGCGCCGCGCTGCGGCCGGTGTCGGACTGGGCCAAGTACAACCACGAGTACACGTCCAACATCCTCAACACGCCCGAACTCGACCCGGAGGCGTACAAGCGTTCGTCGCCGATCGAGTACGCCGCGGGGCTGCAGGACCACCTGCTGATCGCGCACGGCATGATCGACGACAACGTGTTCTTCCAGGACTCGGTCGAGATGACCCAGAAGCTGATCGAGCTGCGCAAGGACAAGTGGTCGATCGCGCCGTACCCGCTCGAGCGCCATGCCTTCGCCCACCCGGACGCGTGGTACGACGAGTACCGGCGCATCTTCGAGCTGTTCGAGGCGACCCTGAAGTGAGCCGGCGCGCGTCGCCGGCGCGGCGCGCATGACGCCGTACCGGCCCACCCTGCGCGGCGGCGCGCTGGTGCTCGCCGTCGCGGTCTTCCTGCTGGCGTTCGCCAACCGGCGCTTCTGGCAGGTCGCCTTCGCCGGGCTGCCGGCGGGGGCGCTGGCGCAGATCGAGTTCGTCGCCGGCTTCGGCGCCGTGCTGCTCGCGCTGATCCTGGTGGTGCTGCTGCCGCTGGCCTTCGGCCGATTGCTCAAGCCGTGGCTGGTGCTGGTGCTGCTGCTGTCCTCGGTGGCGGCCTTCTTCATGCACGACTACGGCGCGGTGGTCGACCGCTTCGCCCTGCAGAGCGTGGCCGAGACCGACCTGCGCGAAGCCGGCGAATGGCTGTCCGGGCGCGCGGTGATGAGCCTGCTGCTGCTCGGCGTGCTGCCGGCGGCGCTGGTGCTGTGGGTGCGGGTGCCGGCGCGGCCGGTGCGCGCGCAGCTGGTCGGCTGGCTCAAGCTGGCCGGGCTGGCCGCCGCCCTGCTGGTCTTCGGCGTCGCGATCGGCGGCCGCGAGATCGCCTCCACGGTGCGCAACCACAAGCAGCTGCGCTACCTGATGAACCCGGTGTCGCTGGTGTCGGCCGCGCTGTCGTGGCACGCCGCGCGCGGCGACGCCACACCGGTCGCGGTGCAACCGCTGGGTCGCGACGCGCGGCGCGCCGGTGCGATGGCGCCCGGCGACCGGCCGCTGGTGCTGGTCCTGGTGGTCGGCGAGTCGGCACGCGCGCAGAGCTTCCAGCTCGACGGCTACGCGCGGCCGACCAATCCGGAACTGTCGCGGCTGCCGGTGATCAACTTCCCGGACGTGCGCTCCTGCGGCACCAACACCGCGGTGTCGCTGCCCTGCATGTTCTCCGACCTCGGTCGCGCCGACTACGCGCAGGATGCCGCCGCGGGGCGCGAGAACCTGCTCGACGTGCTCGCCCACGCCGGCTTCCGGGTCGACTGGTACGACAACAACACCGGCAGCAAGGGCGTCGCCGCGCGCGCCCGCGAGGAACTGCTGGCCGAATTGCAGGATCCGCGCTACTGCACGTACGGCTGCTGGGACGGCCTGCTGGTCGACCGCCTGCGCCAGGAACTCGCGAAGACGCGCGACGACCGGGTCATCGTGCTGCACACCAAGGGCAGCCACGGCCCGGCCTACTACCTGCGCTACCCGCCCGCGTTCGAGCGCTTCCGCCCCGCCTGCCGCAGCAACGAGCTGACCCGCTGCACCCGTGCCGGGATCCTCAACGCCTACGACAACACCATCCTCTACACCGACCACGTGATCGCCACGGCGATCGCCGCGCTGGCCGCGCGGGGCGGGATGGACAGCGCACTGCTGTACGTCTCCGACCACGGCGAATCCACCGGCGAGCACGGCCTGTACCTGCACGGCGCGCCCTACCTGCTGGCGCCCGACGAGCAGACCCGGGTGCCGATGCTGCTGTGGCTGTCGGACGGCTTCCGCGCGCGGCGCGGGCTGGACCCCGCGTGCCTGCAGCGCGCGCGCCTGCGGCCGGCCTCGCACGACAACCTGTTCGACCTGGTGCTCGGCCTCGCCGGCGTGCGCAGTACGGCCTACCGCGCCCGCCTCGATCCCTTCGCCGGCTGCGCCGCGCGCTAGCGGCGCCGGTCCGGATCGCGGCCCGCGCGGCCGGCGGCACCGATGCCGCGCGCGCAGCGCCAGCAGCCGCTGGTGCAGGCGCATGCGCAGGCTCAGGCGCAGGGCGAAGGGCTGCGCGCCCGTAGAATGCGCGGATGAACCAGCCCGCCCCCGACGACTTCGCGCGCGTCCGCGACTACCTCACCGGCCTGCAGGACCGCATCTGCGCGGCGATCGAGCAGGCCGACGGCGGCGCGCGCTTCGCCGAGGACGCCTGGACGCGGGACGAGGGCGGCGGCGGGCGCACCCGCGTGCTGCGCGACGGCGCGGTGTTCGAGCAGGCCGGGATCGGGTTCTCCGACGTGTCCGGCAGCCGCCTGCCGCCGTCGGCCAGCGCCGCCCGGCCGGAGCTTGCCGGCGCCAGCTGGCGCGCGGTCGGGGTGTCGCTGGTATTCCACCCGCGCAACCCGTACCTGCCGACCACCCACGCCAACGTCCGCCACTTCCGCGCGCAGCGCGACGGCGAGACCGTGGCCTGGTGGTTCGGCGGCGGCTTCGACCTGACCCCGTTCTATCCCTTCGGCGACGACGTGCTGCACTGGCACCGCACCGCGCGCGCGCTGTGCGAACCGTTCGGCGGCGAGGAACGCTACCGGGCGCACAAGCGCTGGTGCGACGCGTACTTCTTCCTCAAGCACCGCGGCGAGACGCGCGGCGTGGGCGGCCTGTTCTTCGACGACCTGCATACGGACTTCGACACCGACTTCGGCTACCTGCGCGCGGTCGGCGACGGCTTCCTCGACGCCTGGCTGCCGATCGTCGAACGCCGCCGCGACACGCCGTACGGCGAGCGCGAGCGCGCATTCCAGCTGTACCGGCGCGGCCGCTACGTCGAATTCAACCTGGTGTACGACCGCGGCACCCTGTTCGGCCTGCAGTCGGGCGGGCGCGCCGAGTCGATCCTGATGAGCCTGCCGCCGCTGGCGCGCTGGGAATATGGCTATGCGCCCGAGCCAGGTACGCCGGAGGCGTGCCTGCAGGACTACCTGCGCCCGCGCGACTGGCTGGCCGAACTCGGCTGACGCCGCTCAGGCCTGGCGCTCGCCGCGCTTGAGCACGGTGATGGTGCCGTCCTTTTCCAGCACCGCCAGGCGGATCTCGCCGACGGTGGCGCAACTGTGGTCGCGCATGGCTTCCTGCAGGTCGTCGAGGGTCAGGTTGGCCGCCTTCAGCGCGTCGTGGTCCACCTCGCCGTTGCGCGCCAGGATCTCGGCCTTGCCTTCGACCACCTTCGCCAGCGGCTCGCTGTGCGCGGTGGCATAGCCGATCACCCGGTTCCAGCCGAGCAGGGTCGCCGCCAGCAGCAGCCCGCCCGGCAGCGACTGGTCGCCGGCCAGCATCGAGCCCTGCACCGCGTCGCCCAGCAGCACCAGCACCAGCAGGTCGAAGGGCGTGAACTGGCCGACCGTGCGCTTGCCGGACAGCCGGATGAGCAGCAGCATCACGAAGTACACCACCGTGCCGCGCAGCACGATCTCCCACCACGGCACCGACAGTTCCAGCAGCTCGGCCATCCCGCCTCCTGAATGCGAAGCGCAGTGTCGGCAAGCGCCGGTGAGCGCGGCGGGAAGGCGGGGCGGCGGCAAATAAAAAGCCCCGCAAGCCAGGGGGAGGGCTTGCGGGGCCGGGGAACGGGGACTTGGGGAGGAGTCGTCCGTTCCTGGGATCACTCCAGGGGAGGGAGGTGATCTCGCGACAGACCTTGCATCTGTCGCGGCCTATATGACCAAAACCCTCATGGATGGTTCGTGAAGGGCGGGGTTAAAAAACCGTAGGGTTCAGGAATGATTCATGCCCTTCCGACCGGCGGTCAGTGGGCCTCGTCCCAGTCCCGGCCGACCCCCGTGTCCACCACCAGCGGCACCCGCAGTTCGGCCGCCGCGGCCATGCGCCGGACCACCTCCGCGCGCAGGTCGTCGACGAAGCCGTCCTCCACTTCGAACACCAGTTCGTCGTGCACCTGCAGCACCATCAGCGCGCGCTCGCGGTGGCCGGCGAGCCAGCCGTCGATGTCGATCATCGCGCGCTTGATGATGTCGGCGGCGGTGCCCTGCATCGGCGCGTTGATCGCCGCGCGCTCGGCGCCCGCGCGCAGTCCGGCGTTGCGGGCGGCGATGTTCTCCAGGTACAGGCGGCGGCCGAACACGGTCTCCACGTAGCCCTGTTCGCGCGCCTGCTGGCGGGTGCGTTCCATGAAGTCGCGCACGCCGGGATACCGGCTGAAGTACAGCGCGATGTAGTCCTGCGCCTCGCCGCGGCTGATGCCGAGCTGCCTGGCCAGGCCGAACGCGCTCATGCCGTACATCAGGCCGAAGTTGATCGCCTTGGCGGCGCGCCGCTCGTTCGGCTCGACCGCCTCCAGCGGCTTGCCCATCACCTCGGCCGCGGTCGCGCGATGGATGTCCACGCCGGAGGAGAACGCCCGCAGCAGCGCCGGATCCTCGGACAGGTGGGCCATGATCCGCAGTTCGATCTGCGAGTAGTCGGCGGCGAGCAGGCGCCGACCTTCCGGGGCAACGAAGGCCTTGCGGATGCGGCGGCCGTCCTCGGTGCGGATCGGGATGTTCTGCAGGTTCGGGTCGTTGGACGACAGCCGCCCGGTGGCGGCGCCGGCCTGGTGGTAGCTGGTGTGCACCCGGCCGGTGCCCGGGTTGACCATGCCCGGCAGCTTGTCGGTGTAGGTGCCGCGCAGCTTGGCCATGCCGCGGTAGTCGAGGATCACCCGCGGCAGCGCGTGCTGGTCGGCGATCGCCTCCAGCGCCTCCTCGTTCGCGCTGGGCTGGCCGGAGGGCGTCTTCACCAGCGCCGGCAGGCCGAGTTCGTCGTACAGCAGCGCGCAGACCTGCTTGGGCGAATCGAGGTTGAAGCTGCGGCCGGCGAGTTCGGTCGCCTGCTGCTGCAGTTCCAGCATGCGCCGGCCGAGGTCGGCGGACTGCCGGCGCAGCTCCGCCACGTCGACCAGCACGCCATTGGCCTCGACCCGCTCGAGCACCGGCACCAGCGGCACCTCGATGTCGCGGTAGACGCGCTCGAGCGCGGGCTCGGCGGCCAGGCGCGGGGCCAGCACGCGGTGCAGGCGCAGGGTGACGTCGGCGTCCTCGGCGGCGTAGCGCGCGGCGTCGTCGATCGCCACCTGCGAGAAGCGGATCTGCTTCGCGCCCTTGCCGGCGACGTCCTCGTAGCGGACGGTGTCGTAGCCGAGGTAGCGTTTCGCCAGCGAGTCCATGTCGTGGCGGCTGGCGCCGGCGTTGTACACGAAGCTTTCCAGCATCGTGTCTTCGGCGTAGCCGCGCACGTCCACGCCGTGGCAGCGCAGCACGTGCAGGTCGTACTTGCCGTGGTGGCCGATCTTGCGCTTGCCGGGATCGGCGAACAACGGACGCAGGGCGTCGAGCACTTCCTCGCGCGGCAGCTGCGCCGGCGCGCCGGGATAGTCGTGGCCGACCGGGATGTAGGCGGCCCGGCCCGGCTCGACCGCCACGCTGACGCCGACCAGCGCCGCGCACAGCGGATCCAGCGCATCGGTCTCGGTGTCGAAGGCGAAGGCGTCGGCCGCTTGCAGGCGGGCGACCCAGGCATCGAGCTGTTCGCGGGTGAGCACCGTCTCGTGCTCGCCGGGCGCGGACAGCGCGGGGTCGATGCCGTCCTCGGGCTTGGCGCCGGCACGGGCCCAGCCCGCCTCGGTGCCACGCATGCTGATGTTGCGCTCGGCGGCCGGCGCCGGCTTGCCGCCGCCGTCCAGCTCGCGCAGCGCCTGGGTGAAGCCGTAGCGCGCGTACAGCACGCGCAGCGCGTCGACGTCGCGCGGACGCAGCTTCAGTTCGTGCGCGGGCGCCGGCAGGGCGACGTCGGTCTTGATCGTCACCAGCGTGCGGTTGAGCGGCAGCCGCTCCAGCGCCGCGCGCAGGTTGTCGCCGATCTTGCCGCCGATCTTCGCCGCGTTGGCGATCACGCCGTCCAGCGAGCCGTGCTCGGCCAACCATTTCGCCGCGGTCTTCGGCCCGCACTTCTCCACGCCGATGACGTTGTCGATGCTGTCGCCCATCAGCGCCAGCAGGTCGACGATCTGGTCGGCGCGCACGCCGAACTTGGCGACCACCGCCTCGTCCGAATCCATCACGCTGCCGCTCATGGTGTTGACCAGGCGGATGCTGCCGCCGCCCTCGTGGCGGCCCACCAGCTGGGCGAAGTCCTTGTCGCCGGTGGAAATGGTGACGTCCACGCCGGAGCGCGCGGCCTCCAGTGCGAGCGTGCCGATCACGTCATCGGCCTCCACGCCCTCGATCCGCAGCAGCGGCAGGCCGAGCGCCTCCACGATCTCGCACATTGGCTGCAGCTGCGCGCGCAGGTCGTCCGGCATCGGCGCACGGGTCGCCTTGTACGCGGGGTAGAGGTCGTCGCGGAAGGTCTTGCCCGGCGCGTCGACCACGAACGCGGCGCAGTCGGGCTGCTCGTTGAGGTGGGCGCGCAGCATGTTGACCACGCCGAACAGCGCGCCGGTCGGCTCGCCCGCGGCGTTGGTCAGCGGAGGCAGCGCGTGGAAGGCGCGGTAGACGTAGGACGACCCGTCGATCAGGACCAGTTTCGGCATCCGCGGATTCTACGCCGGGCCCGCTGCATGCAGGCCGACCACGCGGCCGGGGCATAATCCTCCGCACACCACCTGCGGAGCCCGCCATGCGCAAGGCCATCGTCGTCGCGACCGCCAGCCTGCTGCTGTCCGCCTGCGCCAGCCTGGGCGAGCCGGCGGTCCCGCCCGGGGCGGTCGAAACCACCCGCACCGAAGCCAACGGCGACGTGGTCTCCGAGTACCGCGTCGACGGCCAGTTGCGGATGGTGCGGGTGCAGCCGCTGCGCGGTCCGGTGTACTACCTGATCGACCACGACGGCGACGGCCACGTCGACCGCGACAAGGGCGAGGTGTCGCCCGTCTACTACCGGATCTACGGCTGGTAGCGGAGACCCCGGCGCGCCAGCGGGAAGGGTCAACTGGTCCCGCACAGCGGCTGATACTTCGCGAGCGCGCCGGGCGGGAGAGGCAGTCAGGACACGCCGTGAATCCATCCATGGAGGCTCGGATGCGCCATCCATGGCGCATACGGTCCTGCCTGCCTCTCCCACCCGACGCGCCCCACCATTCTCGCGATCGGTAGAGCGGAGCAAGCTCCGCTCTACGGCAGGCCGCCAGGATCTGTCCGAGCGCCCGGGAGGGCGGGGGTGTTGCGTCAGCGCGCCATGGATGGCGCGCGCCCGCATCTCGGCATGGATGCCCAGCTAAGGGAAAAGCAATACCCCCGCCCTCCCGGGCGCGGGCCGGGAAAGCCCGTCACGCTCGCAGTGAAGCCCCGCAACCAGCACCGGCCAGCGAGGTCGCTAGCCGCGCGGTCCTCCCATCACCGGCAGCACCACCCCGTTGACGTACGACGCGGTCACGGGCGAGGCGAGGAAGACATAGGCGGGCGAGACTTCCTCCGGCTGCGCGGGGCGGCCCATGTCGCTGTCCTTGCCGAAATCGGCGACCTTCTTCGCCGGCTGGTCGGCCGGGTTGAGCGGCGTCCACACCGGGCCGGGCGCCACCGCGTTGACGCGGATGCCGCGCTCGAGCAGGTTGGCCGCCAGCGACTTGGTGAAGGCGTGGATCGCGCCCTTGGTCGCCGAATAGTCGAGCAGGCTCTTGCTGCCGAACAGCGCGGTTTCCGAGCCGGTGTTGATGATGCTGCCGCCCTCGGTCATGTGCGGCAGCGCCGCGCGCGCCATGTGGAAGTAGCCGCCGATGTTCGTCTGCAGGGTTTCCTGCAGGTGTTCCTCGGTGATGTCCTCCAGCGTCTTGCTGTGCTGCTGGAAAGCGGCGTTGTTGACCAGCACGTCGATCCGGCCGAGCGCGCCCAGCGTCTGCTCCACCGCCTGCTCGCAGAAGCGCGGATCCTTGACGTCGCCGCGGATCGCGATGCAGCGCCGGCCCTCGCGTTCGACGTATTCGCGAGTGGTGTCGGCGTCGCGGTCCTCGCTGAGGTAGACCAGGGCGACGTCGGCGCCCTCGCGCGCGAACAGCACCGCGACCGCGCGGCCGATGCCGGAGTCGCCGCCGGTCACCAGCGCGACCATGTCGCGCAGCTTGCCGCTGCCTTCGTAATCGGGGGCGAGGAAGCGCGGCTGCGGGTCGAGCTTGTGCTCGTGGCCGGGCTTCGCCTGGTGCTGCCTCGGCAGCGGATTCTCCGGCTGCCGGCGCGGCCCGGCCTGGACCGGCTGCTTCTTCGCCTTGCCGCCCGCCGACTTCCCGGCCGCCTTCTTCGCCGCCTGCTTGCGCGCCGTGGTGCGCTCGTTGCGCGCCTCGGCTTCCTGCTGGATTTCGCGCTGCCTCGCCGCGCTGCCGCGGCGGCCGGACGCCGCCGTCCTGCCGCTCTTCCTGGCGCTCGTCGCCATGCCTCGTGCTCCGCCGTTGCCCGCGGCAATCGTCGGCGCGCCGGCGTTCAGGACGCGTGACTACAGCGACTGCAGGTTGGCGTAGGCCAGCACCAGCCACTTGCTGCCGGCATCGTCGAAGTTGACCTGCACCCGCGCGTGCGCGCCGCTGCCCTCGTAGTCGGTGACCACGCCGCGGCCGAAGCTCGGGTGCCGCACGTTCTGGCCGAGCTTGATCGCCGGCGTTTCGACGGCGGCGTGGCCGAAATCACGACGCGGCGCGCCGGCGAACGCCGGCCGCGCCACCTGCACGCGCGGCCGCACCTCGTTGAGCAGCGCGCCCGGGATCTCGCGCAGGAAGCGCGACGGCACGCCGTACATGTCCATGCCGTGGATGCGGCGCGCCTCCGCGTAGCTGAGCACCAGCTTCTGCCGCGCGCGGGTGATGCCGACGTAGGCCAGGCGCCGCTCCTCCTCCAGCCGGCCCTGCTCCTCCACCGTCTTCGCGCTGGGGAACAGGCCTTCCTCCATGCCGGCGAGGAACACCAGCGGGAACTCGAGGCCCTTCGCGCTGTGCAGCGTCATCAGTTGCACCCCGTCCTCGCCGGCCTGGGCCTGGCCTTCGCCGGCCTCCAGCGCGGCGTAGGACAGAAACGCGACCAACTCGGTCAGCGCCGCCGCCTCCTCGTCCTCGTCGCGCTGGACGAAACGCGAGGCGACCGAGACCAGTTCGTCGAGGTTCTCGGTGCGCGAGTCGAGCTGGCCGCGCGATTCGTTCGCGTAGTGCGTGCGCAGGCCCGAGCGCGCCAGCACGTGGTCCACCTTCTCCTGCAGCGGCATCTCCGCGACCTCGCCGGCGAGCGCGTCCAGCAGCACGTGGAAGGCCATCAGCGCGTTGCGTGCGCGCGCCGCGAGGTCGGTTCCGCGGACCACCCGGATCGACGCCTCCCACAACGACACCGCGTCTGTCCGCGCGCGCCGGCGCACTTCGTCGAG
The DNA here is from genome assembly GCA_035686325.1 of Lysobacteraceae bacterium. Lineage (GTDB taxonomy): Bacteria > Pseudomonadota > Gammaproteobacteria > Xanthomonadales > Xanthomonadaceae > JABFWF01. The sequence continues at coordinate 10,859 of DASRZN010000339.1, forward strand.
GGTGCGCTCGCCGATGCCGCGCGCGGGCGTGTTGACCGCGCGCTCGAAGGCCGCGTCGTCGTCGCGGTTGGCGACCAGGCGCAGGTAGGCGAGGGTGTCCTTGACCTCGGCGCGCTCGAAGAAGCGCATGCCGCCGTACACCCGGTACGGGATCGGATCGTCCAGCAGCGCCTCCTCGAACGCGCGCGACTGGGCGTTGCTGCGGTACAGGATCGCGCAGTCGCCGTAGCTGCCGCCGGCGTGCACCCACTGGCGGATGCGCTCGACCACGAAGCGCGCCTCGTCGATCTCGTTGTAGGCGGCGTACAGGTCGATCGGCTCGCCCTCGCCGCTGTCGGTCCACAGCTGCTTGCCGAGCCGGTCCGGGTTGTGCGCGATCACCGCGTTGGCGGCGTTGAGGATGTTGGCGCTGGAGCGGTAGTTCTGCTCCAGGCGCAGGGTCGCGGCGCCGGGGAAGTCGCGCAGGAAGCGCTGCACGTTCTCGACCTTGGCGCCGCGCCAGCCGTAGATCGCCTGGTCGTCGTCGCCGACCACGAACACGTGGCCAGAGTCGCCGGCCAGCACGCGCACGAACGCGTACTGGATCGCGTTGGTGTCCTGGAACTCGTCCACCAGGATTTCGCCGAAGCGGCGCCGGTAGTGCGCCAGCAGCGCCGGGTTGTCGCGCAGCAGTTCGTGCGCGCGCAGCAGCAGCTCGGCGAAGTCGACCAGGCCGGCGCGGTCGCAGCGCTCCTGGTACAGCGCGTAGCTCTTCTGCATCACGTCCAGCCACGGGTCGGCGCCCGGCTGCAGGTGCTGCGGGCGGCGGCCCTCGTCCTTCTGCGCGTTGATCCACCAGGCGATCTGGCGCGGCGGGAAGCGCGTGTCGTCGAGCTCGAGCTGCTGCACCACCCGCTTGACCAGGCGCAGCTGGTCGTCGCTGTCCAGCACCTGGAAGCCTTCCGGCAGCTTCGCCTCCTGCCAGTGCAGGCGCAGCAGGCGGTGGGCGAGGCCGTGGAAGGTGCCGATCCACATCCCGCGCGCGCCGTGCCGGAGCAGGCCTTCGGCGCGGCCGCGCATCTCGGCCGCCGCCTTGTTGGTGAAGGTGACCGCCAGGATGCCGTGGGCGGGCACCCCGTGAACCTCGTTCAGCCAGGCGATCCGGTGGGTCAGCACCCGGGTCTTGCCGCTGCCCGCCCCGGCGAGGACGAGGTAATGGCCGGCGGGGGCGGTCACCGCCTCGCGCTGGGCGGGATTGAGCGAATCGAGCAGGTACGAGACATCCATCCGTGCATTCTACGGAGCGGCGCACGCGCGCCCCGTGCGCGGAGTCGCGCCCGAGGATGCCGATCGGCCGGGTGACCATGGGTGGATGCCCCGTCCGGCCCCGCCGCGTACCCTATGGGCAATTGCCGGGAGTCTTTGCCATGAATGCAGTCCGCCGCGGTCCGATCGCCCGCCTGTTCATCGGCGCGTGGGACGCGCTCAATTTCACCCGCCGCCTGGTCTTCAACCTGATCTTCCTGTTCCTGCTGGTGCTGGTGGTGGTCGCGGTGCTGAGCGCCGACGGCGGCCGCCGGGTGCTGGCCGACCGCACCACCCTGGTGATCGCGCCGCAGGGCGCGCTGGTCGAGCAGTACAGCGCCGACCCGTTCACCCGCGGCCTGGCCAAGGCCACCGGCGACGACAGCGCCGGCGAGGTGCAGCTGCGCGACCTGTTGCGCGCGCTGGACGCGGCGCGCACCGACAAGCGGATCGAGCGCGTGCTGCTGCGCACCGACCGCATGCGCTTCTCCGGCTACGCCTCGATCCGCGAGGTCGCCGCGGCGCTGGCGCAGCTGCGCGCGGCGGGCAAGCAGGTGGTCGCGTTCGGCGAGAACATGGACCAGCAGCAGTACCTGCTCGCCGCGCAGGCCGACGAGGTCTACATCGACCCGATGGGCGGCCTGCTGCTCGAGGGCCTGGGCCGCTACCGCCAGTACTACCGCGAGGGCCTGCAGGACAAGCTCGGCGTGGACGTGCACCTGTTCCGGGTCGGCGAATACAAGTCGGCGGCCGAACCCTACATCCTCGACGCCGCGTCGCCGGAGTCCAAGGAAGCCGACCTGTTCTGGATGAACGACATCTGGCAGCGCTTCCTCGCCGACATCGCCAAGGCGCGCGGGCTGACCGCGCAGCAGCTGGCCACCGACATCGACACCCTGCCGCAGGGGATCGAGGCCGCCGGCGGCGACCTCGCCCGCTACGCGCTGCAGCACAAGCTGGTCGATGGCCTGAAAACCGAGGAGCAGGTCGACACCCTGCTGGCCGAGCGCGGCGTCGCCGACGCCGACGCCGACGGCGGCTTCCGCCGGGTGGATCTCGACGAGTACCTCAAGCACGTGGACGGCCCGCTGCAGGCGGTGGACGAGCGCCCGCAGGTCGCGGTGATCGTGGCCGAGGGCGAGATCGCCGGCGGCAAGCAGCCGCCCGGCAGCATCGGCGGCGAGTCGACCGCGGCGCTGCTGCACGAGGCGCGCGACGACGACAGCGTGCGCGCGGTGGTGCTGCGGGTGGATTCGCCGGGCGGCGAGGTGTTCGCCTCCGAGCAGATCCGCCGCGAGGTGGTCGCGCTGAAGAAGGCCGGCAAGCCGGTGATCGTCTCGATGGGCGACCTCGCGGCGTCGGGCGGCTACTGGATCAGCATGAACGCCGACCGGATCTACGCCGACCCGTCGACGATCACCGGCTCGATCGGCATCTTCGGCCTGATCCCGACCCTGCCGCGCGCGCTCGACAAGATCGGCGTGCACACCGACGGCGTCGGCACCACACCGTTCGCCGGCGCCTTCGACCTGACCCGCCCGCTCGACCCCCGGGTCGGCGAGGTGATCCAGTCGGTGATCGACAAGGGCTACCGCGACTTCACCGGGCGGGTGGCGAAGGCGCGCCACCAGAGCGTGGCGCAGGTCGACGCGATCGCGCGCGGCCGGGTGTGGTCCGGCGCGCAGGCGAAGGAGCGCGGGCTGGTGGACGCCTTCGGCGGCCTCGCCGACGCGGTCGCCGACGCGGCGAAGGAAGCGAAGCTCGGCGAATCGGGCAAGTGGCGCACGCGCTACATCGAGAAGGCGATGACGCCGTTCGAACGCTTCTTCCTGCGCCTGAGCGGCACCGACGCCGGCGCGGCGTGGCTGCGCGAATCGGCGCTGGCGCGGGCGCTGGTGGAATACGCGGCGCCGCACAGCCGCGCCGACTTCCGCCTGCTGGACGCGGCGCTGAAGCCGCGCCCGGGCGTGCCGGTGAAGGCGCTGGCGCACTGCTTCTGCGGGTTGTGACCTGTGGACCGCGGGCGGGCGATGCCCGCCGCGGTCAGGGATCCAGCGCGCTGATCATCACGTAGTAGCCGTCGGGATCGCGCAGGGCGAATTCCATGGTCCCGGTGTTCGGGTTGCGGCTCGGCGCTTCGGCGAGCGTGGCGAAGGCGCGCGCACGTTCGAGCGCGGCATCGAAATCGTCGACCCGGAAGAACAGCAGCAGGCCGTTGCCGGGCGTGGCCAGCGCCGGGCTGGCCAGGGTCGGATGCTCGTGTTCGCCCCAGCGGTGCAGGCACAGCAGGACGGTGCCGTCATCGTCGCGGACCTGGCCGAAATAGTCGTGCGCCGGCGGCATCTGCGGCTGCCCGAACAGCGCCTGGTACCAGCGCAGGCTGCGGTGGACGTCGGCGACGCCGACGATGGTCCAGGTGCGCTTCATCGCCGTGCCGCGGCCGCGCTAGCCCCCGGCCTGCGCCTCGATCGCGTCGCGCTGCTGCTGCGCGGCGTCCTTGACCTGGGCGTCGACCGCCCTGGCCTTGTCGATCGGCGCCTGGATCGCGTCGCGCAGCTCGGTCGCCTGCGGGGCCTGCGGCTCGGGCGGCTCCTGCTTGTCGGGCGGCACCGGCTCGTTGCAGGCGGCGAGGGCGAACGTCGCGGCGAGGGCGGCGAGGGCGAGGGCGAGGCGCGGGGCGGGCATGGCGCAGCTCCTGCATGGGCCTGCGGCTATCCTACGCCGGTCACGTTGCCGAGGACGCGCCATGCACGGTTCGCAGGACAGCACGCCGCAACGCAGCCGCTGGCGGCTGGACGGCCAGCTCGCGCTGGTGACCGGCGGCAGCGCCGGGATCGGCCGGGCGATCGCGCGCGAGCTGCTCGGCTTCGGCGCCGACGTGCTGCTGGCGGCGCGCGACGCGTCGCTGCTGGAGCAGGTGCGGGGCGAGCTGCTGGAGGATTTCCCGGAGCGCGAGGTGCAGGTGTTCGCCGCCGACGTCGCCCAGGAGGAGCAGCGGCGCGAACTGCTGGACTGGGTCGAGGACTTCGGCGAGGGCCTGCACGTGCTGGTCAACAACGCCGGCGGCAACCTGACCCGCGCGGCGACCGACTATGCGGAAGACGAGTGGCGGCAGATCTTCGAGATCAACCTGTTCTCCGCCTTCGAGCTGTCGCGCTACGCGCACCCGTTGCTGACGAAGCACGCCGCTTCCAGCATCGTCAACGTCGGCAGCGTGTCCGGCGCCACCCACGTGCGCAGCGGCGCGCCGTACGGGATGAGCAAGGCGGCGATGCACCAGATGACCCGCAACCTGGCGGTGGAGTGGGCCGAGGACGGGATCCGGGTCAATTGCGTCGCGCCCTGGTACATCCGTACCCGCCGCACCCACGACAGGCTCGCCGATCCCGACTACCTCGACGAGGTGCTGCTGCGCACGCCGATGGGCCGCGTCGGCGAGCCGGAGGAAGTCGCCGCCGCGGTCGCCTTCCTGTGCCTGCCGGCGGCGAGCTACGTCACCGGCGAATGCATCGCGGTGGACGGCGGTTTCCTGCGGTACGGCTTCTAGCGGCCTTTTCGAAACAATTCCGATCCCGCAAGCGCGCCGGGTGGGAGAGGCAGTCAGGACACGCCGTGAATCCGTCCATGGAGGCTCGGATGCGCCATCCATGGCGCATACGGTCCTGCCCACCTCTCCCACCCGCCGCGCCCCCACCGCTCTCGCGCTCGCTTAGCAGAGCAAGTTCCGCTCTACGGCAAGCCGCGAGGATCTTTCCCGAGCGACCGGGAGGGCGGGGGTGTTGCGTCAGCGCGCCATGGATGGCGCGCGCCCGCATCTGGGCATGGATGCCCAGCTAAGGGAAAAGCAATACCCCCGCTCTCCCGGGCGCGGGCCCACGATGCTTCCTGTTTTTTTTCCAGCCAAGGCCATCGGAGCGTCGCTAGCGCGCCGGGCGGGAGAGGCAGGCAGGACACGCCGTGAATCCGTCCATGGAGGCTCGGATGCGCCGTCCATGGCGCATACGGTCCTGTCTGACTCTCCACCCGGCGCGCCCCACCCCTCTCGCGCTCGCTTAGCGGAGCAAGCTCCGCTCTACGGCAAGCCGCGAGGATCTTTCCCTCCCGGGCGCGGGCCCATGAGGCTGTTTCAAAATCCTTGCATCGCGCGAGCGCGCCGGGCGGGAGAGGCGGTCAGGACACGCCGTGAATCCATCCATGGAGGCTCGGATGCGCCATCCATGGCGCATACGGTCCTGCCCGCCTCTCCCACCCGACGCGCCCCACCTCTGTTGCAATCGTGTAGAGCGGAACACGCCGCTCTACGGTGAGCCGCGAAGATCTTTCGAGCGACCGGGAGGCGCGGGCCCAGATGCACGCTTGCTAACCACTGTATCCCCCAAAAGAAAAAGGCCGGGTTTCCCAGGCCTTTTCGCACATCCAATCAGGCGATCACTTGCGCTCGGCGGCGCTCGCGTCGCGTGCGGCGCGGAACTCGGACGACGGATCCCAGTCCGGCCAGCGGCGCGAATCGGCGAGCTCGCGGCCGACCATGTAGAGCACCTGCAGCTCCTTGGCCATGCCCGCGAAGGTCCAGTCGGCTTCCCACTCGTCGGCGGGCTGGTGGTAGCGCTCGGCGGTGTAGGCCTTGCCGGCCGCCTCGCCGGCGGCGAGGCCGCCCTCGACCCAGTCCTCGCCCGAGCCCCAGGAGATCGCCGGCACGCCGCGCTTGGCGAACGGGAAGTGGTCGGAGCGGAAGAAGTAGCCGGCTTCCGGATGCGAGTCGGGCGTGAAGCGCAGGTCGAAGGTCTTCGCGGTCGCGATCGTCTGGTCGAGCAGCTCCTGCTTGGCGCTGCCGGAGGTCGAGAAGTCGCGCTTGGCGCCGGTGGGGTCGAGCGCGTCCATGTTCAGCACCGCGACCGTCTTCGCCAGCGGGTACAGCGGGTTGGCGGCGTAGTACTCCGAGCCGAGCAGGCCCTTCTCCTCGGCGGTGACGTTGAGGAACACCACCGAGCGCTCCGGCCGCGGCGCCTTGGCGTAGGCGCGCGCGATCTCGATCAGCGCCGCGGTGCCGGTCGCGTTGTCGACCGCGCCGTTGTAGATGCGGTCGCCCTTCGCGTCCGGCTGGCCGACGCCGAGGTGGTCCCAGTGCGCGCTGTAGATCACGGTCTCGTCGGGATGCTTGCTGCCCTCGATGCGGCCGACGATGTTGTGCGAGGTGATCACCTGGCTGTCCACCGCGTACTGCGCGGTGAGCGTCTCGCCCTTCAGCTCGACGGGCTTGAAGTCGCGCGACTGCGCCTGCTTCTTCAGCGTGTCGAAATCGAGGCCGGCGTTCTTCGCGATCCTCGCCGCGAGGTCGCGGGTCACCCAGCCTTCCAGCGGCACGTGCGCGGCGGCGGGATCGGCGCGGACGATGTCGAACTGGGCGTTGGTGTTGGAGTTCTTCACCGTCGCCCAGCCGTAGGATGCCGGCGCGGTCTCGTGGATCACCAGCATGCCGAGCGCGCCCTGGCGCGCGGCTTCCTCGTACTTGTAGGTCCAGCGGCCGTAGTAGGTCATCGCCTTGCCGCCGAAATCGCCTTCGCCGGTCTCGTAGTCCGGGTCGTTGACCAGCACCAGCGCGACCTTGCCCTTCAGGTCCACGCCCTTGTAGTCGTCCCAGTTGCGCTCCGGCGCCTTGACGCCGTAGCCGACGAACACCAGCGGCGCGTTCTCGATGTCGACCGCCTTGCTGCCGTCGAGGGTCGGGCGCGCGGCGATCTCCACGCCCTGGGTCAGCGGCTGCTTCTTGCCGTCGACGCCGAGGGCGAGGGTCGGCGTGCCGGTGATCTCGGCGCGCCGCAGCGGCACCGCCTGGGTCCAGGCGCGCGTGCCGTCCTTGAGGTCGCCGCCCGGCGACACGCCGGCGGCCTTGAGCTCGCCGACCACGTAGTCGATCACCTTCTGCTCGGCGGCCGAGGCCGGCGCGCGGCCTTCGAACGCGTCGGACGACAGCACCTTCACTTCCTGCGACAGGCGCTGGGTGTCGAAGGTCGGCGCGTCGGCGGCGTGGGCGCTGCCGATCGCCAGGGCGACGGCGAGCGAGAGGGTGGACAGCACGAGTTTCTGCATGGGGGGCACCTCGGCGTGGAAACGCCCGATGGTACGGCAAGGGGCCGCGATGGGGGCCAGCCCCGCGCCAGGCCTTGCGGACGCGGGTCAGGCTTCGCCCACGCCGGCCGCCGCGCGCTCGGCCGCGGCCGCCTGCGCCGCCGCCTGCTGCGCCTGCTGCTGCAGCCGCCACATCTGCGCGTATTGGCCGTCCAGCGCGAGCAGGCCGGCGTGGCTGCCGCGTTCGACCACGCGGCCGGCGTCCAGCACCAGGATTTCGTCGGCGTGCATCACCGTGGACAGCCGGTGCGCGATCATCAGGGTGGTGCGGCCGACCGCGATCCGGTCGAGCTCGGCCTGGATCGCGCGCTCGGACCTCGAGTCCAGCGCCGAGGTCGCCTCGTCGAAGATCAGGATCGCTGGGTCCTTGAGCAAGGCGCGCGCGATTGCCACGCGCTGCTTCTCGCCGCCCGAGAGCTTGAGCCCGCGTTCGCCGACCTCGCTGTCGTAGCCGTCCGGCAGCGCCATGATCAGCTCGTGGATGTGCGCCGCGCGCGCCGCCGCCTCGACCTCGGCGCGGCTCGCGTCCGGGCGGCCGTACTGGATGTTGTAGAAAAT
>DASRZN010000340.1:0-3150 GCA_035686325.1 Lysobacteraceae bacterium
CTGCGCGCGGCGGCAGGCGGAATGGCTGGTCGGGGAGACAGGATTTGAACCTGCGACTTCTACGTCCCGAACGTAGCGCTCTACCAGGCTGAGCTACACCCCGACGGGAGCCGCGCATTCTATCGGGGCCCGGCGCGGACAGGCAAGCGGTCGCGGCGCCTTCGTTGCGCCCCCGACAAGCCGGCGCGGACGCTGGCTTAGACTATGCGGCCGCGCGGCCCCCGCCGCGCGCGCCTTCCCGGAGTCGCCTTGGCCAGCCAGCCCGTCAAGCCCCGCACGCCGCCCGGCGTCCTGGAACTGCTGCCGCGCGAGCAGATCGCCTTCCAGCGCATGCTGGACGCGATCCGGACGACCTTCGAGCGCTTCGGCTTCCTGCCGGTGGAGACGCCCGTCATGGAGCTGTCGGAGGTGCTGCTGACCAAGACCGGCGGCGAGACCGAGCGCCAGGTCTATTTCGTGCAGTCCACCGGGGCGCTCGAGAAGTCGCTCGACAAGAGCGGGGGCGAGGGCCGGCCGGAGCTTGCCTTGCGCTTCGACCTGACCGTGCCGCTGGCGCGCTACGTCGCCGAGCACGAGCACGCGCTCGCGTTCCCGTTCCGCCGCTACCAGATGCAGCGGGTGTACCGCGGCGAGCGCGCCCAGCGCGGGCGCTTCCGCGAGTTCTACCAGTGCGACATCGACGTGATCGGCAAGGACAGCCTGTCGCCGCGCTACGACGCGGAGATCCCGGCGGTGATCGCGGCGGTGTTCGAGAATCTCGCGATCGGCGACTTCACCATCCAGCTCAACCACCGCAAGCTGCTGCGCGGGTGGTTCGAGGGCCTGGGCATCGGCGAGGGTGAGCGCCAGGTGGCCGTGCTGCGCGAGCTCGACAAGCTCGACAAGCGCGGCGAGGACGCGGTGCGGGCGACGCTGGAAGGCGAGGGCTACGCGCTGTCGGCCGACGTCGCGGAACGGCTGCTCGCGTTCTCGCGCATCCGCGCCCGCGGGCACGACGCGGCGCTGGCGGCGCTGGACGCGCTCGGTGCCGGCACGCCGCTGTTCGAGGAAGGCCGCGCCGAGCTGCGCCAGGTCTTCGCCCAGCTGCGCGCACTGGGCGTCGCGGACGCGCGCTACGCGCTCAACCTGTCGATCGCGCGCGGCCTCGACTACTACACCGGCATCGTCTACGAGACCACGCTGGACGCGCACCCGCAGGTCGGCTCGATCTGCTCGGGCGGGCGCTACGACGACCTCGCAAGCCACTACACGAAGTCGAAGCTGCCCGGCGTCGGCATCTCGATCGGCCTGACCCGGCTGTTCTGGCAACTGCGCGAGGCGGGGATCGTGCCGGTCGCCGACAGTTCGGTGGACGTGCTGGTCGCGCTGCTGGACGACGCCCGGTTGGGCGCGGAGCTGGCCCTGTCACAGCGACTGCGCGCGGCGGGCCTGAACGTCGAGACCCAGCTCGAGCCGCGCAAGCTGGCGAAGCAGCTGCAGTACGCCGACCGCGCCGGCATCCGCTTCGCGGTAATCCGCGGCGAGGACGAGGCCGCGCGCGGCGTGGTCGCGGTCAAGGACCTGCGTCGCGGCAACCAGTTCGAAGTCGCCGAGGACGGCCTGGCCGACGCCCTGCTGCAGGCGCGCGCCGCGCCCGCCGCCGCCTGACCGCCACTTCGCATCAATCGCCGGGCGAGCGCGCCCGGCATGGAAGACCCATGAAACCGATCCTGCTCGATGGCCGTTCGCTGACCCGCTCGCAACTCGTCGCCGTCGCCCGCGGCGCCAGCGTGGGCCTCGACCCGCAGGCGCTGCGCGCGGTCGCCCGCGCCGCCGATTTCCTCGCCGAACAGGTGCGCCGCGAGGAACCCATCTACGGCGTGTCCACCGGCTTCGGCAGCAACGCCGACAAGCTGCTCGGCGGCCATCCGATGCGCGATGCCGACGTCGATGCGCGCGCGCCGGGGCAGGGCCTGCACGAGCAACTGCAACGCAACCTGATCGTCACCCACGCGGTGTGCGTGGGTGAGCCGTTCGCCCCCGAGGTCGTGCGCGCGATGCTGTGCATCCGCGTCAACACCCTGCTCAAGGGCCATTCGGGCATCCGCGTGCAGACCCTGCAGGCGCTGGCCGCGCTGCTCAACGCCGGGGTGGTGCCGGTAGTGCCGCAGCTCGGCTCGGTCGGCGCCTCGGGCGACCTCGCGCCGCTGTCGCACCTCGCGATCGTGCTGCTGGGCGGCGGCGAGGCCTTCTTCGACGGCGAGCGGCTGCCCGGCGCGGAAGCGCTGCGCCGCGCCGGCCTGGCGCCGGTCACGCTGTCCTACAAGGAAGGCCTGGCGCTGAACAACGGCACCGCGCAGATGCTGGCCTGCGGCGTGCTCGCGTTGCACGCGCTGGAGGAACTGGCGGATACCGCCGACCTTGCCGCGGCGATGACGGTGGACGCATTCGCTGGCCGCACCGGGGCCTTCGCCGGGGACGTGCACGCGCTGCGCCCGCATCCGGGCCAGGTCGCAGTCGCCGCGCACCTGCGCCGCCTGCTGGACGGGTCGACCCTGGCCGACATCGCCTACCACCTGGTGCCGCGCTTCCGGCAGTGGCAGCCGGCGAGCTGGAGCGATCCGGCGCTGCGCGCGCACGGCTTCGACATCGCCTGGGACTGGGTGCCGCTGGACCAGCGCCACGGCCGCGAGAAGTTCTACACCCGTTTCAGGCCGTTCCGCGGCGGCAAGAAGCACCAGCCGCAGGACAGCTATTCGCTGCGCTGCGTGCCGCAGGTGCACGGCGCGGTGCGCGACGCGCTGGCGCAGGCCGCGCGCGTGCTCGAGATCGAGCTCAACGCGGTCACCGACAACCCGCTGGTGTTCCCGGACGCGCCCGCCGGCGAGGTCGAGCAGCAGGTCGTGTCCGCCGGCCACTTCCACGGCATGCCGCTGGCGCTGGCGATGAGTTACCTGAAGTCCGCGATCCCGGTGCTCGCGTCGATTTCCGAGCGCCGCCTCAACAAGCTGGTGGACGCGGCCAACAACGACGGCCTGCCCGCGTTCCTGATCGGCAACGAGGACGGCACCGAGTCGGGCTACATGATCGTGCAGTACACCGCGGCGGCGATCGTCAACGACCTCGCCAGCCGGGCGATGCCGGCCTCGGTGTATTCGATCCCGACCTCGG
>DASRZN010000341.1:0-11420 GCA_035686325.1 Lysobacteraceae bacterium
GCGTCGCGCGCGACCTCAGCCGGCGCGGCGCCCATCGCGCTGGCGACCAGCGCCTGATCGTCGGCGGGCCTGGGGGCGGAATGCTGCGCCGTGGCCGGCGCCGCGGTGGCGCCCAGCGCGGCGGCGAGCGCGGCGAGGGCGAAGGTGGATCGCTTCATGGCGGACTCCTGTCGCGCGGTGTGCGCCCCCGTCGCCATCGCGTGTCGTGACCGGCGCACACCGCCGGCATCCGGGACAACGCCGCGACGCCGGGCCGGCGGACAGCGCGCCGGATGAATGCGCGCGCATGGCGTGCCGGTCACGTCGCGCGTGCGAGGGTTGGAACATCCCGTCAGTCCGCAGGAGGACGCATGAACCGACGCGACCAGGACGCCGGCGCCCGCAACGACCCGCGCACCCGCGCGAGCGGCGTGGCCAGTTCCCGCCACCAGCCGCTGGGACGGCCCGGCAACGCGGAAGAAACCGCCGACGTGCTGCAGCAGGCCGGCGCGGCCGACCGTGGCGCGGGCGTGGACGACCACCTGCGCGACCGCGACAGCAAGGGCGTCGCCGGCGGCTACGACGATTCGATCGACCGCGACGGCGCGCACTGACGCGCCGCGGCGTCAGGCGCCGACGCGCCGGCGCACCGCCTCGAAATCGCGCACCGGCCGCACCTCGATGCTGCCGGTGCGCGTCCACGGGAAGGCTTCGGCCATCCGCACCGCCGCCTCCAGGCTGTCGGCCTCGACCAGGTTGAAGCCGGCCAGCACTTCCTTGGTTTCGGCGAAGGGCCCGTCCAGCACCTGGGTGCGGCCCTGGCGCACGCGCACCGACTTCGCCGTCGACGGCGCCTCCAACTGTTGCGAGGCGAGCAGCCGGCCGTCGCGCTTCAACTCGTCGGCATGCTCGATGCAGCCCTTCATCCAGCGGTCGAATTCGCCTTCGGGCAGCGCGTCGAGCAGCGCGGGATCGGTGTAGACCAGGAGCAGGAACTGCATGCGTCGGACCTCCGCCGGGCGGGCCGCCATGATCGCGCAGCCGGCCGCGGAAGGCATTCCCCCGGCTTGTCGATTTCCCTCGCCCCCAGTCGTCGCCGGGACAGGGACGCGATCGGGCGTCCCGCGAAGGAAGGAGACACGACGATGCGCGTGATGGTGATGATCAAGGCCACGCCGGCCTCGGAGGCGGGCACCCTGCCCGGCCGGCAGCTGCTGGAGGACATGGGGCGTTTCAACGAGGCGCTGGTGCAGGCCGGCGTGCTGCTCGCCGGCGAAGGCCTGCAGCCCAGCGCGAAGGGCGTGCGGGTGCGCTTCGACGACGGCCGCCGCAGCGTGGTCGATGGCCCGTTCGCGGAGACGAAGGAACTCGTCGCCGGCTTCTGGCTGTGGCAGGTGCATTCGCTGGAGGAAGCGGTCGAATGGGCGCGCCGCTGCCCGCATCCGTTCGAGCACGGCGAGGCCGAGATCGAGATCCGCCCGGTCTACGAGCTGGAGGATTTCGGCGACGCCCTGCCGCCGGAGGTGCGCGCGCAGGAAGAACGCCTGCGCGCGCAGCTCGACGCCTGACCCACCCGGAGAGGACATCCCATGCAGATCGAGCCCTACCTGTTCTTCGACGGACGCGCCACCGAGGCGCTGGACTTCTATCGCGACGCGCTCGGCGCCCAGGTCGAAATGCTGATGCGCTACCGCGACTCGCCCGAACCGCCGCAGCCCGGTTGCGAACCGAACTCGCCCGGCGACGTGCTGCACGCGAGCTTCCGCATCGGCGACACCCGGCTGATGGCCTCCGACGGCCCCGTGCCCGGCACCTTCACCGGCTTCGCGCTGTCGCTGGGCGCGGCCGACGACGCCGACGCGCGCCGCAAGTTCGACGCGCTCGCCGCCGGCGGGCAGGTGCAGATGCCGCTGGGCGAGACCTTCTTCGCGACCAGCTTCGGCATGCTGGTCGACCGTTTCGGCGTGCCGTGGATGGTGGTGTGCAGCAAGCCGATGTGAGCCCGGGCGCGGTCCGCGCGGCGCGGGCGCGTCGCGCGGAGCCGGACGCGGACCGCCGCCTCCGCGCCCACCCCTTGCGCCACGGGGCGCGGCGGTGCTGTGATCGGCCGATGACGGGCGACGTGGCACGCACGGTGGAAGCGGTCTGGCGCCTGGAGTCGGCGCGGGTGGTCGGCGGCCTGACACGGATGCTGCGCGACGTCGGCCTCGCCGAGGAGCTCGCCCAGGACGCCCTGCTGGCGGCGCTGGAAACCTGGCCGCGCAGCGGCGTGCCGGACAATCCCGGCGCCTGGCTGATGACCACCGCCAAGCGGCGGGCGATCGACCGCCTGCGCCACCACCAGCTGCAGGCGCGCAAGCACGAGCAGATCGCCGCCGACGGCGAGCTGCAGCAGGCGCTGGACGACGGACCCGAAGCGGCCGCCGACGACCACGTCGGCGACGACGTGCTGCGGCTGGTGTTCATCGCCTGCCATCCGCTGCTGTCGACCGACGCCCAGGTTGCGCTCACCCTGCGCCTGCTCGGCGGCCTGACCACCGACGAGATCGCGCGCGCCTTCCTGGTGCCGGAGCCGACCATCGCCCAGCGCATCGTGCGCGCCAAGCGCACCCTGGGCGAGGCGAAGGTGCCGTTCGAGTTGCCGCGCGGCGAGGAACTCGCCGACCGCCTCGGTCCGGTGCTGGCGGTGCTGTACCTGGTCTTCAACGAAGGCTACGCGGCCACCGCCGGCGAGCACTGGACGCGGCCGGCGCTGTGCGAGGAGGCGCTGCGCCTGGGCCGGATCCTCGCCGGGCTGATGCCGGGCGAGGCGGAAGTGCACGGCTTGGTCGCGCTGATGGAATTGCAGGCCTCCCGGCTGCCGGCGCGCGCGCACGCCGACGGCACCCCGGTCCCGCTCGCCGAACAGGACCGCGCGCGCTGGGACCGGCTGCTGATCGGCCGCGGCCTCGTCGCGCTCGAGCGCGCACAGCGGCTGGGCCCGCCCGGGCCGTACGCGCTGCAGGCGGAGATCGCCGCCTGCCACGCGCGCGCGGCGCGCGCGGAGGACACCGACTGGGCGCGGATCGCCGCGCTGTACGCGCAACTCGCCGCGCGCGCGCCGTCGCCGGTGATCGAGCTCAATCGCGCGGTGGCGGTGGCGATGGCCGAAGGCCCGGCCGCCGGCCTCGCCCTGGTCGACGCGCTCGTCGACGCGCCGGCGCTGCAGCGCTACCACTTGCTGCCGGCCGTGCGCGGCGACCTGCTCGCGCGGCTCGAGCGCCACGCCGAGGCGCGCGCGGAGTTCGAACGCGCCGCCAGCCTGACCCGCAACGCACGCGAGCAGGCGGTGCTGGCCGCGCGCGCCGGCGCGGCAGCGCGTGCCGCGGACATGAGCGCGGGCTAGTCGCCTGCGCCGGCCGTTTCGATCGCCGGTGGCGACGCGCTCAGCCGCGGCAACGTCAGCGTGTAGTCCCAGCCCGCGCCCGGCGCGTTGCGCTCCAGCGTCGGCGCCGCGAGCGCGCGGGGGAAGCGCGTGACCGGCTGCTTCGCGCACGTCGAATGGCAGGCCCAGGCCTCGCCGGCCGCGCCGCCGATGTCCACCGACACCGGCGCGAGGTCGGCGAGTGCATGGCCGGCGGTCTCGAGCACGATCCGGCGACCGTCGAGGAACATCTCCTGCGGCTGGGTCATCGCATGCACGTTGCCGGTCAGCACGACCAGCCGCGCCTCCGGCGCCAACGCCGCGGCCCGGCGCAGAATGCGCGCCATGCCGCGGTTGCGCGCGTCCATGTCGCCGGCGCCAGGATCGAAGGCCAGCAGCGCGACCGGCGCGCCGGCGGCGCGCAGCGCGCGCATGCGCTCGACCAGGCGCAGCATCGCCGCGCTGTCGCGGCCGTCGTGCATCGGGTCCCGCCAGTGTTTGCCCGCCAGCAGCGCCACGCGCGCGCTGGCGCCGCCGTCGGAGGCGAGATAGCGCGAAAGCAGGGGTTGCTGCCGGCGGTCGATCTCCAGCGCCAGGATGACCGGGCCCGTGCGCGCGCTGCTCGCGACGTACTCGCCAGCCAGCCGCGGCGCCTCCTGCGTGCCGTGCAACTCACCCAGCAGGACGACGCGATCGGCATCAACCGCGCGCTGCAGCAGTGCCAGTGCCGGATCGTCCGCGGCGGGCGCTGCCGCGGCCTCCATGCAGGCGATGCCCAGCACCGCGACCATCGCCAGCCACCGCCATCCCTTGCGCATGCGCGTTCCTCCCTGGTGTGCCGGCTTGATGCGGACGCGCAGGGAGAACTTCAAGGCCGGGCGAGGCGCCCGAACGAGCAGCGTCAGCCGGCCGGCACGAACTCGATCGCCGCCGCCGGCTGCAGCCACGGCAGCAGCCAGTGGTCCAGCAGCAGGAACGCGAACAGCGCCATCAGGTACACGATGGAGTAGTTGAACACCTTCATCGCGTAGAACTCGTCTGGCGGGTCCATCAGCTTCCACGCGTGCCACAGGAACACCAGGCCCAGCACCACCGCGCCGCCGAGGTAGAAGTTGCCGCTCATGCCGACGATGGTCGGCAGCATCGTCACCACCACCAGCAGCACGGTATAGAGCAGGATCTGCCAGCGGGTGTAATCGACGCCGTGGGTGACCGGCAGCATCGGCACCATCGCCCGCGCGTAGTCCGCGCGGCGGAAGATCGCCAGCGCCCAGAAATGCGGCGGCGTCCACACGAAGATGATCAGCACCAGCAGCAATGCGTGCTCCCATTGCCAGGGGTGCTGGATGTCCGACACGGCCGCCCAGCCGAGCAGCGGCGGCGCGGCGCCGGCGATGCCGCCGATCACGATGTTCTGCGGCGTCGCGCGCTTCAGGTAACGC
Organism: Lysobacteraceae bacterium; assembly: GCA_035686325.1. Lineage (GTDB taxonomy): Bacteria > Pseudomonadota > Gammaproteobacteria > Xanthomonadales > Xanthomonadaceae > JABFWF01. Next base: position 4,825 of record DASRZN010000341.1, read on the forward strand.
GTGTAGACCACCGCGTAGCCGATCAGCGAGGCGAAGGTGAGCGCCGCCGCGATCCAGTTGGTCGCCCACAACAGGATCGCCATCGACAGCGCCGCCAGCACCAGCGCGAACACCAGCGCCTGGCGCGGGGTGACCTCGCCGACCACGATCGGACGCCACGACGTGCGCGCCATCTGCGCGTCGATGCGCGAATCGAGGATCTGGTTGATCGCCGCGGCGCTGGAGGCCGCCAGCCAGATGCCGAGGAAGCCGAACACGGACTCCTTCAGCGGCGGCAGCCCGGGCACGGCGAGGAACATGCCGATCGCCGCGGTGAACACGATCAGCGCCACCACCCGCGGCTTGGTCAGGCTCCAGTACTGGCGGAACAGGCCGGCGCGCATCATGCCTCCGGCGGGCGCACGCGCGCGCGCAGGCCGACCAGCACGAACAGCAGCAGCGCCGCGCCGGCGTTGTGCAGCACCGCCACCGGCAGCGGCAGCGCCAGCTTGACGTTGGCAATGCCGAACGAGACCTGCGCGCACACCAGCAGCGCCACCAGCGCCCCGTGCCCGCGCATGCCGGGCGTGCGCAGCAGCCGCGCCGCCAGCCACAGCAGGTAGACGAACACCACCACCGCCATCATCCGGTGCGCCATCTGGATCGCGATGCGCGCCGCGCCGTCGAGCACGCCGCCCTCGTAGTCCACGCCGATTCCGCGCCAGAGCACGAAGCCTTCGCCGAAGTCGTGCGGCGGCCACCACTGGCCGACGCACTTCGGGAAGTCGAGGCCGCACGACAGCGCCGCGTAGTTCGCGCTGGTCCAGCCGCCGAGCGCGATCTGCACGGCGAGCAGGGCGAGGCCGAGACCGAGCAGCCGGCGCAGCAGCGCGCCGTCCGGCAAGCGGATCGGCAGGTGGGTCGCGCGCCAGGCCATCCATGCCAGCAGCGAGAAGGTGAGCAGGCCACCGAGCAGGTGGCCCATCACGACGATGGGTTTCAGCAGCCAGGTCACCGTCCACATGCCGAGCAGGGCCTGGAAGACGATGGTCGCGAAGGTCAGCATCGCCACCCGCGCGAGGTCGGCGTTCGACCAGCGCAACGCGGCGGCGAGCAGGATGCCCTCGCCGAGCCCGGCGAGGATCGCCGCCGGCACGTACTGCGCGCGCATGTACAGCGGGATCGAACAGGCGACCAGCAGCGCCGACACCAGCACCTGGGCGATGCCGTGGCGGCGCCGGCGGGCGGCCAGCAGCGCCAGGCCCAGCACCAGCACGCCGAGCGTGCCGGCGAGCATGCGGTGCACCTGTTCCCGCCAGGCCTTGTGCGGTTCCAGCGGGCGGATCGCGCTGGCGGCGTGGTTGGCGATGTCGGCGGCGGCGGTCGGCCACGCGGCGCGGCCGTAGCAGGTCGGCCAGTCCGGGCAGCTCAGGCCGGCGTTGGACAGGCGCACGAACGCGCCGAACACGATGACGCAGAAGGCGAGCGCGCAGGCGAGCCAGGCGAGGCGGTGGAAATGGCGGTGGACCTGGGGCCGGTGGAAACCGTTGCGCATGTCACATCAACCTGAGCAGCTTGCCGAGATCCTGGCGCAGCCCGGCCGGGTCGAAGCCGGGAGCGTAGCGCAGAATCACGAACCCGTTGGGATCGATCACGTACACCGGCAGGCCGCGTTCCAGGCTCGCCGGATCGATGGTGTTGCGCGGCAGGCCCGCGCGCAGCGCGGCGTCGAAGCGAACCCGGCGCAGCGACGGCTCGCGCGCCAGCCGGCCGGGCACCGCGCAGTCGCCCTCGGCCGGACACAGCCACAGCACGTCGACGTGGTCGGCCTTGCGGCCGAGCAGCTGCCACACGAGATCCACCTGGTCGGCGACCCGCGCGCAGGCGTCGCCGCATGCGGCTGGCGGCGCGAGCGCGATCCGCCAGCGGCGCGCGACCGGCTCCCAGCGGTATTCCGCGCCGTCCGCCAGCCGCGGCGTGAGCGCGCGCAGGTCGCCCGGCGGGTCCAGCAGCTCGCCGTTGTTCTTCGTGTTCGCCGGCCGCCAGCCGGAGAACCGCAGCGCGCCCGCGACCAGCATGCTGCCGAGGAACAACGCGACGATCAGCAGCAGCAGGCGGCGGTTGCGACGGACCTGGTCGGGCGTCGGCGTCATGGCGAAGGCCTCTTCGGTTTGCGCAGGGTCAGCACCAGCGCGATGACCAGCACGGTCGCGGCCAGCGCGAACCATTGCACCGCGTAGCCGAGGTGGCGGTCGGGCGGCAGCGTGTTGGGGAGGATGTCGAGCGTGCGCGGGTAGGCCGGCGGCAGCGCCGGGTCGAGCTTGAGCACGCGCGGCGCGAGCGCCGGCAGGTGCAGCGTGCGCCGCAGCAGCGGCAGGTCGAAGGACACCAGCAGCAGGCTGCCGTCCGGCTGCGGCTGCGCGACCGGCTGCGCCAGCCCGGCCGAAGGCGGCGACGCCAGCAGGCCGGCGACCTCGCGCAGCGCGGGCACCGGCACCGACGGCATCCGCCGGTCGCCCGGCACCGGCAGCCAGCCGAGCTCGACCAGCAGCGGCGCGCCGTGCTCCGGCTGGAACACGCGGTAGGCGCGTACGCCGATTCGGCCCGCGTGCTCCTGGTTGTCGAGCAGCACCGCCGGCGCCGCGGTGAAGCGCCCGCGCCCTTCCGCCCAGTCGTAGCCGCGCGCGCGCGCCGGGTCGGCGGCCAGCGCCAGCGGCCGCGGCGTGCGCGCCTGCAGCGCCGCCTGCGCGGCGTCCAGCCACGCCTGCTTCTGCCGCATGCGGTCCAGCTGCCAGGCGCCCAGCCGCGCGAACAGCGCCGCGACCGCGAGCGCCAGCAGCCAGCCGGCCAGCAGGGTTCGGCGTGCCGTCACCGGCGCGGCGCCCGGCGCTGCGATAATGCGAGCCTCGCGCCACGGGCGCCCCGCAGGAACGCCACCATGAACGACTCGCTCAAGACGCTGCTGATCATCGCGTTCCTGCTCGTCATCCTGTGGAACCTCGGCGCCGGCCTCTATTACATGCTGGTGGACAAGGGCACCACCAAGCGCACGGTCAACGCCCTGACCAAGCGGATCGCCCTGTCGGTCGCCCTGATCCTGCTCGTGGCCCTGGCGATCTGGATGGGCTGGATCACGCCGCACGGCGTGGGCGCCTGAGACGCCGGCCGGCGGCGCGCGAGGCGCGCCGGGCCGCCGCCCCAAGCAAAAAAGCGGCGGACGGGCCGCCGCTCTTTCGCGCCTTCCCCGGCCGCGCCCTGCGCGGCGTCCGGCTCGGTCAGAGCACGTAGACGAACAGGAACAGCCCGAGCCAGACCACGTCCACGAAATGCCAGTACCAGGCGACCGCCTCGAAGGCGAAGTGGTCGTCCGGCTTGAAATGGCCCTTGAGGCAGCGCAGCCAGATGACCGCCAGCATGATCGTGCCGAGGGTCACGTGCGCGCCGTGGAAGCCGGTGAGCATGAAGAAGGTCGAGCCGTAGATGCCCGAGCCCAGGGTCAGGTTGAGCTCGGTGTAGGCGTGGATGTACTCCTCCGCCTGGAAGAACAGGAACAGCGCGCCGAGCAGCACGGTCGCACCGAGGAACCACAGCAGGCGCGCGCGGTGCCCGGCCTTGAGCGCATGGTGCGCGATGGTCACGGTCACGCCCGAGGACAGCAGGATCAGCGTGTTGAGCAGCGGCAGGCCCCACGCCGGGATGGTCTGGAAATGGCCGCCGACCGCGCCCGGGCCATTGCTGGGCCAACCGGCGGAGAAGCCCGGCCACAGCAGGGCGTTGGTCTGCACGCCGTCGCCCTCGCCGCCCAGCCACGGCATCGCGTACTGGCGGGCGTAGAACAGCGCGCCGAAGAACGCGCTGAAGAACATCACCTCGGAGAAGATGAACCAGATCATGCCCATCCGGAACGAGGTGTCGACCTTCTTGTTGTAGTAGCCGCGCAGCGACTCGGTGACGACGTCGGCGAACCACTTGAACAGGATCGCCGCCAGCAGGGCGATGCCGACGAAGAAGGTCGCCTTGCCCCAGCTCGCCTCGTTCAGCCAGGCCGAGAAGCCGACCATGGTCACGAACAGGCCGACCGAGGCGAACACCGGCCAGCGGCTGCCGTGCGGCACGAAGTACACATTGGGGTCGTGGGCGTCGGTATGCGCTTGGGCCATGGCGGTGTTCCGGTGGTTTTGCGTTCGTTGGTCAGGGCGCCGCGTGCGGCGCGGCGGCGGAGCCGCGCGCGTCGAGCTGCGCGGTGAGCTCTGCGTTCTTGTAGAAGGTGTAGGACAGGGTGATCGTGTTGACGTCCGCCGGCAGCGCCGGATCGACGATGAAGCGAACCGGCATGTCGCGCGATTCGCCCGGCTGCAGCGTCTGCGCGGTGAAGCAGAAGCACTCGGTCTTGCTGAAGTAGCCCGATGCGCGCGCCGGCGCCACCGACGGCACCGCGTTGCCGACGATCGCGCGGTCGCTGGTGTTGCGGGCGAAGTATTTCGCCTCGTACAGCTTGCCCGGCTGCACCCGCATCTTCAGCTGCTCCGGGTGGAAGGCCCACGGCAGGCGCGCGTTGACGCCGCCGTCGAACTCCACCGTCACCCAGCGCTCGGTCTTCGCCGCGCCGGCCTCGGCGACCTGCGCCGGGCCCTTCTCCAGGCGCACGCCGAACACCTTCTCGCAGGTGATTCGGTACAGCGGCACCATCGCGAAGGCGAACGCGAAGGCGCCCAGCGAGACGCCCAGCATCTTGCCCAGGCCGAGCTTGCCGCCGCTCATCCGCCCTGCCCCGCGTAGAGGATCGAGCCGACGTAGACCGCCAGCGCGATCGCGGCGACGATCCACGCGGTCCGGACGGCGCCGCGCCTGCGCGCGGCGGCCTGTTCGGGGGTCAGCGACTGGATCGGGTCACGCGCCATCGTCCGCTCAGTGGTAGTCCTGGTGCACGAAGTCGCCGTGCGCGAGGTCGCTGTCGCGGATCACCGGCGGCGTGGCGAAGGTGTGGTGCGGGGCCGGGCTCGGCACCGTCCACTCCAGGCCCTTGGCGCCTTCCCAGGCGCGCGCCCCGGCCGGGACGCCGGAGCGCTTGGAGCTCCACAGGATGTAGAACATCAGGAACGGCGTGATGAACATGCCGAACGCACCGATCGAGCTGACCAGGTTCCAGTCGGCGAACACCGCGTTGTAGTCCGGGATGCGGCGCGGCATGCCGGCCAGGCCGAGGAAGTGCTGCGGGAAGAACAGCAGGTTGACGAACACGATCGTCCACCAGAAATGGAACTTGCCGAGCGTCTCGTTGTACATGCGGCCCGACCACTTCGGCCACCAGTAGTAGATCGCGCCGATGATCGCGAACAGCGCGCCCGTCACCAGCACGTAGTGGAAGTGGGCGACCACGAAATAGGTGTCGTGGTACTGGAAGTCGGCCGGCACGATCGCCAGCATCAGGCCGGAGAAGCCGCCGATCGCGAACAGGATCACGAAGCCGAGTGCCCACAGCATCGGCGTCTCGAAGGTCAGCGAACCGCCCCACATGGTGCTGACCCAGTTGAAGACCTTCACGCCGGTCGGCACCGAGATCAGCATGGTGGCGAACATGAAGTACACCTCGCCACCGAGCGGCATGCCGACGGTGAACATGTGGTGCGCCCACACGATGAACGACAGGAAGGCGATCGAGGCGATCGCGTACACCATCGCCTGGTAGCCGAACAGCGGCTTGCGGCTGAAGGTCGGGATGATCTCCGAGACGATGCCGAACGCCGGCAGGATCATGATGTAGACCTCGGGGTGCCCGAAGAACCAGAAGATGTGCTGGTACATCACCGGGTCACCGCCGCCGGCGGCGTTGAAGAAGCTTGTGCCGAAGAAGCGGTCGGTCAGCAGCATGGTCACCGCGCCCGCCAGCACCGGCATCACCGCCAGCAGCAGGAACGCGGTGATCAGCCAGGACCAGGAGAACAGCGGCATCTTCATCAGGTCCATGCCCGGCGCGCGCATGTTGAGCACGGTCGCGATCACGTTGATGGCGCCCATGATCGAGCTGATGCCCATCATGTGCACCGCGAAGATCGTCATCGCCACGTTGGCGCCGCCCTGCAGCATCAGCGGCGGGTACATGGTCCAGCCGCCGGCCGGCGCGCCGCCCGGCATGAAGAAGGTGGACAGCAGCAGCAGGAACGCGAACGGCAGGATCCAGAACGACCAGTTGTTCATGCGCGGCAGCGCCATGTCCGGCGCGCCGATCTGCAGCGGGATCATCCAGTTCGCGAGGCCGACGAAGGCCGGCATGATCGCGCCGAAGATCATCACCAGCGCGTGCATCGTGGTCAGCTGGTTGAAGAACTCGGGCTTGACCAGCTGCAGGCCCGGGATCGCCAGCTCGGCGCGGATGCCGACCGACAGCGCGGCGCCGACGATCGCCATCAGGAAGCTGAACAGCAGGTATAGCGTGCCGATGTCCTTGTGGTTGGTCGAGAAGAACCAACGTTCGACGAAGCTCTGGGTGTGGCCGTGCTCGTCGTGGGTGTGCGTGTCGACGACGGCTTCGTAATGCGTGGACATGGGACTACCTCGGGGAAAACGGGTCTTGAGGAGTAGCGGCGCGCGGCTCAGCCCGCGTCGGCGGGCTCGGC
>DASRZN010000342.1:0-2426 GCA_035686325.1 Lysobacteraceae bacterium
CGTAGCCCTTCTGGAACAGCTGGACGACGGCGCCCGGCGGCACCCCGTCGGCGGCGGCGGTGCTCATCGCCTGGTGGCGCTCGGGGTCGAAGCTGTCGCCGGCGGCCGGCGCGATCTCGACCAGGCCGTTGCCCGCGGCGATGCGGTGCAGCTGGCGCAGGGTCAGCTCCAGCCCCTCGCGCAGCGGGTCGCCCGCGGGCGCGGCGGCGAGGCCGGCCTCCATCGCGTCGAACAGCGGCAGCAGTTCGCTCAGCAGCTTCTCGTTGGCGAAGCGCCGGGCCATGTCCATCTCGCGCGCGAGGCGCTTGCGCTGGTTCTCGAGGTCGGCGCGCTCGCGCAGCATGTCGCCGCGCAGCTGCTCGACCTCGGCGCGCAGCGCCTCGAGCTCGGCGGCGACCGGGTTGCCGTCCGCGTCCATGCCGGCCTGGCCGGCGTCCTGCAGTTGATCGTTGCTCATGCTCCGTCCACGGTGGTCCGGCGGCGACCGCGCCGCCTGAACGGAGGTATTTGGGCCGCTCAGCCCGCTTTCAAGGCGGCCCCCAGCACGTCCGCCGCGGTCTTGACGACCGGGATGACCCGTTCGTAGGCCATCCGTGAAGGACCGATGACACCGAGCACGCCGACCGCCTCCCCGCCCGCGGCGTAGGGCGCCGCCACCAGCGACATCCCGGCCAGCGGCGCCAGCCCGGTTTCCTCGCCGATGAAGATGCGCACGCCCGGCGCGCGCAGGGTGCGCTCGAGCAACTGAAGGATCTCGCGCTTGCGGGCGAAGGCTTCGAACAGGCCGCGCAGGCGCTCGAGGTCGGACAGGTCCTGCACGCCCAGCAGTCGGCTCTGCCCGGCCAGGCGCATGCCCTCGGCCTCGTCGTCGCCGGCCAGCGCCTGCTCCGACAGCTCCAGTGCGCTGGCCAGCAGGGTCTCCATCTCGTCACGGGCCGCGCGCAACTCGCGCAGCAGGGTCGCACGCGCCTCCGCCAGCGGCTGGCCCGCGAAGTGGCGGTTGAGGTAGTTGGCCACCCGCTCCAGTTCGCCGGCGTCGAACACGCGCTGGGTCTGAAGCACGCGGTTCTGCACGTCGTTGTCGGCGAACACCAGGATGGCGAGCACCCGCCGGCCGTCGAGCGGCACGAAATCGATGTGGCGGAAGGCGAACGCGTCGCGCCGCGGCGCGCTGACCACGCCGACGAAATGGCTCATCGCCGACAGCAGTTCCGACGCGCTGCCGAGCAGCGAGCGAGTGCCGGCGCCGGCCGGCAGTTCCTGGCGCAGGCGCGCCACCTCGGCCTCCGGCAGCGGCCGCAGTTGCAGCAGCGAATCGACGAAGACCCGGTAGCCCTGCGGCGTCGGAACCCGCCCGGCGGAGGTATGCGGCGAGCTGAGCAGGCCGAGCTCCTCGAGGTCGCCGAGGATGTTGCGGATGGTCGCCGGGCTGACGTCCAGGCCGGCGTGGCGGGCCAGGGTCTGCGAGCCGACCGGCTCGCCGTCGCGGATGTAGCGCGAGATCAGCGTGCGCAGCAGCTGGCGCGCGCGCGGGTCGAGGGCGGGCTGCGGCGGCAGGGGATCGGGCACGCGCTGGCTCATGCCCCGGATATAAGCCCCGCCCCGGTCCGGCGCAAGCCGAAGCCCTGTCCCAGGCAGTCGCCGACGGGGCTTCGCCGCGCGATCCGACCCCGGCCCGCGGCCGGCGCCGACGGTCCGTCCCGGCGCGGTCGTCGCTGCGAACGAGAAGACGATTGCTTACGCTATCGGGATGCTGCGCCACCTCGCCATCCGCGATTTCGCCGTCGTCTCCGCTACCGAACTCGAGTTCGGTCCCGGCCTCACCGTCATTTCCGGCGAAACCGGCGCCGGCAAGTCGCTGCTGGTGGACGCGCTGGACTTCCTGTCCGGATCGCGCGCCGACAGCGGCATGGTCCGCCACGGCGCCGAACGCGCCGAGCTGGACGCGCAGTTCGACCTCGCCGACGCGCCGGCCGCGGCGGCCTGGTTGCGCGAGGCGGAACTCGACGACGGCAACGACTGCCAGCTGCGCCGCACCCTGCGCGCCGACGGCGGCTCGCGGGCCTGGATCAACGGTCGGCCGGTGACCCTGGCCCAGCTCTCCGAGCTTGCCGCGCTGCTGGTCGAGATCCACGGCCAGCACGCCCACCAAGCCCTGCTCGCGCGCGCCAGCCAGCTGGCGCTGCTCGATGCCTACGGCCGCCACGACGCCGAGCTCGCGACCGTGCGCGAGGCGGCGCAGGCCTGGGCCTCGCTGCTGCGCGAACGCGAGCTGCTCTCCAACCAGGGCGACGTCTCCGAACGCATCGCCTGGCTGGAGCACCAGCTGGGCGAGCTGCAGCGGGAATCGCTGGAGCCGGAGGCGATCGCCGAGCTGGTCGCCGGCCACCGCCGCCACGCGCACGCCGCCGGCCTGATCTCGGCCT
>DASRZN010000343.1:0-40795 GCA_035686325.1 Lysobacteraceae bacterium
CCGCCTCCATCCCGGCGACGCGCCGCAGCGCGCGCGCCTCGCGCCGCGCGAGCCACCACGCCGGCAGCCGCAGCCACCACGGCACGTGGCGCAGGTCGCGGCGCACGAACAGGCCGCCGTCGGCGCCGCGCATCAGGGCGATGCGGCCGAAGCTGTCGGCCTTGAGCGCGGCGACCTCGCGCGCGCCGGCGCCCGCCGCGTCGATCCGGTCCGCGCGCATGCTCAGCCCAGCGCGGCGAGGAAGCGGCGCGGCGCGCCCTCGAAGCCGCCGTTGGACATGAACACCACGTGGTCGCCCGCGCGCACCCGTCCGCGCAGCGCCGCGATCAACGCGTCGGCGTCGGCCGCGGTAACCCCCTCGCCGCGCAGCGCGCCGACCACCTTGCCCGCGTCCCAGGCGAGCTCGGGGCGGTGCAGGAACACCACCACGTCGGCATCGTCGAGCGACGGCGCCAGTGACTCGGCGTGCGCGCCCAGCCGCATGGAATTGCTGCGCGGCTCCATCGCCACCACGATCCGCGCCGCGCCGACTTTCGCGCGCAGGCCGGCGAGCGTGGTCGCGATCGCGGTCGGGTGGTGGGCGAAATCGTCGTACACGGTGATCCCGCCGGCCGCGCCCAGCACCTCCAGCCGGCGCTTGACGCTGCGGAAGCGCGCGAACGCCGGCAGCACCGCCGCCACGTCCACCCCGACCGCGTGCGCGGCGGCGAGCGCGGCGAGCGCGTTCATCACGTTGTGGCGGCCGAGCAACGGCCAGTGCAGTACGCCGAGTTCGCGGCCCCGGTGCACCACGGCGAAGGCGCTGCCGTCCTCGGCGAGCAGGCGCGCGGTCCAGTCGAAGCCGGCGCGCGCGGCGACCGCCGCGTCGGCGCGGTCGCCATGCTGCGGAGCGGCCGCGGCGGCCGGGATCAGGCTGGCGTCCAGGCCGAAGGTCTCGACCGGCGTCCAGCAGCCCATCGCCAGCACTTCCGCCAGGCGCGCGTCCTCGCCGTTGACGATCAGCCGCCCGCGCCGCGGCACGGTCCGCACCAGGTGGTGGAACTGGCGCTGGATCGCGGCCACGTCCGGGAAGATGTCGGCGTGGTCGTACTCGAGGTTGTTGAGGATCGCCACCAGCGGCCGGTAGTGCACGAACTTGCTGCGCTTGTCGAAGAACGCGGTGTCGTACTCGTCGGCCTCGACCACGAACTCGCGGCCCGCGCCGACCCGCGCCGACATCCCGAAGTCCTCGGCGACGCCGCCGATCAGGAAGCCGGGCGCGCGGCCGGCCGCGTCCAGCAGGAAGGTCAGGATCGTGGTGGTGGTGGTCTTGCCGTGGGTGCCGGCCACCGCCAGGGTGTCGCGCCCGGGCAGCACCTGCTCGCTCAGCCACTGCGCGCCGGAGGTGTACGGGCGGCCGTCGTCCAGGACCTGCTCGACCGCGGGGTTGCCGCGCGAGAGCGCGTTGCCGACCACCACCGTGTCGCAGTCGGCGGAGATGTGTTGCGGCAGGTAGCCCTGGCGCAGGGCGATGCCGAGGGTCTCCAGCTGGGTGGACATCGGCGGGTAGACCGCCTGGTCGCTGCCCTCGACCACGTGGCCGAGTTCGCGCGCGAGCGCCGCGACGCCGCCCATGAAGGTGCCGGCGATGCCGAGGATGTGCAGTTTCAAGCCGAGCTTCCCGAGGAGCGGAACGGCACTCTAGCAGCGCCGCCGCGTGCGCGATGCGGTGCCGGTCCGTCTGTGCACTGCGTCACAGGAAGCCGGGGAACCTGTGCTAGCGTCGGCCCCGGATCGGTTCCAGGAAGACCGCCACCGTCCCCGCGGGTGGCCTGCCCCGGCTCAGGGAAGGAGCCTTCACCGTTCGAGCTCTCGAGGAGATCCGACGCATGAAACGAGTTCCACTGGTTACCCGCAGGGCGCTGCCCCCGCTCGCCCTCGCCGTTGCCCTGTCGCTGGCCGCCGCGCCGGCGCTGGCCGCCAACGACGTCGCCCCGGCACTGAGGTCCGCCATGCAGCGCGACCTGGGACTGACGGCCGCCCAGCTCTCGCAGTACCTGAACGTCGAACGCCAGGCCAACCGCCAGCAGAAGACGCTCGCGGGCCAGCAGGGCCGCCACTTCGCCGGCAGCTGGATCGAGCGCAAGGGCAACGGCGACTTCCAGCTGGTGGTCGCCACCACGTCGATCGCGCCGCAGAAGGGGCCCGCCGGCGTCGAGATCCGCCAGGTGCGCCACAGCCTGGCCGACCTCGAGGCCGCGAAGGCCCAGCTGGACGCCCCGCTCGCGCGCGGCGCGAAGGTGCCCAAGGGCGTGTACGGCTGGCATGTCGACCTGCAGAGCAACACCGTCGTGGTCAGCATCGGCAAGGGCGGCCAGCAGGCGGGCGTGGATTTCGTCGCGCGCAGCGGCGCCGACGCGCGGACCGTGCGCTTCCAGGTCGAAGACGAGCAGCCGACCCTGCGCAGCACCCTGAAGGGTGGCCTGGGCTACCTGCGCAATCCGGGCGACGGCTACCTCTATGCCTGTTCGATCGGCTTCAACGTCACCCAGGGCAGCACGCCGGGTTACGTCACCGCCGGCCATTGCGGCGACACCAGCGAACCGGTGTACCTGGAAGGCGCGTCCGGAACGGGCCCGCAATGGTCCCTCGGGCCGAAGTTCGGCAACTTCGCGGGTTCCAGCTTCCCGCAGCCGGGCGGCACCGGTCCGGACTATGCCTGGGTCAAGGTGGACGCCGGCAACACCCTGCAGCCGACCGTCTACGGCTGGGGCAAGGGCGACGTGACCGTGACCGGCCACGCCGAGGCCGCGATCGGCACCGCGATCTGCCGTTCGGGCCGCACCACCGGCTGGCACTGCGGCACGATCCAGGCCAAGAACGTCACCGTGAACTACAGTTCGGGCGAAACCGTGCTCAACCTGACCCAGACCACCGCCTGTTCGGAAGGCGGCGATTCCGGTGGCTCCTACATCACCGGCACCGGGCAGGCGCAGGGCGTGCTGTCGGGCGGCAGCGGCAGCTGCAAGGGCGACAAGAACACGACGTTCGGCACCAATGCCTCGGCCCACAAGGGCAAGCCCGGCGGTGGTGGCGGCGGCGGCGGCAGCAAGCCCAGCAAGGCGACCACGTTCTTCACGCCGGTCAATCCGATCCTGCAGGCCTACAACCTGACCCTCGTCACCGGCAACTGATCGCGGCGACGGAGTGGCACCCAGGAACGCCCCGCATGCCGGGGCGTTTTCCTTTTGGCGCCGGGCGCCGACGCTTCAGCCGACCTCGCGCACCGGCGAAATCGCCTCGATGATGCGGTTGAACACCTCGTCCAGCGTGCCGACGCCATCGACCACGGTGAGCTGGCCGTGCTGGCGGTAGTACTCGATCACCGGCGCGGTCGCGCTGTCGTAGACCTGCAGGCGGGTGCGCACGGATTCCGGCGAATCGTCGGCGCGGCCCTCGGCCTTGGCCCGGCCGGCGATGCGCTCGACCAGCAGTTCGGTCGGCACTTCCAGCTGCACCGCGTGATCGAACGGCTGGCCGATGCGGGTGAGCAGGCCATCGAGGGCGTCGGCCTGGGCGAGGTTGCGCGGATAGCCATCGAGGATGAAGCCGCGCTCGGTGTCCGGGCGGGCGAAACGCTCCTCGAGCATGCCGAGCAGGATCGCGTCGGACACCAGCTCCCCGCGCGCCATGACTTCCTTGGCCGCCAGGCCGAGCGGGCTGCCGGCGGCGACTTCGGCGCGCAGCAGGTCGCCGGTGGAAATGTGCGGCACCTGCAGGTGCTCCTTCAGGCGCGCGGCCTGCGTGCCCTTGCCGGAACCCGGCGCGCCCAACAAGACCAATCGCATCTGCTCACTCCGCAAGGCTTTCGAAGGGAAAGGGGCGCGACGCTCACGGGCATCGCACCGGGCCGGGGCTAGACTTGGCGTCGCCGCCGCCCGGCCGCAGGCGGCCAGCTTACCGCATCGCCCCACCCGGACCCGAGCCCGCATGGCCCAAGGCACCCTCCTGTACGCGCAATCGGGCGGCGTCACCGCCGTGATCAACGCCACCGCCGCTGCGGTGATCGAGGCGGCGCGCGCGCGCGGGGTGAAGGTGCTGGCGGGCCGCAACGGCATCCTCGGCGTGCTGCGCGAGGAACTGGTCGACACCTCCCGCGAGTCGCGCGCCACCCTGCGCGCGATCGCCCACACCCCGGGCGGCGCGTTCGGCTCCTGCCGGGTCAAGCTGAAGTCGCTGGAGGAGGACCGGGCCAGGTACGAGCGCCTGCTGGCGGTGCTGCGCGCGCACGACGTGCGCTGGTTCCTCTACAACGGCGGCAACGATTCGGCCGACACCGCGCTGAAGGTGTCGCGGCTGGCGAGCGAGTTCGACTACCCGCTGACCTGCGTGGCGGTGCCGAAGACCGTTGACAACGACCTCGCGCTGACCGACTGCTGCCCCGGCTTCGGCTCGGCGGCGAAGTACACCGCGGTGTCGGTGCGCGAGTGCGCGCTCGACGTCGCCGCGATGGCCGACACCTCGACCAAGGTCTTCGTCTACGAGGCGATGGGCCGCCACGCCGGCTGGCTGGCCGCGGCCGCGGGGCTGGCGGGCAAGGGCCCGGACGATGCGCCGCAGCTGATCCTGTTCCCCGAACGTCCGTTCGAGGAGGGCCCGTTCCTCGACCGCGTGCGCGAGACCGTGCAGCGCGTCGGCTGGTGCGTCGTGGTGGCCAGCGAAGGCATCCGCGACGCGCAGGGCCGTTTCGTCGCCGATGCCGGCGCCGGCCACGACGCCTTCGGCCACACCCAGCTCGGCGGCGTCGCCGCGCACCTGGCGGGCCGGGTCAAGGACGCGCTCGGCTACAAGGTGCACTGGACCCTGCCCGACTACCTGCAGCGCTCCGCCCGCCACATCGCCTCGCTCACCGACCTGCGCCAGGCGCAGGCGGTGGGCCGCAAGGCGGTGCAATACGCGCTGCGCGGCATGAACGGGGTGATGCCGGTGATCGTGCGCACCGCCGACGCGCCCTACCGCTGGACGGTCGAGGCCGCGCCGCTGGAGAAGATCGCCAACCGCGAGAAGAAGATGCCAGCGGGCTTCATCCGCAAGGACGGCTACGGCATCACCGAGGCCGCGCGCCGCTACCTCGAGCCGCTGGTGCGCGGCGAAGCCTATCCGCCCTACGGACGCGACGGGTTGCCGAAGTACGCGACGCCGGCCAATGCCCTGGTGCCGCGTCGACTGCCGGGCTGGGACGGCTGAACCTCAGCGGCAGGCCGCGCCCTCCACCGTCAGCGCCGCCGCGTACAGCGGCACCGGCGCCAGTTGGCCGGATTGCGCCTGTTGCAGCGACTGTTCCAGGTAGATCCGCGCGCGCCCCTGGGCGTCGAGTCCGGGCGGGACGGCATCGGCGGGATGGCGCCAGATCCGCAGCACCGCCTGCCGGCCCGGGCAGTCCGCGCTCGGCACCCGGATCAGGTCGTTGAGGATCCAGCCCTGCGCCGCGTCCGGCCGGACCTTGGCCGCGTCCAGCAGCTTCGCGCGCGGCTGGCAGCGTTCGCCGGTGCGTACCGCCTCGAAGCGGTAGGGCGCCGCCGGTTCGCCGGTGAAGCGCCCCTGCAGGCGCGCGCAGGCTTCGGGAATGGTGCGCAGCGTGTGCACCACGCCGACCGCCTGCGCGGTGGCGACCGCGCGCCGGATCTCGGGCATCGCATCGGCGGCGGACGCGCCGCCGGCGGCGAGGCTGGACAACAGCAACCCGGCGAGGACCGGGAGTCGCACGCGCCTGGCCATCGACCGGCTCCGCTGTGGGTGACCGCGCGAGGCTGCCACGCCCGCGCTGAATCCGGCTTTGACGCGGCGCGCCGGCACCGCGCGCATACCGCGGACCCGGCCGCTGTGCCATAGTCGCAGGGTTGCCACCGCCGGCCCACGCCGCGCGCAACCGACAACTCAGGTTCCAGAAATCCGAAATTCCACGTTGCATCCACCTTCGGGGAGGGGTTCATGCTGGAGCAGTACGGTTTGACCTTGGCGCTCGCCTGCGCCGTCATCGCGATCCTGTACGGGATCTTCTCGGCGCGCTGGATCACGGCGCAACCCGCCGGCAACGAACGGATGCAGCAGATCGCCGCAGCGATCCAGGAAGGCGCGCGCGCCTACCTCAACCGCCAGTACACGACGATCGCGATCGCGGGCGTCGTGCTGTTCCTCGTCGTCGGCTTCGCGTTGAGCTGGTACACGGCGATCGGCTTCCTGATCGGCGCGGTGCTGTCGGGCGCGGCCGGCTACATCGGCATGAACGTCTCGGTGCGCGCGAACGTGCGCACCGCCGAAGCCGCGCGCAGCGGCATGGGCAAGGCGATGGACGTCGCCTTCCGTGGCGGCGCGATCACCGGCATGCTGGTGGTCGGGCTCGGCCTGCTGGGCGTCGCCGGCTACTACATGGCGCTGCAGGCGATGGGCGTGGAAGGCGAACGCGCGCTGCACGCGCTGGTCGGCCTGGCCTTCGGCTCCTCGCTGATCTCGATCTTCGCGCGCCTGGGCGGCGGCATCTTCACCAAGGGCGCGGACGTGGGCGCCGACCTGGTCGGCAAGGTCGAGGCCGGCATCCCCGAGGACGACCCGCGCAACCCGGCGGTGATCGCGGACAACGTGGGCGACAACGTCGGCGATTGCGCCGGCATGGCGGCCGACCTGTTCGAGACCTACGCGGTCACCGTGATCGCGACCATGCTGCTCGGCGGCCTGATGTTCGCCACCGACACCAGCGCGGTGAAATACCCGCTGGTGCTGGGCGCGGTGTCGATCATCGCGTCGATCGTCGGCGCGTTCTTCGTCAGGGTGCAGGCGGGCGGCTCGATCATGGGCGCGCTGTACAAGGGCGTGATCGTGTCGGCGGCGCTGTCGGCGGTGGCGTTCTGGTTCGTCACCCGCGACATGTTCCCGCAGGGGCTGACCACGCTGGACGGCGCACTGGCCATCAGCGCGACCAACCTGTTCCTGTGCGGCCTGATCGGCCTGGTGCTGACCGGTGCGATCGTGTGGATCACCGAGTACTACACCGGCACCCAGTTCCGGCCGGTGCGGCACATCGCGCAGGCCTCGACCACCGGCCACGGCACCAACATCATCGCCGGCCTCGGCGTGTCGATGAAGGCGACCGCGCTGCCGGTGATCGTCATCTGCGCCGCGATCTGGGGCGCGTTCGAACTCGGCGGACTGTACGGCATCGCGATCGCGGCGACCGCGATGCTGTCGATGGCCGGCATGATCGTCGCGCTGGATGCCTACGGCCCCATCACCGACAACGCCGGCGGCATTGCCGAGATGGCCGAGCTGCCGCCGGAGGTGCGCGACATCACCGACCCGCTGGACGCGGTCGGCAACACCACCAAGGCGGTGACCAAGGGCTACGCGATCGGTTCGGCCGCGCTGGCGGCGCTGGTGCTGTTCGCCGACTACACGCACAACCTGCAGGCCAACAACCCGGGCGAGGTGTTCACCTTCGACCTGTCCGACCACATGGTGATCATCGGCCTGCTCATCGGCGGCCTGATCCCCTATCTGTTCGGCGCGATGGCGATGGAGGCGGTCGGCCGCGCCGCCGGCGCGGTGGTGGAGGAAGTGCGTCGCCAGTTCCGCGAGATCAAGGGCATCATGGAAGGCACCGGCAAGCCGCAGTACGACCGCGCGGTGGACATGCTGACCCGCTCGGCGATCAAGGAAATGATCGTGCCTTCGCTGTTGCCGGTTGCTGTGCCGGTGGTGGTCGGTCTGCTGCTCGGGCCGAAGGCGCTCGGCGGCGTGCTGATCGGCACCATCGTCACCGGCCTGTTCGTCGCGATCTCGATGACCACCGGCGGCGGCGCCTGGGACAACGCCAAGAAGTACATCGAGGACGGCAACTTCGGCGGCAAGGGCTCCGAGGCCCACAAGGCCGCGGTCACCGGCGACACCGTCGGCGATCCGTACAAGGACACCGCCGGCCCGGCGGTGAACCCGCTGATCAAGATCATCAACATCGTCGCGCTGCTGCTGGTGCCCCTGCTGTAAGCGGGGCTGTCCTGCCGCCCCTCTCCCCGCAGCGGGGAGAGGGGCGGGTGCGAGGGAAACCGGGCGGCGGCGGGAACGACCCCGGCGTCGCGCAGCCTGCAGGGCCCGTGCTGTAAGGTGCGCGGCCGGTCCCGCTGGGCGGGGCCGCTCCCGCCGCGCGCGCGGCGCCAGAAGATCTCGCATGCGTACAGCGGTGGTGGGTGCCGGCTTTGCCGGAGTCGCGACGGCCCTGCAACTTTGCGCAAGGGGCATCGACACGGTGCTGGTCGGCGCGCCGGCGCTGTTCGGCCGCGGCGTGGCGTACGGCGCCGCGCAGCCGGAGCACCTGCTCAACGTGCCCGCCGACCGCATGGGCATCGCCGCGGACGCACCGGAGGATTTCGCCGACTGGTCCGGGCTGCAGGGCGAGGCCCGCGGCGGGTTCGCTTCGCGCCTCGACTATGGCCGCTACCTCGATGATCGCCTGCAACGCGCGCAGGCGGACTGCGGTGCGCGCCTGCGCGTGCGGCGGGCGGAAGTCCTGGCCCTGGCCCGCGTGCCGCGCGGCTGGCGGCTCGACCTGGACGACGGCACCGCGCTCGAGGCCGACGCGGTCGTGCTGGCGCCGGGTGCGCCGGCCAGGCTGGCGCCGTCGCAGGCGGCGCTGCCGGGGGTGATCGCCGATCCCTGGCAGCCCGGCGCGCTGGCGGGCCTCGCCGCGGACGCGCCGGTACTGATCGTCGGCACCGGCCTGACCATGGCCGACCTCCTGGTATCGCTGGAAACCGCGGGCCACACTGGCCCGATCGTCGCCCTGTCGCGACGCGGCCTGTTGCCGCGCATGCGCAAGGCGCACGCGACGCCCGCCCCGCTGCCGGCATCGGTGCTGGCCGCGCTGGAAGGCGGGCGGCTCGCGGAGGCCGTGCTGCGCTTCCGTG
Source organism: Lysobacteraceae bacterium (assembly GCA_035686325.1). Classification (GTDB taxonomy): domain Bacteria; phylum Pseudomonadota; class Gammaproteobacteria; order Xanthomonadales; family Xanthomonadaceae; genus JABFWF01. The sequence goes on from DASRZN010000343.1 coordinate 8,937, forward strand.
CCGCGGTCGCCGGCGGCACCAGCGCGGATGGATTCGTGGAAACGCTGCGCGGATTGACCCCGGGGCTCTGGCGCGGCTGGCCGCTGGCGGTGCGCCGGCGCTTCCTGCGCCACCTGCGACCGTGGTGGGACACCCTGCGCCATCGCGTGCCGCCGCAGACGCGCGCGCGCCTGGACGCCGCGCAGGCGCGCGGGCAGCTGCGGGTGCTCGCCGGCCGCCTGCTGGCCCTGGACGCCGCCGGCGACGGGTTGCGCGCCACGATCCGCCCGCGCCACGCGGAAGCGACGACGGCGCTCGAAGTCGCCCACGTCATCTTCGCGACCGGGCTGGACGCCGACCTGCGCGCCAGTGCCTCGCCGTTGCTCGCGCAGCTGCTGGGAGACGGCCTGGCCGTGCCCGACCCGACCGGGCTGGGCCTGGCCTGCGATCCCCAGGGCGCGCTGCTGGACGCCCACGGCACGCCGGTGCCGGGGTTGCACGTGGTCGGCGCCCTGCGCCGCGGCGAATGCTGGGAATCCACCGCGGTCGCCGAGTTGCGCGCGCAGGCGGCGGCCCTCGCCGCGCGGCTCGCCGGCGCCGTGCCGGCCTGACCGCCGGCCGCCGCGCTGCGGCCGGCGGGCGCGGGCGCGTAGAATTGCGGCCCTTTCCCCCTCCTTTTCCGGCTGCCCCTCCCCGGGCGGCCCTCCTTCCACGTCGGAGCAAGCAAGCGCAATGGGCCTGGACCACGTCCCCACCGGCAAGAACCCGCCGGACGAAATCAACGTCATCATCGAGATCCCGAAGGACGCCGAGCCGGTCAAATACGAGGTCGACAAGGCCTCGGGCGCGATCTTCGTGGACCGCATCCTGTCCACCCCGATGCGCTATCCCTGCAACTACGGCTACATTCCGCGCACCATCTGCGGCGACGGCGATCCGGCCGACGTGCTGGTGATCCTGCCGCTGCCGCTGATCCCCGGCTCGGTGATCCGTTGCCGTCCGGTGGGCGTGCTGAAGATGAAGGACGAGGCCGGCGGCGACGAGAAGATCCTCGCGGTGCCGGTGGACAAGGTGTTCGCCGGCTACGCCCACATCGACGACATCGCCAAGGTCAGCGGCCACTGGCTGGAGCGCATCGGCCACTTCTTCGAGCACTACAAGGACCTCGAGAAGGGCAAGTGGGTGAAGATCGACGGCTGGGGCGGCGCCGACGAAGCGCGCGCGATCATCGTCGAGTCGATGGACCGCTACGCCGGCACCCCGGAAGGCGACAAGCCGCGCTTCTGACGACGCGCCCCGCGGAAAAAGAAGAAGGCCGCGCGGTTGCCCGCGCGGCCTTTTGTCTTTCAAGCGGTGCCGCTCAGAACTTCACGGTGTAGCGCGCGAAGAAGTAGCGGCCGATCGTGTCGAAGCTGCTGACGTCGGTGTTGGCGTTGAGCACGTTGTTCTGGAACATCATCGGCGGCTGCTTGTCGAACACGTTGTCCACGCCCACGTCGATCCGCGAACTGATCGCCGGCAACGCGTAGCTCACCGACAGGCTGTGGTAGAGCGTGCTGCCGTAGTGCAGTTCGACGCCGCAGAACGCGTTGGGCTCGCCGGTGACCGGGTCGTGCAGGCAGGCCGCGTCGGCGCTGCTGCCCTGGCGGTCGTCGGCGTTGCCGAGGTCGAACGGGCCGATGTAGCGCATCCGCCAGCTCGCCGACCAGTCGCCCATGCTCCAGTTGACGAAGGCGCGGCCGCGGACGCGGGCGAACATGCCGTAGGAGTTGTTGAAGTGGCCGGCGATGTGGCGGACCGGATCCAGCTCGCTGTCCGGGTCGGTGTCGTTGTCCCACTGCGCGGTGTAGGTGCCGTCGAAGCCGAAGGTCCAGTCGCCCGCGGCGGTGTCGTTCAGCCGGTAGCGCAACGCCAGGTCCCAGCCCTTCGCGTCCAGGCGGCCGAGGTTCACGGTCGGCTGGCGGATGTAGTTGATCTGGCCGTCGCTGAAGCGGTTGACGAAGTCGCACAGCTGGTTGTTGGGGTCGTCGTAGCAGGAATTGAGCACGATCTGCGCGTCGATGTTGGTGATCGTGTCGTTGAGGTACAGGCGCCAGTAGTCGAGGCTGACCGAGAAGCCCGGCAGCCAGCTCGGGTCGTACACCAGGCCCCAGTCGAAGGACTTGCCCTGCTCCGGCTTGAGGTCGTAGCCGACGTAGGCCGCGCCGGAAGTGACGCCGGTCGACTGGCTGAGGCCGGAATCCTCGATGCCGCCGGCGGGGATGTTGGTGGCGCCGCTGGCCGGGCCGCAGGCGCGGTCGTGGATCGACGGGTTGGCCGGATCGAACACGTAGCCGACGCAGCGGTCCTGCAAGACCGGCGCGTTGCCGGCCGGGCCGGCGAACAGGTCGGTGATGCTCGGCGCGCGGAAGACCTCGGCGACGGTGCCGCGGAACAGCAGGTCGTCCATCGGCCGCCATTCGACCTGGATCTTGGAGCTCGTGTTGCTGCCGAACAGGTCGTAGTCGGAGAAGCGCGAGCCCAGCGTCACGTTCAGCGTCTGCGCGAACGGCACGTCCTTGAGCAGCGGCAGGAACAGCTCGGCGTACAGCTCGCTGGCGGTGAAGCCGCCCTTGACCGGGGAGCCGCAGGCCTCCTGCGAGATCATGCAGGTCGCATCGGGATTGGCGATCGAGACGTACTCGACCTCGCTGCGCTGGTATTCCTTGCGCCACTGCGCGCCGAACGCCAGCTGCGCCACGCCCGCCGGCAGCTCGAACAGGTCGCCCGAGGCGTTTGCCTCCAGCCCCTTGGAGATGTAGGTGGTGGACGCGACCGGGTTGACGTTGTACAGGCGCAGCGTCTCGATCGTCTGCGGATCGTCGATGTTGAAGATGTTCAGCGGCACGCAGCCGGCGATCACGTTGCCGGGGGTACCGCACTTGACGATGCCGTCGGTGTCCATGAACGACGGGCCGAGCGCGTCGCGCAGGCCATCGTAGAACACGTAGCCCTTCACCTGTGCGTCCTGCGCGCGGTGGCCGTAGTTGAGGGCGACGTCCCACTTCCAGCTGTCGCCGAGGAAGCCCTCGATGCCGGTCACCAGCTGGTCGCTGGTGGTGTCGAAGAAGCCGGCACGCTGGCCCAGCGAGGTGAAGCGGTTGCGGAAGGTCTGGCCGGTGATGTTGGCGTCGGCGCCGAAATCCACCCCGAACGGGTTGTAGAAGTTGTCGGCGGAGATCACCACCGCGTCGGTGCGCGCGTCGAACGGCAGCGCGGCGATCGCGAAGTTGGCCGCGGTCTTGTTGTGGTAGTACTCGATGAACGCGTTGAGGTCGTCGCTGACCTGGTAGTTGCCGAGGAAGAACGCGTTGGTGCGCTCCTGCGGCGTCTGGATCAGGTTGACCGCCTGGTAGTTGTAGGAGTCGACCGCGGGGTCGTAGCAGCGATAGTCGTTGACGGGGTCGTCGCCGACCGCGCCCGGCACCCGGGTCACGTTGGTGCAGCCGAGCGCGACCGCGGTCGGGTTGTCTTCCGGCAGCGAGATGAAGCCGCGCGGGTTGCGGCTGGACCCCAGCACGGTGACGTAGCCGCCGTACAGGTAGGTCGCGTCCTTGGAGTAGTCGCGGTCGTTGGAGGAGATCGCGTCGAACTTGTTGTAGCTGACGCCGGCGATGATGTTGCCGCGCTCGGCCGCCTGGCCGAAGGTCAGCGAGCCGCCGGTGCGCTGGCCGTCCTCGCGGCTCGAGATGCCGTAGTCGATCGAGGCCTGCAGGCCCTCGAAGTCCTTGCGCATGATGAAGTTGACGACGCCGCCGATCGCGTCGGAGCCGTACACCGAGGACGCGCCGACGGTGAGCACTTCGATGCGCTCGACCGCGGAGGCCGGGATCGCATTGACGTCGGCGCCGCCGTCCAGGCCGCCCACGCGCAGCACGCGCCGGCCGTTGATCAGCACCAGGGTGCGCTGCGAACCGAGGCCGCGCAGGTCGACGGTGGACGCGCCGCTGCCGCCGCCGTTGTTGACGGTCGGGTTGGTCGCGGCGCCGGCGATGGTCGGCAATTCCTGCACGAGGTCGCCGATGGTGATCTTGCCGGTCTTCTCGATCGCGGCGCGGTCGATGGTGATTACCGGGCTCGCGTTCTCCGCGTCGACGCGGCGGATGCGCGAACCGGTCACCTCGATGCGGTCGAGGGTAGCCGCCTGCGGCTCGGGAGCCTGCGCCGCCTCGGGCGCCGCGTCCTGTGCCGCGGCGAGCGGGGAAGCGAGAACGGCGGCGATGCCCGCCGGCAACGAGGCGATCCGCAGCGCGGATCGCAGGTTGCGAAGTGCCATGGGGAGTCTCCGTGAAGTTGTTAGCGATGCGTAAAACGCACGACCCACGTTACGGTTCGACCATCGCCATCGCTTGGGCGCGGCTGCCGGTTCGCTGTGCGCGGCTTGGCGAGGCACCCGCGCACCGCTTGGCCCGGTAGCCGCTGGCGGTGGTGCCGTAGTGCGCGCGGAACGCGCGCGCGAAGCTGCACGGATTCTCGAAACCGCAGGCCGCACCGACCTCGCCCACCGACAGGCTGGTCTGCTCCAGCAGTTCCGACGCCTGGCGCAGGCGGGTGCGCGCGATCGCCTCGCGCGGCCCCTCCTCGTACAGCGCGTGGAAGGTCTTAGTGAAGTACCAGACCGAGAAGTTGCACAGCTGGGCGAGCTCGGCCAGCCGCACCGGGTGGCCGAGGTTGCCGTCCAGGTACAGCCGCGCGCGCTGCATGCGCGCGAACACCTGCCGCTTGCGCCGCAGCGAGCGTCCCGGGCAGCGATCGACGTAGTGGTCGAGCCCGGCCTGCAACGAGGCGAGGAAGTGGACGACCGTGCGCAGGCTGCCGCCCACGTCCTCGCCGGGGTGGGCGCGCACCGCCGCGGCGTGGCGCCGCCACAACTGCAGCGCCAGGCGCATCTGCCGCCGGCTCAGGCGGCCACGGCCGGGATGCAGGGCGGGCAGGTCGGGCTGTTCCAGCGCCGAGGCGCCGGCCGCTGGCAGCAGCAGCGCGAGCGCGAGGGTGCGGCGGCCGCCGAGCAGGGTCGGGCGGGAGTCGCGGTCCATCGCGATCCAGTCGCCCGCCTGCAGGCGGAAGCGGCCTTCGCGGCATTCGAGCTGGGCGCTACCGCGCAGCACCAGCCAGAACGCGCCGTGGCCGTCGGCGACGCCGAGGCTGGCCGAGCGGCTGACCGCGGCCAGCCGCGCGCGCGGCGCAGGATCGTCTTGCCCGATGTGGTCGAGCGCTTCGCCGCGGTCGGCCCAGAGGGTGTGCAGTTGCATGGCCGTCTCCTGTGTCGGATACGGCCGCCGGTATCACCCGGGTGCCCGGCGGGCGTCAGGAAAAAAGCCTGCCGCCTTCCCGAAATTCTCCGGAAATTCTCCTGACCCTTTCAGGATCAACCACTTGCGCCGCCACGCAGGCGCGTCCGAAAGTCACGGTGCGGCCGGCATCCGCCGCGGCGGGGCCGTGTCGCCACGCGTTTCGGCGTCGGCCGCGTCCGGGTTTCCGGCCAGCGCGGTGCGCACGACGACGGCGTTGAGCACCTTCAGGAAGCCGTTGCGGTTGCGCAACTGGACCGCCCCGGCCAGGGGCGCGGCCTCCCGTGCGAAGGCGTCCAGTGCGCGCCGGTAGTCGGCCCAGCCGGCCGGATCCTCGCCGTAACGAGCCCACAGCGCCTGCCAGCTGCGGCTGAAGCGGGCGATGACCTGCTGCAGCGGTGCCAGCGCCGGCGCGGGCTCGGCCTCGCCGAGCAGGAAGCTGAGGTGTTCGCGCAGCTCCCACGGGGTCATCACCACCGGCACGTTGACCGCCTCGCAGGTGAGTTCGGGCTGCCCGTCTCGGCGCGGCGGGACCGGTTCCGCGCGCCAGTCGGGACGCGCCGGCATGCCGGGCGCGCGGCCGCGGCCGACCAGCTCCCAGAAGCCGTCGCCGCCGACCGTGTCCGCGACCAGGTGGATGCGCGCCTGTTCGGCGTCGTTGACGACGTGGTGCATGCGCCAGGTATCGAAGATCCAGCACTCGCCGGCCGCCATGTTGACCTGCGCGTCGCCGCAGGCGAATCGCACGGTTGGTTGGGTCACGATCGGCAGGTGCACGCGCATGCGCTCGCGCCAGTAGTAGTTGATGTCGGCGTGCGGGGTGACCTCGGCGTAGCCGGACAGGCGCATCAGTCTCGAGCGGCCCCAGACCGCGCCGAGGCTGGCCATCGCCTGCATCAGGTAAGGACAGCGGCGCAGCCACGGCGTGGGCAGCATGCGCCCGCCGACCGCGTCGCTGTCCGGGTCGCCGCCGGTGGTCACCAGGGTCAGCGCGCTGTTGCCGGGATATCCCTGCGGGTGCGGCCGCCAGGCCTCCTCGCCGAGCGCGGCGACTTCCGCCGCCAGCACGTCGGCGTCGAAACGCACCGGCAACTGGATGAAGGGCACCTGCAGTTTCATCGCGACCATCCGGAAGGCATGCGCGCATGGTAAACCGCGCGCCGCGGTCGTCAGCGGTCGGCGAGCGGCATCCAGCCGATGTCGGAGTTGGTGGTGTGCTCCGCCGCGTAATAGAGCAGCTGGCGGTCTTCGTCGAGGCTGATGCTGCTGACCCGCATCTCGCCCTCATGCCGGCACGGCGACTGCGCCACCTGCGTCTTCTCCAGCCCCTCCAGCGGCAGCCAGCGCAGCACGCAGTCGCGACCGCCGGTGGCCAGGCGCAGGCCGTCCGCGGTCAGCGCCAGGCGCCGGCTCGCGCCGACCGCGGGGGATTCGCTGATCTTGCGCACGTCGCGCAGGTCCAGGCCGGCCTGCCACAGGCCGCTGCTGGTCGGGCGGGTGAACAGGATCCGCTTGCGCGCCGGATCCACCCGCGTCATCAGCACGTCGTCCAGTTGCGCCAGCGTCCGCCACGGCGTGCGCGCGCGGTCATACAGGGTCAGGCCGAGCCGGCCTGCGCCCTGGTCGACCACCACCAGCAGGCGATCGGTGCCCGGCACGTAGGCGCCGTGCACGACGTCGCCCGCCGGCACCGGCAGGCGCTGCACGCGTCCGCTTTCCGGGGCGACCTCGTACAGCGCCAGCTGCACGCCGTCGCGGCCGACCACCAGGAAGCGGTCGCCCGCGGCGGACCACACCGCGCCGAAGCGCGGCACCGGGGTGACGCCCTCGATCAGGCGCAGCGAATCCGCCTGGCCGAGCCGCCCCCACCACAGCGCCATCCGTCCCGAGCGGTCGGACATGTAGGCGATCTGGTTGCCGTCGGGCGACACCGACGGCATCAGGTCCATGCCGCTGGACGGGAACACCCGCTGCGGCGGCGTTTGCGGATGCGCGAGGTCGGCGCGGAAGAGCACGGTCTCGGTCTGGTCGACGATGAAGGCCATCGACGGCGCGCGCGCGGCGATCGCCGGCCAGCCGGCATTCTCGATGCCGAGGTCGCGGACGGCGTGGCTGTCGACGTCGACCTGCGACAGCTGCACCGAAGCGTCCTGGTAGCGGCTGAACACGATCGCGCGGCTGTCCGGCGTCCACGCCAGGCCGAAGATGTTGGTGCGCAGGCCGGTCAGCCGCTCCGGCTTGCCGCCCGCGGCGGGCACGCGCCACACGTCGGACAGCGAGATGTTGCGGTGGAACGCGATCCACTTGCCGTCCGGCGAATACACCGGCGCGAGGTCGTAGTCGCTCTCGCCCTTGTCGTAGGCAAGCGGGGTCCACTCGCCGGTGGCGAGGTCGAGCAGGTGCAGCGCGCCGTCGTCCTCGAAGACGCCGAGTCCGCTGGCGATCAGGTGGCGGCCATCGGGGTGCCAGCTGAACGTGCCTTCCGAACCGCGCCGGCAATCGGCGACGTGGCGCGCGGCGCCGCCGCTGGCGGGCACGATGTAGAGGCCGCAGCGGTCGCCCGGGCCCCAGCGCTCGAACGCGATCTCGCGGCCGTTCGGCGACCACACCGGCATGTTGTCCTGCACGCCCTTGGGCGGCTCGGTGATCGCGCGCGCGGTCACCGGCGCCGTGGTCTGCACCAGCAGGCCGGCCTGGTCGCCTTCCGGCACCCACGCGCTGTACACCACCTGCGCGCCGTCGGGCGACAGGCTCGGCCACATCTCGCTGCCCGGCAGCGAGGTGATGCGCTGGTACTGGGCCGGCGCCACTGCGGCGGCGGGCGGCGCGGCGACCGGCGCCGGCGCGGGCGGATCGGCGGCGCGGCGCGGCCACCAGGCGAACGCGGCGACCGCCACCGCGATCGCGGCGACCGGCAGTGCCCAGGCGAACGCCGGCATGCGCCGACGCGCGGGCGCGGGCGCGGCCGAAGGCGTGGCGGGTTCGGCCGATGCTTCCGGCGCCGGTTCGGCGGCCGCGTGGCGCCGCATCGCGATGACCTCGGCCGAACGCGGCGCCGGCGCGGCGGCGACGGGGATCGGCGGCGACGGCGGCGCCTGCAGCCATTCCACCGGCGCCAGCAGGCGATAGCCGCCCTTGGCGATGGTCTCGATGTACTGCGGCGCATCGCGGTCGTCGCCGAAGGCCTTGCGCAGCTGGGTGACGGCCTGGGTCAGCACGTCGTCGGTGGGCATGGTGTCGGCCCACACCCATTCCAGCAGCGCCTCGCGGCTGACCACCTTGCCCTGGTGCGCGGCCAGCACCAGCAGCACCTGCAGCGCCTTCAGGGTGATCCGGCGCGGCTCGTCACCCCTGCCATCGACCTCGCGCCGCGCGATGTCGACCACGCAGTCGCCCACCCGCAGGTGGTCTGCTTCCGGTACGACGAGGTTGCGGTGCTGGTTGAGCATGGCATCGTCGGATGGCGCGCGGGTCACCGCCGGCGGCGCGCGGTCGTTCGCCGGCCTTGGCAGCATCCTATACCCGGGTCGGAATTGCGACGACACCGCCGGAAGTACCGGTCTCAGTCGCCAATCCGCGCCAAGCCGGCGCGCAGGTGGCGTGCTAGCGTGCGGCGTCGCCCGCCGGAGCGCGCATGTCCCTCCAGTCCCCGCCGCCCGCCGCGGCCGGCGCGCTGTGGCGCGACGGCCAGCAGCACGTCCAGGCCCGCCGCTACGGCGAGGCGCGGCGCGCCTTCGAGGCGCTGCTCGCGCTGCAGCCGCGCCACCTCGGCGCGCGCATGCTGCTGGCCAGCGTGATCCTCGCCGGCGGCCGGGTGCGCGAGGCCGCCGCGCAGATGCACGAGGCGGCGGCCGCCCTGCCGGACGACGGCGCGCTGGTCGCGCGGATCGCGCAGGCGCTCGCGCAGCTGGGCGAAACCAACGCCGCGCGCGCCTGCCTGCGCCACCCGGCCGTCGAACGCGCCCGCTCCGGCCCGGTGCTGACCGCGCTCGGCCACGTGTGCCAGGGCCTCGGTCTGCACGCGCAGGCGCTGGCGCTGATGGAACGCGCCCGCGCCGGCGGCTACGACACGCCCGACTTCCGTTACTTCCACGCGTTGCAGCTGCAGTTCAACGGCCGCCTCGCGGAAGCGGAGGCGGAGATGGAGGCATGCCTGCGGAGCGGCCCCACCTTCGGCCGCGCTTCGCTGTCGCTGGCGCGCATCCGCAGGCAGACCGCGCAGTCCAACCACGTCGGTTTCCTGCGCCGGCGGCTGGCGGAGGTCGCGCCTGGCGGCGAGGACCACGCCGCGCTGGAGTTCGCGCTGTACAAGGAACTCGAAGACCTCGGCGACCTCGACGGCGCATGGGCGGCGCTGCAACGCGGCAACGCGGTGATGGCCGCGCGCCTGCCGCACGACGACGACGCCGAGGCGCGCCAGTTCGCCGCGATCGAACGCCGCTTCGACGCGGCTTTCCTCGCCCGCCGCGCTGCGCCGCAGCCCGGTCCGGCGCCGATCTTCATCGTCGGCATGCCGCGCTCGGGCACGACCCTGCTCGAGACGATCCTCGGCCGCCATCCGCAGGTCGCCTCCGCCGGCGAACTCAACGATTTGCCGAAGCAACTGCGCTGGACCGCCGACCTGCATGGCCACGCGCTGCTCGACGAGGCGCTGCTGGAGGCGCTGGCCGGCCTCGACTTCGACCTGCTCGGCCGCCGCTACCTCGAACAGAGCCAGTGGCGCGCCGGCGACCGGCCGTTCTATGTCGACAAGCTGCCGCCGAACTTCCAGCTGGTCGGCTGCATCCGCCGCGCGTTGCCGCAGGCGAAGGTCGTGCACGTCGTGCGCGAGCCGATGGACGTGTGCTTCTCCAACTACCGCGCGCTGTTCGGCGACGCCTACGCCTACAGTTACGAATTCGGCCGCCTCGCCGCCCATCACCGGCGCTACGCGCGGCTGATGCGGCACTGGCACGCGGTCGCGCCCGGCTTCGTGCTCGACCTGCCCTACGCCGACCTGGTCGGCGACACCGAGGCGGCGTGCCGGCGCCTGCTCGCGTTCTGCGGGCTGCCGTTCGATCCGCGCTGCCTGGACCACGACGGAACCTCCGGCAGCGTCGCCACCCTCAGCAGCGCGCAGGTGCGACAGCCGATCGACGCGCGCGGGCTCGGCGCCTGGCGCCGCTACGGCGAACGCCTGCAGCCACTGCGCGAGCGGTTGCAGGGGCCCTGAAACCGCGGGGCCGGATGGCCCCGCGCCAAGCGCGGTGCCCTGCCTCAATCGGTACCGCCGAAGGCGATCTTGTACTCGACCCAGAACGACCGGCCGTACCCGTTGTACGCGAAGATGTTGTAGAACGGCGGCGCGAAGCCCTGCGAACCGTCGTAGCTGGGATCTTCCGGCGGGCGCGAGTTGCGGATGTTGTTGACGATCAGGCTGAGCGTGCTCTTCTCGGTGAGGTCGTAGTCCACGCTCAGGTTGTAGAGCATCCACGGGCCCACCATGCCGGGCTCGACGCCGTTGGTGACGGTGGCGAACTGGCGCGCGTAGTTCGGCAGCGAGCCGTAGCGGATGCCGTGCAGGTTGGCCGACCAGCGCCCGAGCTCCCAGCCGAGGTCGCCGGTGACGATGCTCTTGAACTCGGCGGTCAGCGCCTGGCCGTTGCCGAACACGTCGAACGGCGCGCTGTCGGGCGAGGTCTTGGTCTTGTGCTTCAGCGTCAGGTTGTATTCGAGGCCGAGGCGGAAATCGCCGATGCTGTCGGTGGGCAGCCGCCAGTTGGCGCCGGCGGTGACGCCGGAGACGTTCTCCTCGGCGATGTTGATGCCCTTGACGATGACCAGGTCGACGTTCTCGCTGAGCAGCGGGTTGCCCGGGTTCGGCGCGAGGCGGATCACCCGCGACAGCGCGTCCTGGCAGCGCCCGGAGTTGATGTCGAGCCGGCCCTGGCGGCATTCGTTCTCGTCGAACAGGGTGGTCGCGACCGACTGCGGCACGACCTCGTCCTCGATCGCGACGTTGTAGTAGTCGGCGTGCAGGTCGAAGTTGGCGCTCGGCGCCCACACGAAGCCGAAACCGAAGGAATTCGCGGTGATCGACTTCAGGTCGGGGTTGCCGACCTGGTTGGCCTCGATCGACAGGCCCTGGTACAGGTTGCAGTTGGCCGGGTCGATCTCGCACTTGTAGTAGTCGGTCTGGGTGGTGAAGAAGCCGTTGCCGCCGGTGAAGATGTAGCCCATGTCCGGCGCGCGGAAGGCGGTGGCGAAATTGCCGCGGAACAGCAGCGCCTCGCTCGGCCGGAACTCGAGGCCGAACTTGTAGGTCAGCGCCGAGTCCGAGCCGGCGTCCACGTTCTGGTAGGCGTCGTAGCGCAGCGCGACGTCCGCGGTCAGCTGTTCCAGCAGCGGGATGCTGAACTCCACGCCGACCGCCTCGCTGTTGCGCTTGCCGCGGCCGCTGGTGCCGTTGATGCCGAAGAAGTCGCCGCCGCTCACGCGCGGGTCGATCGGGTTGTCCCAGAACTGGCTGCCCGCCTGCACCACCGCGGCCATGCCGACCGGGCCCGCCGGCAGCTCGAACAGGTTGCCGTTGACCACCTGGAAGTTGAGGTTCTGGGTCCAGGTGCGCGAGACGTTGTGGATGTGGTCGGAGAAGCTGCGGAACTGTTCCGGGGTGAGCGCCTGGTAGAACGCGTCCTTGTCGGGCGCGTACACCGGGTAGCCGTAGTAGGTGCCAAGCTGCGGCCCCATGAACTGCTCGCGGAAGAAGTCCTCCATCGGCTCGACCAGCGGCCACAGCTGGTCGGAGGTGACCTTGTAGCCGGCGCGGCTGTAATAGGCGTCATAGTCCCAGCCGCTGTCGCCGAAGGTGCCCTTGATGCCGAATGCCGCCGAATAGGAATCCGAGTCGGCGGTGTAGAAGCGGCCATCCTCCGGGGTTTCCTCCGGCGCGAAGATGCGCTGGTAGGTCTCGAGGGTCCCCTCGGTGACGTTCCACACGTAATTCTGGTGGGTGCCGTTGTAATCCGGCACCCAGAAGCGCGAGCCGCTGTCGTTGCGCGCCTTGTTGCGGCCCACCAGCACCGTCGCGTACAGGTCGGCGCTGTCGCTGAGGTTGAAGGAGCCGTTGAAATAACCCGACAGCCCGCGCTCCTCGTTGAGCAGGGTCGCGTAGCCGGGCTGCGCGCGACTGCCGCAGAAGTCGCCGCGGCCGGGCCGGTTGTCCTTGAAGGTGGTGCCGCCGTACAGGAACGACAGCGCATCGCAGTGGTCGCCCGGATCGTTGTAGGTGCCGGTGAAGCCGTCGAGGATGATGAAGGTGCGGCTGCCGTAGCGCAGGGCCGGGTTCGGGTTGTCGTCGGTGGTGTCGGTGTAGTCGCGCTCGTGCATGTAGATCGGGTCCTGGTGGCTGTACTGCAGCCCCCAGGTCACGCCGAACTTGTCCCACTGCTGGCCGCCGGTCAGCTGCAGGCGCTCGTTGTCGCCGCCGCCCTCGCTGTAGCCGCCCAGGCGCGCGTCCAGCTGGATGCCGTCCAGGCGCTTCTTGAGGATGATGTTGACCACGCCGGCGATCGCCGCCGAACCGTAGATCGAGGACTGGTTGCCCGGCAGGATGTCGATCCGCTCGACCATCGCGGTCGGGATGCTGGTCAGGTCGGTGAAGTTGCTCTGGCCGTTGTAGAGCAGCGGGTAATCGGCGAGCGGGCGGCCGTCGAGCAGGACCAGCGTGAAGCTCGGCGACAGGCCGAGCAGGCTGATCGTGGTCGCGGTGGCGGTGAAGCCGGCGAACTGGTTGTCCTGCACCGCGCCGGTGGACAGCGGCTGCGCGCGCAGCACGTCGGAGACGTTGCGGAAGCCCTGCTTCTGGATCTCCTCGGCGGTGATCGTCAGCACCGGCGAGGCGGTCTCCAGCTCTGTACGCGGGATGCGCGAACCGGTCACCACCACCTTGTCGAGTTCGGCGGCGGTGTCGGAGGTGTCCCCGGACTGGTCGGCGGACGTGGCCTGCTGCGCCTGCGCGGCGTCCTGGGCATGCGCCGCCGGCGCGAAGACGGGCGCGGCGAGCGCCGCGCAGATGGCGGTGACCAGCAACTTGCGATCCATGGGATCCCCTCCGGAGTGGTGTCGGCCGCGGCTGCGGCATGACGACACGATGCCGGGGAAACTCCGGATCGATTTGCTCCCGGTTGCCCGGGTGCTGTGCCCTTCTTGGCGTTCTTTAGGAGTGCTTAACACGGCGCGCGGCAGGCCGGGCTCCCGGCGCGGCGCGGTGCCGCCTATCCGCGCCGGTAGACCTCCGCGCCCGCCTCGCGGAACTCGGCGGCTTTTTCCGCCATGCCCGCCTCCAGCGCCTGCGCGCCGTCCACGCCATGCTCGGCGGCGTAGTCGCGCACGTCCTGGGTGATCTTCATCGAGCAGAACTTCGGCCCGCACATCGAGCAGAAGTGCGCCGATTTGTGCGCGTCCTTCGGCATGGTCTCGTCGTGGAATTCGCGCGCACGCTCCGGATCCAGGCCGAGGTGGAACTGGTCCTCCCAGCGGAACTCGAAGCGCGCCTTGCTCAGCGCGTTGTCGCGCACCTGTGCGCCCGGGTGGCCCTTGGCGAGGTCGGCCGCGTGCGCGGCGATCCGGTAGGCCATGATGCCCTCGCGCACGTCCTCGCGGTCGGGCAGGCCGAGGTGTTCCTTGGGCGTGACGTAGCACAGCATCGCGGTGCCGAACCAGCCGATCATCGCCGCGCCGATCGCGCTGGTGATGTGGTCGTAGCCCGGCGCGATGTCGGTGGTCAGCGGCCCGAGCGTGTAGAACGGCGCCTCGCCGCACTCGCGCAGCTGCTTGTCCATGTTCTCCCTGATCAGCTGCATCGGCACGTGGCCGGGGCCTTCGATCATGGTCTGGACGTCGTGCTTCCAGGCGATCTTCGTCAGCTCGCCCAGCGTCTCCAGCTCGCCGAACTGGGCGGCGTCGTTGGCGTCGGCGATGCAGCCCGGGCGCAGGCCGTCGCCGAGCGAGAAGGCCACGTCGTAGGCCTTCATGATCTCGCAGATCTCCTCGAAGTGGGTGTAGAGGAAATTCTCCCGGTGGTGGGCCAGGCACCACTTGGCGAGGATCGAGCCGCCGCGGCTGACGATGCCGGTGACCCGCTTCGCGGTCAGCGGCACGTAGCGCAGCAGCACGCCGGCGTGGATGGTGAAGTAGTCCACGCCCTGCTCGGCCTGCTCGATGAGCGTGTCGCGGAAGATGTCCCAGGTCAGCTCCTCGGCGGCGCCGTCCACTTTCTCCAGCGCCTGGTAGATCGGCACGGTGCCGATCGGCACCGGCGAGTTGCGCAGGATCCACTCGCGGGTCTCGTGGATGTGCTTGCCGGTGCTGAGGTCCATCACCGTGTCGGCGCCCCAGCGGATTGCCCACACCAGCTTCTCGACCTCCTCGGCGATGCCCGAGGACACCGCGGAGTTGCCGATGTTGGCGTTGATCTTGGTGAGGAAGTTGCGGCCGATGATCATCGGCTCGCTTTCCGGGTGGTTGATGTTGTTGGGCAGGATCGCGCGGCCGCGGGCGATCTCGTCGCGCACGAACTCCGGCGTGATCGCCTGCTGGATGCTGGCGCCGAAGCTTTCGCCCGGGTGCTGCGCGCGCAGCAGCGCGTCGCGCACCGCGTCCAGCCGCTGGTTCTCGCGGATCGCGACGAATTCCATCTCCGGGGTGACGATGCCGCGGCGGGCATAGTGCATCTGGGTGACGTTGGCGCCGGCGCGCGCGCGGCGCGGCAGCGGGCGGTGCCCGAAGCGCACCGGCGCGAGCTTCGGGTCGGACTCGCGGCGGCGGCCGAAGTCGGAGGACAGCCCGGCCAGCGGCTCGCTGTCGCCGCGCTCGGCGATCCAGGCGGCGCGCAGCGGCGGCAGGCCGGCGGCGAGGTCGATGCGCGCGTCCGGATCGGTGTACGGGCCGGAGGTGTCGTAGACCGTGACCGGCGGGTTGTCCTCGCCGCCGAACAGTGTCGGCGTCTTCGTCAGCGCGATCTCGCGCATCGGCACGCGCAGGTCCGCGCGCGAGCCTTCGACGTGGATCTTGCGCGATCCGGGAATCGGGCGGGTCATCGCCTCCGACAGCTGTTCGGTGCGGCGAAGGAGTTGCTGGTCGACAGCGGGCACGGCATTCATCGGCGTTCGTCCTGGTCGGGGCCCGGATGCGGGCGGACGAAGCGGCGGCGCGCGGGCGCGGCGCGCCCGGCGAAGCTTCCCTACGGCGGTCTCAACCGCATCAGGTTCGAAGGGTCTGTCTCAACCAGCGGCCGCCTTGTTCGGGACAGCGCGCCGGTACCCCCGCTTCGCCGCGCATTTGACCACGCGCGCCGCGGCGGGGCCAGCGCGGCGCCGTGAAGGCCGCTTGCCCGACCCGGGTCGGTGCCCGGCAAGATGACCGGGCAGGATCCGCCCACAAATCGCGCACCGGGTCGCCCGTGCCTGGGAGGGGGAAGGGCAGCGGGCGACCCAGCCGCGAAAACCGTCAGGCCATGCGCGGGCCTTCGTCGCGGCGCACGCGGAACCAGGCCGCGTACAGCGCCGGCAGGAACAGCAGGGTGAGCACCGTCGCCACCGTCAGCCCGCCCATGATCGCGACCGCCATCGGCCCGAAGAACGCGCTGCGCGAGAGCGGGATCATCGCCAGGATCGCGGCCAGGGCGGTCAGCACGATCGGGCGGAAGCGGCGCACGGTCGCCTCGATCACCGCGGTCCAGCGGTCGTGGCCAGCGGCGATGTCCTGTTCGATCTGGTCGACCAGGATCACCGAGTTGCGCATGATCATGCCGGCCAGCGCGATCGTGCCGAGCATCGCGACGAAACCGAACGGCACCCGGAACACCAGCAGGAACAGGGTCACGCCGATCAGTCCCAGCGGCGCGGTCAGGAACACCAGCAACGTGCGCGAGAAGCTGCGCAACTGCAGCATCAGCAGGGTCAGCACCACGATCAGGAACAGCGGCATGCCGGCGACGATCGAGTTCTGCCCGCGCGCGGAGTCCTCGACCGTGCCGCCGGTCTCCAGCAGGTAGCCGGCCGGCAGCGCCGCGCGGATCCCGTCCAGGGTCGGTGCGATCTCGCCGGTCACGCTGGGCGGCAGTGCGTCGTCGCGGATGTCGGCGCGCACGGTCACCGTCGGCAGCCGGTTGCGATGCCAGACGATGCCTTCCTCGAAGCCCTGCTCCAGCCGCGCGACCTGCGCCAGCGGCACCGACTTGCCGCTGGCGGTCGGCACGGCGAGGCTGCCGAGCAGGTCCAGGCGTTCGCGGTCGGCGTCGGATCCGCGCAGCAGCATGCCGATCAGCTCGTTGCCCTCGCGGTAGGTGCTGACCTGCAGCCCGGACAGCGCGCCCGACAGGAAGTGCGCGACCTGCTCCGAGCTCACCCCGAGCGCGCGCGCGCGGTCCTGGTCGATCACCAGGCGCACGACCTTGCTCGGCTCGTCCCAGTCGAGGTTGACGTTGGTGACGTGCGGGTTGGCGCGCACCTGGTCGGCGACCTCGCGCGCCAGCGCGCGCACCCGGTCGATGTGCTCGCCCGACACGCGGAACTGGATCGGGTAGCCCACCGGCGGGCCGTTCTCCAGCCGGGTCACGCGCAGCTGCAGCTGCGGGAATTGCGGGATCACCTCGTCGATCAGCCAGCCGCGCAGGGCCTCGCGCGATGCGATGTCCCGCGCGCGCACCACGAACTGGGCGAAGTTGGTCGCCGGCAGTTGCTGGTCCAGCGGCAGGTAGAAGCGCGGCGAGCCGGTGCCGACGTAGGCGACGAAGTTGTCGATGCCCTCGCGCTGCTTGAGCAGCGCCTCCAGCCGGTGCGCCTGCGCGGCGGTGGCGCGCAGCGACGCGCCCTCGGCCAGTTCCATGTCGACCATGAGTTCCGGCCGGGTCGAATCCGGGAAGAACTGTTGCGGCACGAAGCGGAACAGCGCCAGCGAGGCGACCAGCGCGGCCACCGTCGCCGCGATCACCAGCCAGCGGTGCGCCAGGCACCAGCCGACCAGCGCGCGGAAGCGGCGGTAGAACGGCCGCTGGTAGGGATCGTGCATGTGCGCGTCGCCGGCCGCGTGGTCCGCCGGTGCGAGCGCGAAGGCGTACTGCGGCCAGCGGTCGGCCAGGCGTTCGCGGAACGCGCGCCGGCGCGCGGCGAACGAACCCGGCCGCAGCGGTTGCGGGTGCGCCAGGTCCGGCAGCATGCGATCGCCGAGGTACGGGATGAACAGCACCGCCGCGATCCACGACACGACCAGCGCGATGGTCACCACCTGGAACAGCGACCGCGTGTACTCGCCGGTGCTCGAGGCCGCGGTCGCGATCGGCAGGAAGCCGGCCGCGGTCACCAGGGTGCCCGTCAGCATCGGGAACGCCGTGCTCTCCCAGGCGAAGCTCGCCGCCTTCAGCCGCGAATAGCCCTGCTCCATCTTGATCGCCATCATCTCGACCGCGATGATCGCGTCGTCCACCAGCAGGCCCAGCGCCAGCACCAGCGCGCCCAGCGACACCTTGTGCAGGCCGATCCCGAAGTAGTGCATCAGCGCGAAGGTCATCGCCAGCACCAGCGGGATGCTGACCGCGACCACCAGGCCGGTGCGCAGGCCGAGCGAGAAGAAGCTCACCAGCAGCACGATCGCGACCGCTTCGGCCAGCACCCGCACGAACTCGCCGACCGACTCGCGCACGGCTTCGGGCTGGTCACTGACCTTGCGCAACTGCATGCCGGCGGGCAGCGTCTCCTGCAGGCGCGCGAATTCCGATTCCAGGGTGTCGCCCAGGCGCAGGATGTCGCCGCCGTCCTTCATCGCGACGGCAATGCCGATCGCGTCCTCGCCCATGAAGCGCATCCTCGGCGCGGCCGGGTCGCTGAAGCCGCGGTGCACCCGGGCGATGTCGCCGAGCCGGAAGGTGCGGTCGCCGGCGCGTACCGGGAACGCGCGGATCTGTTCGATCGAATGGAAGGCGCCGCCGACGCGCAGTTGCACGCGTTCGTCGCGGCCCTCGAAGAAGCCGGCCGGCACCACCGCGTTTTGCTGCTGCAGCGCCTGCTGCACCGCCGCCAGCGGGATCCCGAGGGTCGCCAGCCTGGCGTTGTCGACCTCGATCCAGACCTTCTCGTCCTGCAGGCCGAGCAGTTCGATCTTGCCGACGTCCGGCACCCGTTGCAGCACCAGCTCCAGCCGCTCGGCGTAATCCTTGAGCACGGCGTAGTCGTAGCCGGCGCCGGTCAGCGCGTAGATGTTGCCGAAGGTGTCGCCGAACTCGTCGTTGAAGAACGGCCCGACCGTGCCCTCCGGCAGGGTGGCGCGGATGTCGCCGACCTTCTTGCGCGCCTGGTACCACAGCTCCGGCACGTCCTTCGACTTCATCGAATCGCGCGCCATGAAGATCACCTGCGATTCGCCCGGCCGCGAGTACGAGCGGATGAACTCGTACTGGCCGGTGGTCATCAGCGCCTTCTCGACGCGGTCGGTGACCTGCGCCGCGACTTCCTCGGCGGTCGCGCCGGGCCACAACGTGCGCACGACCATCGCCTTGAAGGTGAAAGGCGGATCCTCGGACTGGGCGAGGTGGCGGTAGGACCAGGCGCCGACCAGCGCCAGCACCACCATCGCGTAGACCACCAGCGCGCGGTTGCGCAGGGCCCATTCGGACAGGTTGAAGCGCATCGGTCAGCGCTCCGCGGCGGTGGCCGTCGCGGCGACCGGGCGATTCCTCCGGTCGACGGGGGCGACCACCTGGCCCTCGCGCAACAGGTGCCCGCCGGCGGCGACCACCCAGTCGCCGGCGCGCAGGCCGGACAGCACCGGCACCCGGTCCTCGTCCCAGCGGCCGAGCTTCACCGGCGTGAGGCGCAGCTTGCGCGTGGCCGGATCGACCACCCAGACCGCGGTCGCGCCGTGGGCGCCGCGCTGCACAGCGGCCAGCGGCACGCTCAGGCCGCGCTCGCGCGCCGGGTCGGCGAGGAAGACGCGCGCGCTCTGGCCGAGCGCGAGCGTGCCGGCGTCCTCGAGCGTGGCGCGCGCGGCGTAGGTGCGGGTCTGCGGATCCGCCGCCGGCGCCAGTTCGCGGATGCGTCCGGCCAGCAGCCGGCCCGGCGTACTCCACAGCTCCACCCGCACCGGCTGGCCGATCGCGACCCCGTCGATCGCGCCTTCCGGCACCGCGAAGGCGACTTCGCGTTCGCCCTCGGCGGCGAGCACGTAGACCGGCTGGCCGGCGGCGACCACCTGCCCGGCCTCGGCCTGGCGCGCGGCAATAACGCCGTCGCGCGGCGCGCGCAGTTCGGCGTAGCCGGCCTGGTTGCGGGCGACGTCGAGCTGCGCCTGCAGCGCCCGCACCTGGCCGCGCGCCGCCTGCGCGGCGGCGGTCTGCGCGTCGAGCGCGGAACGGCTGACCAGTTGCTGCTCCGCCAGTCTGGCGAAGCGCGCGCGGTCGGCCTCGGCGCGCTGCAGTTCCGCCTGCGCGGCGGCGAGCTGCGCCTGCGCGGCCCGCGCCTGCAGGGCGAGGTCGCCCGGATCCAGTTCGGCCAGCACCTGGCCGCGGCGCACGCGGTCGCCGACGTCGACCAGCCGCCGCACCAGCTTGCCGCCGACACGGAAGGACAGCGGGCTTTCCTCGCGGGCGCGGATCTCGCCGGCGTAGGCGGCTGCGGCCACGGCGGCGTCGGCCTCGGCCAGCGGATGGGTCACCAGCACCGGGCGCGCCGGTTCGGCCGCCTCGTCGCCGTTGCCGCAGGCCGCCAGCAGACCGGCCATCGCCAGTGCGACCAGCCGGCCCGCCATGCCCATCCCTGCCCGCCCGTTCCCTGCGTTCCTGCGCGCCATGGCGGCTCCAGCCAAACGGCCAATTAGTGAACCGGCGGGTATGGTATAAATAACGAACCGGGTAGTCTAGTATTTGGCCCGATGTATCCGACCCGTCCCAAATCCGCCCCGCGCAAGCCCGCCGGTCCCGCGGCACCCGGCCGCCCGAAGGATCCGGAGAAGGGCTCGGCGATCCTGGAGACCGCCAAGCGCCTGTTCCTCGCCCAGGGCTTCGACGGCGTGAGCATGGACCAGATCGCCGCCGAGGCCGGCGTCTCCAAGCTCACCGTGTACAGCCACTACGGCGACAAGGAAACGCTGTTCGGCGCCGCCGCCAAGGCCTGGTGCGAGCAGCAGCTGCCCAGCTCGCTGTTCGAGGCACGCCCGGACGTGCCGCTGCGCGAACGGCTGTTGCAGGTCGGCCGGGCGTTCTTCGCCATGGTCAGCGCGCCGGAGGCGATCGCCGGGCACCGCGTGCTGTGCTCGCCGCAGCTGGCCGAGTCGCCGGTCTCGCGCCTGTTCTGGGAAAGCGGGCCGATGCGCATCCAGGCCGCCTTCGCCGAGCTGCTGGCCAAGCGCGCCGCCGCCGGCGAACTCGAGGTGCCTGATCCCGCCCGCGCCTCGGCGCAGTTCTTCGCCCTGCTCAAGGGCGAGGCGCACGCGCAGCTGGTGCTCGGCTGCTGCCGCGCATTGCCGCGGGGGGCGGCCGAGGCGCACATCGCCGCGTCGGTGGACATGTTCCTGCGCGCCTATGCGCCGCGCTGACGCAACGCCGCCGGAGCCGGCCATTGGGCCCACTGACTTCCGGCACTCAGTGCGGGTGTGCTACCACAGTCATCCTGTCCCCGACGTGGGCACTGGCGCCCGCTAGAATTGCCGGTTCCCCGACCGCGAACCCCACGCCATGAACGCCAGCATCCGACTCGACTTCGACCAGGCCCGCGAGGCCATGGTGGAACAGCAGATCCGCCCCTGGGACGTGCTCGACACGCGCGTGCTGGAGGTGCTGGCGCAGGTCCCGCGCGAAGCCTTCGTGCCCGCCGCTTACCGCGCGCTGGCCTATGCCGACCTGGCGCTGCCGCTGGGCAATGGCGCGCAGACCCTCAAGCCCGTGCTGGAAGGCCGGATCCTGCAGGCGCTCGCGCCGCAGCCGCACGAAGCGGTGCTGCTGGCCGGCGCCGGCGGCGGCTACCTTGCCGCCTGCCTGGGCCGGCTCGCCCGCGAGGTGCTGGTGCTGGAGGCCGACCCCGGCCTCGCCGACGCCGCGCGCGCCAACCTCGCCGCGGCCGGGCTGGACGGCAATGTCCGCATCGAGCACGCCGATCCCCTGCACTGGCGCAGCGAGCGCCGCTTCGACGCCGCCTGCGTGACCGCCGCGGTCGACAGCGTGCCGCCGGCCTTCCTCGACTGGCTGGCTCCCGGCGGCCGCCTGTTCGTCGTGCGCGGCCGCGCGCCGGCGATGGAGGCGGTGCTGGTGCGCAACGAAGCGGGCGCCGCCCGCATCGAATCCCTGTTCGAAACCGAACTGCCCTACCTCGCCGGCGCCGCGCCGGCGCCCCACTTCCAGCTGTAAGCGACCACGCACCCGCACGCGTTCGTGCGGGTTTCGACAAAGGACCCCGCATGCGCCGCTACCCACTCGCCCTCGCCCTCGCCATCGCCCTGCTGCCCGCCGCCGCGCACGCCGAGGACCTGCTGCAGACCTACGAGCTGGCGCGCGCCGGCGACCCGCAGCTGTCCGCCGCCGAGGCCAGCAGCCGCGCCACCCGCGAAGGCGCGGTGCAGGCGCGCGCCGCGCTGCTGCCGCAGCTCGACGGCAGCGCGACCTATCGCCAGTCGCGCTCCACCGGCCCCTCGACCCAGTCGCAGCTGGACCCCGAAACGGGCGACCCGATCCGCTTCACCGGCGACTCCGAGACCGAGAGCCACAGCCGCAGCCTCGGCGTCGACGTCAACCAGGTGCTGTTCGACTTCGGCCGCTTCAGCCGGGTGAAGAGCCAGAACGCGCTGAGCGAGGCCGCCGACTTCCAGCTGCGCTCGGCCGGCGACTCGCTGATCACCCGCACCTCGCTGGCCTACTTCAACGTGCTGGTCGCGATCGAGACGCTGGCGGCGGCGGAGGCGCAGGAAGCGGCGCTGAAGAAGCAGTTCGATTTCGCCAGCAAGCGCCTCGAGGTCGGCCTGGCGCCGATCACCGACGTGCACGAGGCGCGCGCCACCTACGACAGCGCGCGCGCCAACACGATCGTCACCCGCAACGCGCTGGAGGACGCCTACCAGGCGCTGGCCGAGATCACCGGCCAGCCGGTGCGCGACCTCAAGGCGCTGCCGGCCGACTTCCAGCCGCAGCTGCCGGAGAAGGGCGGCGCCGACGCCTGGGTCGCCAGCGCGATCGACAACAACCCGGCGCTCAAGGCGCAGCAGCTGCAGGTGCGTTCGGCGGAAGCCGACGTCACCACCGCGCGCGCCGGCCACCTGCCGACCCTGTACTTCAACGGCAGCTACGGCAAGACCACGAGCTGGGGCGAGAACACCTTCAGCAGCAGCAACCCGCCGTTCTCCAGCACCTTTCCGACCGGCGGCGAGAGCCGCGGCCCGTCGTTCGGGATCACCCTGAGCGTGCCGATCTTCTCTGGTGGCGCGACCCAGTCGCAGGTGCGCCAGGCGATCGCCCGCCGTGACGCCGCGCAGGCCCAGTACGAGCAGGACAAGCGCGCGCTCGAGCGCAACACCCGCAACGCGTACCAGACCCTGGTCGCGGGCATCAGCGAGATCGAGGCGCGCCGGCTGGCGCTGGTCTCCGCGCAGGCCGCGTACGACGCGTCGCAGGTCGGCCTCGAGGTCGGCACCCGCACCGTGCTCGATGTGCTGCAGAACCAGCAGAACCTGTTCAACGCCCAGCGCGAGTACGCGCGCGCCCGCTACAACTTCCTGCAGCAGCGGCTGATCCTGGAGCAGGCCGCCGGCACCCTGGAAGTGGACGACGTGCAGGACATCAACCGCCTGCTCACCGCCGACGCCAACGCCAAGCTGGCGCCGTCGGACCTGCAGGCGCAGTAAGGCTCCCGTCCGCGCGAGCTCCCGTTAGCGCGCCCCCGACGCCCCGCCCCGGCGGGGCGTTTTCGTTCGGACCCTCAGCCGGACGGCAGGTCCGGGGCGATCGCCATCAGGGTGCGCCCGAGCGCGCCGCGACCCTCTTCGACCAGCGCGCGCGCCGCCTGCGCCATCGCCGCGCGCGCATCGGGATCGGCGAGCAGGGCCTCGATCGCCGCGCCCACCGCGTCCGCGTCCCGGCCGATCCGCAGCGCGCCGGCCGCCTGCAGCTGACGGGCGATGTCGGTGAAGTTGTGCAGGTGCGGCCCGGTCACCACCGCGGTGCCGACCGCCGCCGGCTCCAGCAGGTTGTGGCCGCCGACCGGCTGCAGGCTGCCGCCGACGAAGGCGACCTGGGCGCAGCCGTAGAACAGCGCCAGCTCGCCCAGCGTGTCGAGCACGAACACCGCGTCGTCGGCGTCCGGCCACTGGGTCAGGTGCCGCGTCGCGACCCGCCAGCCGGCGTGCACCGCCTGCTGCGCGACCGCCTTGAAGCGCTCGGGATGGCGCGGCGCCCACAGCAGCAGCAGGTCCGGCCAGCGCGCGCGCAGGCGGCGGTGGATCGCGATCACCGCCGACTCCTCCTCCACGTGCGTGCTCGCCGCGATCCAGGCCGGGCGCGCGCCGGCGCGCGCGCGGAAGGCGGCGGCGAAGGTCGGCCAGCCATCGCCGACGGCGACGTCGTACTTGAGGTTGCCGGTGACCCGCACCGCCTCGCGCGGCGCGCCCAGGTGCAGGAAGCGGCGGCCGTCGGCCGGTGACTGCACCAGCACCGCGCGCACCGTGCCCAGCGCGCGCGCCAGCAGCGGCCGCAGCAACCGGTAACCGCGCAGCGAGCGCTGCGACAGCCGCGCGTTGAGCACGTAGGCCGGCACCCCGTGCTCGGCGCAACCGAACAGCAGGTTCGGCCACAGCTCGGTTTCCATCACCAGCGCCAGCCGCGGCCGGAAATGGCGCAGGAAACTGCCGACCGCGCCGGGCAGGTCGTAGGGCAGGTACACGTGCTCGACCGCGTCGCCCCACAGCGCGCGCACGCGTTCGGAGCCGGTGGGGGTGATGGTGGTGACCAGCAGGCGCAGGTCGGGGCGGTCGCGGCGCAGCGCGTTCACCAGCGGCGCGGCGGCGTTGACCTCGCCCACCGACACCGCGTGCAGCCACAACGCGCACGGTGCCGCGTCCGCCGCGTAGATGCCGTAGCGCTCGCTCCAGCGCTGGAAATACGCAGCCTGGCGGAAGCCGCGCCAGATCAGGTGGTAGACCGTCACCGGCAGCAGCAGGTACAGGGCCAGCGAGTACAGGCCGCGCAGCAGCCGGCCGACGGGATCCAAGCGCATCGGCGAAGGATACAGGCGCGCGGTGCCGCGTCCGCGCCGCACGTGCCGCGCGGCCTGTCGCGCCCCCGCCCTACCGCTGCGGCCCGCGTTCCGCCTGACCTTTTCCCGGAGGTTGCCTAGACTGGCGCCATGTCCGAGGACCCCCGCGACCCCACCGACGCCGGCCCGCCGCCGCGCGCGCCATCGCAATGGCCGACCTGGCTCGGGATCGGGGTCATGGCGCTGCTCGCGCGATTGCCGTGGCCGCTGCAGCGCGGGCTGGGTCGCCTGCTCGGAGAAGCGCTGCGAGTGCTGATGCGCGAGCGCCGCACGGTTGCCGCGCGAAATCTAGCGCTGTGCTTCCCGCAGGCCGGCGATGACGAACGCGCGCGCCTGCTGCGCGAAAGCTTCCGCGCGCTCGGCATCGGCGTGTTCGAGTTCGCCCGCGCCTGGTGGGGCAGCGTCGCGCCGCTGCGGCGCGGGTTGCGCGTGGAAGGCCTGGAGCACGTCGAACGGGCGCGCGCCGACGGCCGCGGCGTGATCGTGATCTCCGGCCACTTCACCACGCTGGAAGTGTGCGGCCGGCTGATGTGCGACTTCATCCCGCTGGCCGGCATGTACCGCCCGCACGCGCACCCGGCGATGGAGTGGGCGGTCAAGCGCGGGCGGTTGCGCTACGCCGCGGCGATGTTCGCGCGCGACCAGCTGCGCCCGGCGATCCGCCACCTCAAGGACGGCGGCCTGCTGTGGTTCGCGCCGGACCAGGACACGCGTCGCGGCGACAGCGTGTTCGTGCCCTTCTTCGGCCTGCCGGCGCACAGCCTGACCTCGACCCACCAGCTGGCGCGGCTGTCCGGCGCGCGGGTGCTCGCCTTCGCCCACGAGCGGCGCCCCGACGGCGGCTACACGCTGCGGCTGTCGCCGGTGTTCGCCGAATTCCCCTCGCGTGACGCGACCTCCGACACCGCGCGGGTGATGGCGGCGATCGAGGAGATGGTGCGCGCGGCGCCGGCGCAGTACCTGTGGATCCACCGGCGCTTCAAGCGGCAGCCGGACGGCGGCGCCGACCCCTACCGGTAAGCCCCTGCCGGCAAGACCCTACCGGTAGACGTCCGGCTCGCCGGGCGGGCGGGTCTTGAAGCGCCGGTGCACCCACAGGTACTGCTCGGGGCGCAGGCGCACCACGCGTTCGAGCTCGCGCATGTAGCGGGCGGCATCGGCGGCCGGATCGTCGCTGGGCCAGCCGTCCCACGGCGGCTCGATCCACAGCCGGTAGCGGCCGTCGTCCCCGCGCAGGAACCAGTACGGCAGCACCACCGCGCCGCTGCGGCGGGCGATGTCGGAGGTCGCGACCAGGGTCGACGCCTGCACGCCGAAGAACGGCACGAAGGCGTTCTGGTAGGTGAAGTTCTGGTCCGCCGAATAGGCCACCAGGCCGCCGCGCGAGAGCGTGCGCAGCAGCGCGCGCACGTCCTTCTTGCCGATGGTGTCGGCGAACGCGCGCCGGCGCGCGGCATCCATCCAGCGCTCCATGCACGGGTGCGCGTTGCGGCGCACGACCACCGCCAAGGGCAGGCCGAGCGCGTCGGCCAGCGCGCGGCCGCCGAGTTCGGAATGCGGGAAGTGGCCGGTCAGCAGCAGCACGCCGCGCCCCTGCGCGCGCGCCGCGTGCACGTGCTCAAGGCCCGCCACGTCGACCAGCCGCGCCACCGTCGCCCGCGGCGCGAACCAGGCGCGCAGCAACTCGAGCAGGCCGGTGATGGTCGCGCGCCAGGTCGCGCGCTGCAGCCGTGCGCGCGCGCGGTCGTCGAGTTCGGGGAAACACAGCGCGAGGTTGACCCGCGCGTAGCGCCGCCGCTTGCGCAGCAGTGGCGCGCCCAGCCAGGCGAGCGCCGCGCCGCAAGCCAGCAGCAGCGGTTGCGGCAGGCGCGCGATCGCGTGCGCGGCGCCGTTCGCCAGCGGCAGCCAGGCGCAGCGGCGGCGCGCGTCGTCGGCGTTCGTCGTCATACGCCCGCGGCCGCGCCCGTGCCGCGGCCCTCCGCCAACGCCCTCGTCATTCCGCCGGTCCGCGCCCGAGCAGGCTGCCGGCGTACAGCGCTGCCAGCAGCAGCGCCAGCCCGCCCCAGAAGGTGGAATAGAACGCGAGGTGGGTATTGAACGGGAACACGGTGACGGCGAGCGCCAGCATCGCCGGCCGCGCCCGCTCGCGCGCCTGCGGCGTCGCATAGCGCCATGCGCGCCACGCCAGCGCGGCGCCGGCCAGCCAGCACAGCAGGCCGAAGCCGCCGGTCTCGCTGAGGATCTCCAGCACGATCTGGTGCGCGTGCAGGGCGGGCCCGCTGCCCCAGGCCGGCGCTTCCTCCGGATGCGGATCGCAGCCGGGGAAGGCGTCGCGGAAGCCACGCGCGCCGACGCCGTTGACCGGATGCGCGCCGGCCATGCACACCGCCGCGCCCCAGATCCGGGTGCGGCCGGACAGGGCGACGTCCATGCCCTCCTCGCTCGCGGTCAGCGCCGAGGCGGTGCGCACCAGCCGCTCGCGGACCTGCGGCACGGTCGCGCTGAGCACGCCCAGCGCGAGCGCGCCGAACACGAACACCCCGGTCAGCCGCTTCGCCCCCAGCGCACGCCAGCCGGAAAACAGCAGTACCAGCGCGTAGGTGATCCACGCGGCGCGCGCGCCCGCCAGCAGGACCACCAGCCCGACCCCGGCCGAGGCAAGCAGCCAGCCGATCGCGCCGAAGCGGCGCATCGCCGCGAACAGCACGAACGGCGACAGGCTCGCCAGCACCAGCCCGAGCTTGAGGTTGCAGGGGCCGAGCACGCCGCTCAGGCGATCGGCGGCGGCGACCTCGCGGGCGGCGCACATCGGGTGCCCGCTGATCGCCTGCTTGAGCTGGTCCAGGCCCCAGAACAGCGGACTGGTCCCGCTGATCGCCTGCAGCAGTGCGTCCAGCGTCCATGCCGCCATGATCACGCCGAGCCCGGCAAAGGTCGTGCGACGGCCGCGTTCGTTGGCGACCGCCGCCGCGACCAGCCACAGGAACGGCAGGTAGCGCAGGTCCACCAGCGCTTCCTCGAAAGCGTGCGCGCGATCGATCGCGTCCACCGCTGACACCAGTTCCGGCAGCCAGTACGCGCAGAACAGCACGCTGGTCAGCGCCCACGCCGGCGCGCTCAGCAGCGCCATGCCGCCGCGGAAGCGCACCAGCAGCAGGCGCGCGATCGCCGCCAGCGCGCCCAGCACCATCACGCCCTCGGCAACGCCCGGCGCGGGCCACAGGGCGACGAAGGCGAGCACCCAGGCCGGGGCCCAGCGCCAGCCGGTGGCGGCTTCAGGCGTGTGGTTGGGGTCGCTCATCCGTCAACTCGTGGTAGATCGCAAGGGTCGCATCCTGCATCGCGCGCAGGGTATCCGGGAAGGGCGTCGGCGGCGCGGGCGGCGCCGCCAGCAGCGCGCGCGCACGCGCGGCGAGCGCCGCCGCGTCGAACGGCGGCACCGCGCCCGACGGCTGCCAGGCGCGCAGCAATTCGCCGACGCCGCCGTGGGCCCAGCCGAGCACCGGCCTGCCCACCGCCAGCGCCTCGAGCACGGTGCGGCCGAAGGCCTCCGGCTTGCGCGACAGCTGCAGGACCAGATCGGACGCGGCGTACGCCGCGGCGATCGCGGCGGTCGGCTCGGTGATCGCCAGCGCATCGGCGATGCCGAGCGCGACGGCCTCGCGCTGAAGCGCATCAAGATAGTCGTCGCGCCCGGCCTGGCGCGCGCCGGGCAACCACAACCGTGCATCGCTGCCGTCGGCGCGCAGCGCGGCGAGCAGGTGCAGCGCGTCCGCGTGGCCCTTGAGGCGGGTGCCACGGCCGGGCAGCAACAGCAGCGGACCATCTCCGGCCAGCGCCGGATGCAGCGCGGCCACCTGCGCGCGCGCCGCGCGGTCCGGCCGCGGCGCGCGCGGGAAGCGCGCAGGATCCACCCCGCGCGGTACCACCCGCAGGCGCGCCGGATCGGTGCGCGGATAGTGCGCGAGCACGTAGTCGCGCACGGTGCCGGACACGCAGACGACGCGCTCGCCGGAGGCCATCACCGCGCTGTAGCGCGAGGGCGAGTTGAGCCCGTGCACGGTGGTCACCCAACGCGGGCGCGACGCCGCGGGCAGGCCGCGCAGGGCGAGACGGCCGATCCACGCCGGCAGCCGCGAGCGCGCGTGCACGATGTCCACCCGTTCGCGTGCCAGCAGCCGGCGCAGCGCCGGAACGTGGCGCAACACCAGCGGCGACTTGCGGCCGACGTCCAGCACGACGTGCTCGCCGCCGGCCGCATGCAACGCATCGACCATCCGCCCGCCGGCGGACACGACCAGCGCGCGGTGGCCGGCGCGCACCAGCGCCTCGGCGATCTCGATGGTGGAACGCTCGACGCCGCCGGCATCCAGCGCCGGCAGCAACTGCAGCACGGTCAGCCGGCGGCGCATGCGCCGGCGCGGGTCAGTCGACCAGGACGAAATGCGCGCCGCAGTACGGGCAGTCGGCCTCGCCGCCCTCCTGCGTGATCGGCAGGTACACGCGCGGATGCGAATTCCACACCGCCATCGCCGGGGTCGGGCAGCTCAGCGGCAGCTCGCTGCGATGCACCTCGTACCGCTGCTGGGTGTTGGCGGGCGTTTGCTGGGAGACGGGTTCGGCCATGGCGCGTGCTGCGGAAACGGGCGGAATGCAGGCATTAGCTTAGCAGCTGCGGCCGTCGGGCCCGGATTGGGAGACGGGAGACGGGAGACGGGAGGCGAGCGTCCTGGGCCCGCGCCCGGGAGGGCGGGGGTATTGCTTTTCCCTTAGAAGGGCAGTCCTGCCCTTATGCGGGCGCCGGCCATCCATGGCCGGCTTGACGCAACACCCCCGCCCTCCCGGTCGCTCGGACAGATCCTGGCGGCTGTCGTAGAGCGGAGCTTGCTCCGCTCTACGTGGACCCGCGACGGTGCTGGGGGCGCGTCGGGTGGGAGAGGTGGGCAGGACCGTATGCGCCATGGATGGCGCATCCGAGCCTCCATGGACGGATTCACGACGTGTCCTGCCTGCCTCTCCCGCCCGCCGCGCTCGCGAGTGCGCGCAATGCGCCTTTCGCTCTCCGTAGAGCGGAGCTTGCTTCGCTGCCGGGCACCCGACTGGCGTAGCGGAGCAAGCTCCGCTCTGCGCGGTCACTCGCCCGGCAATTCGAACAGCAGCACGTCGGCCGGCGACTCGCCGTTGCCGGCGAGTCGCAACTCGCCGCCCTCCTCCACGAAGCCGAGCGCGTCGCCCGCGCCCAGCGCCTGGCCGTTGGCGGTAAGCGTGCCTTGGGCGACATGCAGCCAGTAGCGCCGGTCCGGATCCAGCGCGAACGCCAGCGACTCGCCCGACGCCAGCAGGGTGGCGTGCAACCGCGCCTGCTGGCGGATCGCGATGCTGCCGTCGGCGCCGTCGGGCGAGGCCAGCAGGGCCCAGCGCGCGCGCCGCTGTGCCGGGTCGAAGGCGCGCTGGGCGTAGGCCGGCGGCGCGTTCACCCGGTCGGGCTGGATCCAGATCTGCAGGAAGTGCACCGGCGCCTCGCGCGAGGCGTTGTACTCGCTGTGCTGGATACCGTGGCCGGCGCTCATCCACTGCAGCTCGCCGGCGCGCAGCTCGCCGCCGCCGCCGCTGCTGTCGCGGTGCGCCAGCGCGCCGAACAGCACCCAGCTCAGGATTTCCATGTTGGCGTGCCCGTGCGGCGCGAAGCCGCCGCCCGGCGCGACCCGGTCCTCGTTGATCACCCGCAGCGCGCCGAAGCCCATCCACGCCGGGTCGTGGTAGTGCCCGAACGAGAAGGTGTGGCGGCTGTCGAGCCAGTCGGTGCGCGCCGCGCCGCGCGCCGAGGCCGGGCGCTGGACGATCATTGCGCGGCCCCGTCCGCCGGCGCGTGCGCCTCGGTGGTGATGCGCAGGGTGATCTCGTCGCCGACCGCGGGCACGTACTTGTCGATGCCGAACTCGGAGCGCTTGATCGTGGTGGTGGCGTCGAACCCGACCGTGGGCTTGCCGCCCATCGGGTGCGGCCCCTGCTTGTTGAGCGTGGCCTGCAGCACCACCGGCCGGGTCACGCCGTGCAGGCTCAGGTCACCGGTGACTTCGAAGCGGTCGCCGCCGAGCGCGCGCACGCCGGTGCTGCGGAAGGTGGCGGTCGGGTACTTCGCCGCGTCGAAGAAGTCCTCGCCCTTGAGGTGCTCGTCGAGCTTGGGCACGAAGCTGTTGAGGCCAGCTATCGGCAGCGTCACTTCCACCGAGGACTTCGCCGGGTCCTGCGCGTCGTAGACCAGGGTGCCGCTGGCCTGGCCGAAGTTCGCGCTCGGGTGCGAGTAGCCCATGTGGCTCCAGCTGGCCAGCACCATGGTGTGGTCGGGGTCGATCCGGTAGCGCGTGCCCTGCGCCTGCGCGGCGAAGGTGGCGGCGGCGAGCAGTGCGGCGAGAAGGATGCGGCGGGTCATGGTCGTCTCCGTGGGGTGGTCAGGCGATCTCGCAGGCTTCGTCGAAGGGCAGTCGCGGGCCGCGCGGATACACGCTGGCCGGGTCGCCCTTGCCGAGGTTGATCAGGAAGTTGGACTGGATCTTCGTGCCGGCGAAGAAGGCGGCATCCACCTTCGCCCGGTCGAAGCCGGACATCGGCCCGCAGTCCAGGCCGAGCGCGCGCGCGGCGAGGATCAGGTAGGCGCCCTGCAGGCTGCTGCTGCGCAGGGCGATCCGGTACAGCTCCTCCTCCGGCGCGTCGGAGAACCAGCCGCGCGCGTCGGTATGGGGGAACAGCAGCGGCAGCTTGTCGTAGAACGCCATGTCGTAGCCGACGATCACCGTGCACGGCGCCGCCATCGTCTTGTCGTGGTTGCCCTTGTCCAGCGCCGGGCCGAGCTTGGCCTTGGCCTCGGGCGAGCGCACGAACACGAAGCGCGCCGGGCAGGTGTTGGTCTGGGTCGGGCCGAACTTGGCGAGGTCGTACAGCTGGTGCAGCAGCGCGTCGTCGATCTCGCCGCTGAAGCGGTTGTAGGTGCGGGCCTGTCGGAACAGGACGTCGAGGGCGTGCGGTTCGAGCGGGGCGAAGTCCCGATCGGACATGGGCGCTCCTTGCGGTGAAGGGAAAGACGCAGTGTAGAGTCTCGCGCGTCGGGCGGCCTTCGCACGCCCGCAACGGAGCGTTCGACGCCAATGCGACACGGGACCGCCGCGGTGTGGGCGCTGAGCGACGGGCGCGCGGGCAACCGCCGCCAGGCGGGGGCGCTGGCGCACGCGCTGGATGCCGGCGAGGTGGCGGCGATCACGCTGGCGCCGCGCGCGCCCTGGCG
>DASRZN010000344.1:0-30842 GCA_035686325.1 Lysobacteraceae bacterium
GCCGGAAGGCGTGGCCGCGTTCGCCGACCTCGCCGGCGCGGTGCGCAGCACGGTCGCCGCGCTGCACACGCCGCTGCCGCACATCCCGCGCTTCACCGCCCTGGCCGAACGCCTGGCCGCGCTGCGCGACAGCCTGCCGGAAGCGACCCTGCCGGTCGCCGACCTGCAGCCGGAAACGCCGTTCCTCGCGGTCGACCTCAGCGGCTTCGCCGGCGACGCGCCCGCGCCCGCCGCCGAGCCGGTGGCGGAAGCGTCCTCCCCGGATGCGCAGCTGCTGGAAGCCGAGCGTCTCGCCGCCGAGCAGCGCGCCGCCGAACAGGCCGAGGCCGAGCGCGCCGAATCCGAGCGTCTTGCCGCGGAACAGGCGGAAGCCGAGCGGCTCGCCGCCGCGCAAGCCGAATCCGAGCGTCTTGCCGCCGAACAGGCCGAGGCCGAGCGCACTGCAGCCGAACAGGCCGAGGCAGAACGCCTCGCCGAGGAAGAACGCGAATACGCGCGCCTGGAAGCCGAGTACGCCGAACAGGCGCGCGTGGCCGCCCAACAGCAGGCCGAAGCCGAACGCAGCGCCGCGGAGCAGGCCGCCGCGGAGCAGGCGGAAGCCGAGCGCCAGGCCGCCGAGCGGGCCGAAGCCGAGCGCCGCGCCGCGGAACAGGCGGAAGCCGAACGCCGCGCCGCGGAGCAGGCCGAAGCCGAGCGTCTTGCCGCGGAACAGGCGGAAGCCGAGCGCCTCGCGGCGGAACAGGCCGAAGCCGAGCGTCTCGCGGCGGAACAGGCCGAAGCCGAACGCCTCGCCGCGGAACAGGCCGAAGCCGAGCGCCTTGCCGCGGAGCAGGCCGAAGCCGAACGCGCCGCCGCCGAACAGGAACCAGCCGAGCAGGCCGCGCTCGAACCGGTCGTCGCCGAACTGCTCGCGCATGCGATGCCGTCGGGCGAGGATCCCGACGAGGCGCTCGACCTCACCGGCCTCGACCCCGAACTCGTCGACATCTTCGTCGAGGAAAGCGTCGACCTGCTCGACCACTCCGACGGCCTGCTCGCGCAGCTGCGCGAGGCGCCGACCGAGCGCGAGGCGCTGGTCGGCCTGCAGCGCGACCTGCACACGATCAAGGGTGGCGCGCGCATGGCCGGCATCATGGCCGTGGGCGAACTCGGCCATGCGATGGAATCGCTGCTGGAGGCGGTGGTCGACCAGCGCCGCGAGCTCGGCCGCGACGGCATCCCGCTGCTCGAGCGCGGCTTCGACCGCCTGCACGCGATGGTCACCCGCGTCGGCGAGCGCCGCGCGGTGGCCCTGCCCGAGCGCCTGATCGCAGAGTTCGACGCGCGTGCCCAGGGCCGCGCGCTCGAGCCCGACGCGCCCGGGGCGCCCGGCAAGGGCAAGGCGCAGCCGCCCAAGCCAGCGCTCAAGCCCTTGTCCGCACCGATCGGCGAGGGCATCCAGGGCGACGAAGAGGACGTGTCCGTCCGCGCCCCGCAGGAGCAGGTGCGCATCCGCGCCGACCTGCTCGACCGCCTGGTCAACTACGCCGGCGAGGTCGCGATCTACCGCGCCCGCCTGGAGCAGCAGCTGGGCGCGTTCCGCGGCGCGATGAACGAAATGGAGCAGACCAACACGCGTCTGCGCGACCAGCTGCGCCGCCTCGATTCGGAGACCGAGGCGCAGATCATCGCCCGCTACCAGCGCGAGAGCGAGGCCGGCGACGAGACCTTCGATCCGCTGGAGCTGGACCGCTTCTCCACGCTGCAGCAGCTGTCCCGCGCGCTGTCCGAGTCGGCGGCCGACCTGACCTCGCTGCAGGGCTCGCTGGACGACCTCACCCGCCAGTACGAAACCCTGCTGCTGCAGCAGTCGCGGGTCAGCTCCGACCTGCAGGAAGGCCTCATGCGCACGCGCATGGTGCCGTTCGACGCGCTGGTGCCGCGCCTGCGCCGGGTGCTGCGCCAGGCCGGCGGCGAGACCGGCAAGCAGGTCCAGCTCAAGGTCGAGGGCGCCCAGGGCGAGCTCGACCGCAACGTGCTGGAGCGCATGACCGCGCCGCTGGAGCACATGCTGCGCAACGCGGTCGCGCACGGCCTGGAGACCCCGCAGCAGCGGCGCAAGGCGCACAAGCCGGACGAGGGCACCGTCCGCATCGTGGTCCGCCGCGAAGGCTCGGAAATGGTGCTCGAGGTCGCCGACGACGGCGCGGGCCTGGATCGCAAGGCGATCCACAGGCGCGCGGTCGAACGCGGCCTGATCCCCGGCGATGCGCGCCTGGCCGACAGCGTGCTGGATGCGCTGATCTTCGAGCCGGGCTTCTCCACCGCCAGCGAGGTCAGCCGCCTGGCAGGCCGCGGCGTGGGCATGGACGTGGTCGCCAGCGAGGTCCGCCAGCTCGGCGGCGCGCTCGACATCGCCTCGCAGCCCGGCAAGGGCACCACCTTCGTCATCCGCCTGCCGCAGACGCTGGCGGTGACCCAGGCGGTGTTCGTGCGCATCGGCGAGACCAGCTTCGCGGTGCCGATCGCGTCGGTGCGCGGCGTCGGCCGCATCCCGCGCGAGGAACTGGAGAAGCCGGGCGCGAGCTACCGCTACGGCGGCGAGGACTACGCCCTGCACGACCTCGGCATGTTGCTCGGCCAGCCGCGCGCGAAGGCGGAAGGCCAGCTGCAGATGCCGGTGCTGCTGGTGGGCTCCGGCGACCTGCGCATCGCGGTCACCATCGACCAGGTGCTCGGCAACCGCGAAATCGTGGTCAAGCCGGTCGGCCCGCAGGTCGCTTCGCTGCCCGGCATCTTCGGCGCGACGATCATGGGCGACGGCCGCGTGGTCGTGATCCTCGACGTCGCCCCGCTGGTGCGCCGCCAGGCCGCGCTGCCGCGCGACGCGGTGCGTGCGCCGGAGCCGGTGGTCGACGCGCGCAAGGTGCCGCTGGTCATGGTGGTCGACGACTCGGTCACCATGCGCAAGGTCACCGGCCGCGTGCTGGAGCGCAACAACTTCGAGGTCGCGACCGCGAAGGACGGCATCGACGCGCTCGAGCGCATGGTCGAAGTGGTGCCGGACCTGATGCTGCTCGACATCGAGATGCCGCGCATGGACGGCTACGAGCTGGCCACCGCGATGAAGGCCGACCCGCGCCTGCGCAACGTGCCGATCATCATGATCACCTCGCGTACCGGCGAGAAGCACCGCCAGCGCGCGTTCGAGATCGGCGTGCAGCGCTACCTCGGCAAGCCGTACCAGGAGCACGAACTGATGCGCAACGTGTTCGAGCTGCTGGCCGAGACCGAGGAACGGAGCGCGGTACATGGCTGAGGCCAGACGCGTCGCCCTGCTGGCCCGCCCCGGCGCGGCCTGCGAGCGGCTGCAGTCCGCGCTGCAGGAGGCCGGCGCCGACCTGGTGCTGGTCGTCGACCCGACCCAGGCCGACGCCGAGGGCCTGCGTGCCGCCGGCGCGCAGGCGGTGCTGGTCGCGCTGGAACCGCAGGTGGAGGACGCGCTGGACCGCTTCGACGCGGTGCTCGGCGATCCCGGCGTCACCGTGATCTTCGACGAGGCCGAGCTCGCCGCGCAGCGCGAGGGCTGGGACGCGGCGCGCTGGGTGCGCCACCTCGCCGTCAAGCTCGGTGGACGCGGCGACGTGCTGCCGCCCGGCGCGGAGCCGGAGGAACCGATGCTGGCCGTGCCGGAGGCGGACGCCGCCGCCGCGCCGCCCGCGATCGGCGGCCTGGCGCTGGACGCGCACGACGACCTCGATTTCGATTTCGAACGCTTCGCCGCCGAGGCCGAGGCAATCGCCGCCGGCCTGCCGCAGGGCGACTTCCCCGGCACCGGGGACGACGCGCCCGCGCCCGCGCCGGCCGTGCCGGACGGCATGCCGGTGCTCGACATGAGCGACGTCGGCCCGCTGCAGACCTCCGGTCCGACGCTGGCCGGGCTTTCGCTGGAACTGGAGCAGGAGCCGGAAACCGCGCGCGACGAGCCCGCGGTGCGCGAGCGCTTCCACATGGAACTCGACGACCTCGAGCAGCGCATGGCGGGGATCGAACTGGCCCCTCCGGCCGCGGTCGGTGCCGATCGCGGACCGCGGGTGCCGGGCGCGGTGGTCGTGCTGGCCGGCATCGGCGGCCCGGACGCGGTGCGCCAGTTGCTGTCGGCGCTGCCCGCGGGTTTCGCGCGGCCGGTGCTGATCCAGCAGCGGCTGGACGGCGCCCGCCACGACAAGCTGGTGCGCCAGATGCAGCGCGCGACCTCGCTGCCGGTGGTGCTGGCGGAAGCGGGCGGCGAGCTGCGCGACGGCCACGTCTACATCCTGCCGGCCGGCGTGCTGCCGGCGCCGGCGGGCGCCGAGCTGCGCTTCGTCTCGGGCGAGGGCCCGGCCTTCGGCCAGCTGCCGCCCGGCGACACCGCGATCCTGATGCTGAGCGGCAGCGACCCGGCCACGGTCGACGCCGCGCTCGCGCACCGTGCCGGCGGCGCCGCCGTGTTCGGGCAGTCGCCGGAAGGCTGCTTCGACGACGCCGCGGCGAGCGCGCTGGTAGCGCGCGGGGGCGAGGCGGCGACCCCTTCGGAAATGGCCGGGCGCCTGGCGATGCGCTGGCTGTCGCTGGGCTAGGCCCGGGAGCGAAACACATGAGCGAGACCAACCAGGACATCCGCGGCGTGCTGATCCAGGTGGCCGGCACCCGCCTGCTGCTGCCCAACGCGACCATCGCCGAGGTGCTGTCCTACGCCGAGCCGGACGCGATCGGCGACGCGCCCGACTGGCTGCTCGGCCGGATCCGCTGGCGCGGCTGGCAACTGCCGCTGGTGTC
Source organism: Lysobacteraceae bacterium (assembly GCA_035686325.1). GTDB lineage: Bacteria > Pseudomonadota > Gammaproteobacteria > Xanthomonadales > Xanthomonadaceae > JABFWF01. Next base: position 4,798 of record DASRZN010000344.1, read on the forward strand.
CTTCGCCCGCCTGTCCGGGATCGCCGACGAGCAGGGCGGCCTGGGCAGCAAGGTGGTCGTGCTCAAGGCGCTGGGTGGCGACTCGCGCCATCCCTACTTCGCGCTGCTGACCCAGGGCTTCCCGCGCCTGGTCACCGTGTCGCGCGAGGCGCTGCGCGCCGAGGACACCGACGCCACCCAGTTGCCGCCCGGGGTGCAGGCGAAGGTGATGCTGCGCGACGACGCCGCGGTGCTGCCCGACCTGGCCCAGATCGAGCAGCTGATCGGCACCGCGCTGGCGGCCTGACCCCGCGCGGCCGCCCGTCGCGTTCGCCACGCCCGGATCCGTTACCCACTCCCGTACCCGCTCCCGCGCGGTCGGGTGGTGTCCGATCCTGTGTTCCCCCCGCGCCCGCCCCCCGTCGGGCGACGCGCGGGCGCCCCTTGAAACCGGTTCAGCCAGCCCCATCTCCTCGCGCATCCCGGCGCTGCCGGGGTTTTCCGTCCGCGGCCTTAGCACTCTCCATCCGCGAGTGCTAAGATCGCCGCCCCTTTCCATGACCAATCAACCACTTGCGAGGGTTGCGAATGAACATCAAGCCGCTTTACGACCGCGTCGTCATCAAGCGCATGGAAGAAGAAAAGATGTCCGCCGGCGGCATCGTCATCCCCGACACCGCGACCGAGAAGCCGATCAAGGGCGAAGTCGTCGCCGTGGGCGAGGGCAAGGCGCTGGACAACGGCTCGCTGCGCGCGCCGAAGGTCAAGGTCGGCGACAAGGTGCTGTTCGGCAAGTACTCGGGCACCGAGGTCAAGCTCGACGGCACCGAGTACCTGGTGGTCAAGGAAGACGACATCTTCGCGACCCTGGGCTGATCGCCACCGCCTGCCGTCGTCGCAGCCGGTGCACGCCTTCCGGCCTCGGGCCGAAGCAGGCGCGATCCGCCACCGGCCCGCGATGACGACCCCCTTCTTTCTCCAACGACATCTTTCTTCGAGGTAATCCGCAATGGCTGCCAAGGAAATCCGCTTCAGCGAGGATGCCCGCGCCCGCATGGTGCGCGGCGTCAACGTGCTCGCCAACGCCGTCAAGGCCACCCTCGGCCCGAAGGGCCGCAACGTCGTGCTCGAGAAGAGCTTCGGCGCGCCGACGATCACCAAGGACGGCGTGTCCGTCGCCAAGGAGATCGAGCTGGCCGACAAGTTCGAGAACATGGGCGCGCAGATGGTGAAGGAGGTCGCGTCCAAGACCTCCGACAACGCCGGTGACGGCACCACCACCGCAACCGTGCTGGCGCAGGCGCTGATCCGCGAGGGCATGAAGGCGGTCGCCGCCGGCATGAACCCGATGGACCTCAAGCGCGGCATCGACAAGGCGGTCACCGCCGCGGTCGCCGAGCTGAAGAACATCTCCAAGCCCACCGCCGACGACAAGGCGATCGCCCAGGTCGGCACCATCTCGGCCAACTCCGACGAGTCGATCGGCAACATCATCGCCGACGCGATGAAGAAGGTCGGCAAGGAAGGCGTGATCACGGTCGAGGAAGGCTCGGGCCTGGACAACGAGCTGGACGTGGTCGAGGGCATGCAGTTCGACCGCGGCTACCTGTCGCCGTACTTCATCAACAACCAGCAGTCGATGTCTGCCGAGCTGGATGATCCGTTCATCCTGCTGCACGACAAGAAGATCTCCAACGTGCGCGACCTGCTGCCCGTCCTCGAGGGCGTGGCCAAGGCTGGCAAGCCGCTGCTGATCGTCGCCGAGGAAGTCGAGGGCGAGGCCCTGGCCACGCTCGTCGTCAACACCATCCGCGGCATCGTCAAGGTGTGCGCGGTCAAGGCGCCGGGCTTCGGCGACCGCCGCAAGGCGATGCTGGAGGACATGGCGATCCTCACCGGCGGCACCGTGATCTCCGAGGAAGTCGGCCTCTCGCTCGAGAAGGCGACGATCAAGGACCTCGGCCGCGCCAAGAAGGTGCAGGTCTCCAAGGAGAACACCACCATCATCGACGGCGCCGGCGAGACCAGCGCCATCGAGGCGCGCATCAAGCAGATCAAGGCGCAGATCGAGGAGACCTCCTCCGACTACGACCGCGAGAAGCTGCAGGAGCGCGTGGCCAAGCTGGCCGGCGGCGTGGCGGTGATCAAGGTCGGCGCGTCGACCGAGATCGAGATGAAGGAAAAGAAGGCGCGCGTGGAAGACGCGCTGCACGCGACCCGCGCCGCGGTGGAAGAGGGCGTGGTCCCGGGCGGCGGCGTCGCGCTGATCCGCGCGCTGGGCGCGATCTCCGGCACCAAGGGGATCAACGAGGACCAGAACCACGGCGTGGCGATCGCGCTGCGCGCGATGGAAGCCCCGCTGCGCGAGATCGTCACCAACGCCGGCGAGGAGCCGTCGGTCATCGTCAACCGCGTCAAGGAAGGCCAGGGCAACTTCGGCTACAACGCGGCCACCGGCGAGTTCGGCGACATGGTCGCGATGGGCATCCTCGATCCGACCAAGGTGACCCGCACCGCGCTGCAGAACGCGGCGTCGATCGCCGGCCTGATGATCACCACCGAGGCGATGGTCGCCGAGCTGCCGAAGAAGGAAGAGCCGGCGATGCCGGGCGGCGGCATGGGCGGCATGGGCGGCATGGATTTCTGATCCCGCCTCGCGACACCGCGACACGGAAAGCCCCGCAGCGATGCGGGGCTTTCTTTTTTGGGGCCGCTATTCCAGCCAGGGATTGCGCATCGGCGCGACCGCGGCGAGATTGGTCGTCGCCGCGACCTGGTCGATGTGCGCCTGCAGCTGGCGCGCCAGCATCGGATCCACCGGCACCTTGTCCTGCTCCAGCAGGCGGCGGTAGGCGGCCAGCGCGGCGTCGCGCCGACCCAGCCGCAGGTAGGCGTTGCCGAGCTCGACGCCGGCGTCCACCTTCATCGGCAGTTGCGCGACCACTTCCTCCAGGCGCGCCGCGACCAGCGCCCAGTCGTCGCCGTTTTCCTTGTAGATGTAGTCATTGACGCGGTCCGCCAGGCTGTCGGCGCGCGTCTGCGGACGGCGCATCGTGCCGTGCCAGATGCCGACGAAGCCGAAGCGCGCGACCAGGCGCATGTCCTTGAACACGACCGCCGGATCCCAGTCCCACTGCGGCCACGGCAGCGTCTCGATCATTGGATACACGAACCAGCCGCTGTACACCCCCGCGACGTTGGTGTCGTCCAGGCTCTCCACCCGCCGCCGGTACTTCAGGCCGGCGGCGCGGATCTGCTGCTCGCCCATCCAGTAGTCGACGTACAGCGGTTCCCCCGAGGGCGCGATGACCCGGTCATGGAAGGCGCGCACCTCGGCGAAGCGCTGGCCGAGATCGAGCCCCTCGTTGCTGAAATAGCGGTAGCCGTTGGCCGAGCCGTGCACCAGCTCGTTGTGGTACTCCCACAGGCGCGGTTCGCGCACGGTCATCGCGACCGCGGCGACGTACAGCGCCGCCACGCCGGCCAGCGCCGGCCGCGAGCGCCGCTGCCAGGCGAACGCGAGCGCGCCGCCGGCCAGCACCGCGGCGCCGGCGAGCACCGGCAGCGCATGCCGCACGCCGCCCCAGATGCCGCCGGACCCGACCAGCGCCGCCATGTGGAAGCCGCAAGCGGCGACCACCGCCGCCAGGCTCCAGCGCGCCGCCGGCGACAGGCGCGTGCGCGCGAGCAGCGGCAGCGCGGCCAGCGACAGCGCCAGCAACGCCAGCGGGATCTTGGACAGCAGGATCGCCGGCCAGCTGAACCAGGGCGGGTTGCCGAAGTGCACCTTGCCCCACACGAAGTGCATGCCGATGCTGCGGCCCTCCACGCCGGTGCGCACGGTGTCGGCCAGGCCCCACAGGTAGGCGCGCGGCAGCAGCCGGTGCGCGTCGGCGAAGGCGATCGCGGTGCGCCAGTGCGGCAGGCGCAGTTCCGCCACCTTGTCCGGCATCGCGCGATTGAAGGCGTCGCGGCCGTCGGGTGCGGCGTGGAAGCGGAAACCGTACTGCGCCCACAGCACCGCCACCGCCAGCAGCCCGCAGGCGAGCAGTTTCAGCAGGCGCAGGCCGGCCTCGCGCGCGCCGCCGCCGCCACGCCAGCCGAGCAATGCGGCCAGCAGCAGGCCGATGCCGAGTCCGGCCAGCCCGGCCAACGCGGAATGCTTGGCGCCCAGCGCGATCCCGACCGCGATCCCGCAGCCGACCACCCAGCGCCAGCGCCAGCCGCTCGCCAGCAGGCCGGCGGCGACCGCCGCGATCATCAGCGTCAGCGCCAGCGGCAGGTCGGTCATCACCACCGGCAGGTGCGCGCCGACGGTCGGGTCGATGGCGAGGAAGGCGAGCGATCCGGCCGCCCAAGGCAGTCCGAAGGCGCGCCACAGCAGCAGGCCCAGCGCCAGCAGCAGGGACGCGTGGAAGCCCCACATCGCGCGGCGCGCGTGGAGCTGCGCGGCGGCGGGGTCGTTGTCGAAGAACATCGTCTTCTCGACCCAGGTGCGCTCCTGGGTCTTTTCCGACAGCGCGGGCCTGGGCGGCACCCGGAACTCGTCCGGCATCGCCGCGCCGACCCACAGCTTCACCAGCGGCGGGTGCTCGGGATTGAGGCCGAAGTCGCCCTCGCGCGCGTAGGTCGAGCCGGCGACGATGTGCCAGGGCTCGTCAATGGTGAAGGCGTCCAGCCGGGTGCCGGCGGAGGAGCGCATGACCGCGAGCAGGGCCAGCGCCAGCAGCAGGGCGAGGCCGGGCCAGCGGGACGGCAAGCGGGCGGGGTGGGCGGCGTCCATGCCACAACCCCACGTGCTGAGGTTGCCGTGGCGGCCAGCGCGCCGCGGGCCCGGCCGGCCGCGGATGGCGCGGGACCGTCCGCGCGACTTGTCCGCGCTTGGCCGTTGGTCGCGCGTTTCCCGGTTGAATGCGGCCGCCAGTGACTTTGCGCACGGGCGGCCCATGCGGCGCGGGAGGACGGTGGCGGCGCCGGTGCCTTCCGGCATGCCGCAAGCGAGGAACCCCCATGAAGACCCGACTCGCGCTCTGCACGCTGGCGCTGCTGCCCAGCCTCGCCTGGGCAGGCCACAACCCTGACGTCGACCGCCTCGCGCGCGAGACCGGGCTCACCTGCGCGGAGGTGCAGATGGTGCTCGGCGCGCGCACCATCTGGCCCGAGTACATGACCTCCTACGCCCGCTCGGAGCGGCGCATGGAGGCGGTGCTGGGCGCCGAGCGCCTGCGCGACCTGATGGCCGGCCGCCCGATCCGGCTGGACGACGGCACCCGCATCGCGCTCGCGGTCGCGGTGCGCTAGGCAACGGCCGGCGACGCCGCGCGCGTCGCCGGCCGAGGGTCATCGCCGCCCCGCCGCCCTCACAACGGGTTGTCGTGGACGCGGAAGGCGCCCTGCACCGCGCTCTTGGTCTTCGCGTAGGCGGTCATCACCTCGGCGAAGGAGGATTCCTTCCACTGCGCGTACTGCGCGGCGAGGTCGGCCAGTTCCTGCGCGTCGTACAGCTCGCGCATCGCGGCGAAGATCCTGTCCTCTTCCTCGGTCGCGTGGTGGTCGACCAGCTCGCCGAACACCTGCGCGGAACCGGCGAACTGGCGCGAGCCCGGGTCCGCGCCCTTGACGTCCGGCAGCACCGTCATCTCCACCGCGCGGTGTTCCTGGATCGCGGCCGCGTGGGCCTTGAGCTGGGCGTGGTCGGCACGCGCGGCGAAGGCCGGGTAGAACGCGGTCTCCTCCCATTTCGCGTGCGGGATCAGCAGCTGTTCGATCTGTTCCATCAACTGCAGGCGTTCCTGCTGCTGCGCATCCTCGGTCGCGTTCATCCGTTCGAACAGCGCGCGCAGCTGGTCGTGTTCGTGCTGGAGCGTGGTCAGGATGTCGGGCATGGCGGCGTCTCGTCGTAGGGTGCGCGCAGCGTGCGCGCGCACGCGCCAGTCCGGCGTGAACCGGGCGGCGCGGCGCGTGTCCGCGCCGCGCGTTCAGCGCGGCGGATCGGGGACGAAGGCGTGCGGGAATGCGTCCGGTCCCGACCGCGGATGCCGCCACCCGCGATACGGACCGATGCCCATCGCCAGCAGCCGCGCGGCATCGTCGTAGCGCAGGCGCGTGACCTGTTCCGGCGCGCGGGTGGCGCGTTCGAAGGCGGTGCGCGAGACCGGTGCCCACGCGCGTTCGCCGTGGCCGGTGCCGAGTTGCTGGCGCGCCTTGGCGGCGCCGGCGGCGTCGGCGGCGGCCTCCGCGGCGGGTGCCGCGCGTTGCGGCGCGGCCGGCGCTGGCACGACCGCGACCGGTTCGGGTCGCCGCTCGCGGAACACCGCGATGCCGATCACGCCGACGTTGTCCGGCCGTCCGGTGCGCGCCGCGTAGGAGTCGCCGAGGTCGGTGAACACGAAGCGGGCGATATCGTCTAGCGATTTGCGCCAACCGTCGATCTCCGCGGTTTCCCACGGGCCGAGCACGTAGCCGGCCTGGTCGAAGGCGGCGGTTTCGCCGCTGACCGCGTTGACGCCGTCCACCGACAGCACCACCAGCACGCGCTCGCCGGTGGTGTTGGCCAGGCGCACGGCGTAGCGGTGGCCGGGGGTGCCGGCGATCCAGTGGTCGCCGCGGTGCGGCCAGGCGGGCAGCGGGCGGCCGTCGTCGCGGTCGACGATGGACAGGTCGACCAGCGGGCGGGCCGCGGCGGGCGCGCAGGCGCCGGCCGACAGCAGTGTCGCGAGCAGCAGGAAGCACAGGCGGATCATGGCGGGGGTCTCCGTGGGGTGGCCGCCCTGCAAACGCGCGGGCCGGGCGAACGGGGTTGCCGCGGGTAAACTGCGCGTTCCCCGAGCAGTTGCTTCCGCATGGCCCGCACCCGCGTCCTCACCGGCATCACCACCTCCGGCACGCCGCACCTCGGCAACTACGTCGGCGCGATCCGCCCGTCGGTCGCCGCCAGCCGCCGCGCCGACGTGGAGAGCTTCTACTTCCTCGCCGACTACCACGCGCTGATCAAGGTCAGCGAGCCCGCGCGCGTGCAGCGCTCGACCCTGGAGATCGCGGCGGCGTGGCTGGCCTGCGGGCTGGATCCGGAGGCGGTGTGGTTCTACCGCCAGTCCGACATCCCGGAAATCCCGGAGCTGACCTGGTTCCTGTCCTGCGTCGCCGGCAAGGGCGTGCTCAACCGCGCGCACGCCTACAAGGCGGCGGTGGACCGCAACGCGGCCGAGGGCGAGGACCCGGACGCGGGCGTGACCGCGGGCCTGTTCATGTATCCGGTGCTGATGGCGGCGGACATCCTGCTGTTCGACGCGCAGCAGGTGCCGGTCGGCCGCGACCAGGTCCAGCACATCGAGATGGCGCGCGACTTCGGCCAGCGCTTCAACCACCTGTACGGCGGGGGCGCGGCGCCGTTCGTGCTGCCGGAGGCGGCGATCGAGGAGCAGGTGGCGACGCTGCCCGGCCTCGACGGCCGCAAGATGAGCAAGAGCTACGACAACACGATCCCGCTGTTCGCCCCGCGCGAACAGTTGCGCAAGCTGATCTTCTCGATCGTCACCGACTCGCGCGCGCCCGGCGAGCCGAAGGACACCCAAGGCTCGGCCCTGTTCGAGTTGTACCAGGCCTTCGCCAGCGCGGAAGAGACCGCAGCGATGCGCCGTGCCTTCGCCGACGGCATCGCCTGGAGCGATGCCAAGCAGGCGCTGTTCGAGCGGATCGACGCCGAACTCGCGCCGATGCGCGAAAAGTATGAATCGCTGATCGCCGCGCCGGAGAAGATCGAGATGGTCCTGCGCGACGGCGCCGCGCGCCTGCGCGAGCGCTACGCGATCCCGCGCCTGCGCGCGCTGCGCGTCGCGGTGGGCCTGCGCGACCTGGGTGAGGGCGGGCCCGCGGAACCGGGCGGCAAGCGCAAGCCGGCGCAGGCCGCGCTGCCGGTCTTCAAGCAGTACCGCGAGGCGGACGGACGCTTCCACTTCAAGCTGGTCGAGGGCGAGCGGGTGCTGCTGCAGAGCGCCGGCTTCGACTCGCCGCGCGACGCCGGCGCCCGCATCGCGGCGCTCAAGCGCGAGGGTTTCGCCTGCGCCGACGCGCTGCTGGCGCTGGGCGAGGGCGTGGACGCCGCGGCCGTGCGCGAGGCGCTCGACGCGCTGCGCGCCGCCGAGGAGGCGAAGGCGTGAACCTGTCCGCACTGCCCGACCTGGCGCTGATCCTGTTCGCGCCCTGGTTCCTGATCCTGGCGGTGCTGTACTGGGTCTACCCGCGCCAGCCGCGCGACGCGGCGCGGCGGCTGTTCGACGCGGCCGCGCTGGCGCTCGCGCTGCTCGCCTTCCTGGGCAGCCTGCACTGGGCGCACGGCTACGCCGACCGCGCCCACGGGCAGATGTGGCCGCAGATCCTGGCCACTTCGGTCGGCTACGGGGTGTTCCTGCTGGTGCTGGTGGTGGCCGTCTTCGTGCGCCGCGCGTGGTTGCGCAGGCGGCTCTCGCGGCGGATGTGACGCGGCGCTGGCGCGACGGCGGGCGGCGCGTTTACCCTTGCGCGCTTCGTCCCCGCACCCCGCACGCGCATGTCCGATCCCCGTCCCGCCGCCCAGGCGCCCCTGTCCCCGCTCGCCGCGCTGATCTTCTCCTCGCGCTGGCTGCAGCTGCCGCTCTACCTCGGCCTGATCCTGGCCCAGGCGGTCTACGTGTTCCTGTTCGGCAAGGAACTGTGGCACCTGATCCATGAGGCGGTCGCGCTGAACGAGCAGGACATCATGCTGATCGTGCTCGGCCTGATCGACGTGGTGATGATCTCCAACCTGCTGGTGATGGTGATCGTCGGCGGCTACGAAACCTTCGTCTCGCGGCTGCGGCTGGAAGGCCACCCGGACCAGCCCGAGTGGCTGAGCCATGTCAACGCGTCGGTGCTGAAGGTGAAGCTGGCGATGGCGATCATCGGCATCTCCTCGATCCACCTGCTCAAGACGTTCATCGAGGCCGGCACGCTCGGCCTGCCGGTGTGCGCCGGCGCGGCGCCCGGCATTCCGTGCACGCGCTTCACGCAGGCCGGGGTGATGTGGCAGACCATCATCCACTGCGTCTTCATCCTGTCCGCGATGGGCATCGCCTACACCGACCGGGTGATGCACGCGACCAGCAGCCGGCGCGAAGGGCAGGCGCACTAGCGCAGGCGGCGCCCTGCCCTCAGCGCGGAAGTCCGCCTGCGTCTTTCGACTGGAAAAGCAGCTTCCTCGCGCCCGCGCCCGGGAGGGCGGGGGTATTGCTTTTCCCTTAGAAGGGACGCCGCTGCGCGGCTCCCCCGGCCCGGCGCAGCGCGCCGGGCGTTCGCACGGGCGCGCGGCAGTGCCGCGCAAGCCGCCCGTGCTCACCCTGCCCTTATGCGGGCGCCGGCCATCCATGGCCGGCTTGACGCAACACCCCCGCCCTCCCGGTCGCTCGGGAAAGATCTTCGCGGCTTGCCGTAGAGCGGAGCTTGCTCCGCTGCCACGCAATCCGGCGCCGGCGCAGCGGAGCAAGCTCCGCTCTACGGGCGCAGCCGGATCGCGAGAGAGGTGGGGGCAAGCCGGGTGGGAGAGGCGGGCAGGACCGTATGCGCCATGGATGGCGCATCCGAGCCTCCATGGACGGATTCACGGCGTGTCCTGCCCGCCTCTCCCGCCCGCCGCGCTCGCGTGACGCAAGCGTTTGCGCCATGGAGGGCGCATCCGAGCCTCCATGGACGGATTCACGGCGGGTCCTGCCTGCCTCTCCCGCCCGGCGCGCTCGCGACCTTCCTGCCTGCTTTCAGCGCTCCGCTGTTGGCGGTCCCCACGCAGACGTTCTAGGCCCACTCGTTCGGCGCAGGCCCGCGTTCCGGGTGGTGCATCTTCACCACGCAGAAGCGCTGCCCGGTCGGCGCCTCCATCACCCACCAGCGCTTGACGAAGGCGACGCGGGTCGCGCCCAGCGCTTCCAGCCGCGCGACTTCCGCGTCGAGGTCATCGGTCTCGATGTCCAGGTGCACGCGCGAGGGGTGGTCGACCTTCTGCACCTCGATGTGGAGGTCCGCCGGGGTGTTGCCGAAGTTCTGGTATTCGCTGGTGGCGTCGCCGGCGTCCGGGTCCTCGATGGTCGCGCCGAGCGCCTCGCTCCAGAAGCGCGCGGCGGCGTCGAGGTCGTCGGTTCTGCAGTCGATGATGAAGCCGGCGAGGCGGCTGCGGTGGGTCATGGCGCTGCTCCGTAGGGGCGGAACGCGATCCTAGCGCCGGTGGCGGCACCAGGAAAAACGGCGGGCCGAAGCCCGCCGTTTCCAGACCGCCTGCGGGTTGCGCTTACTGCGGCAGCCCCAGGTCGTCCAGCAGCGCCTTGAGGAAGCGCGCCGCCTCGCCGCCGGTCGCGGCGCGATGGTCGAAGGTCAGCGAGATCGGCATGCGGCGGTGCACCTCGATGCCGCCGATAACCGCGACCACGTCGTGGCAGAGCTTGCCGGCGCCGACGATCGCGACGCACGGCGGCACCACCACCGGCGTCGCGTAGCGGCCGGCGAACATGCCGAAGTTGGACAGCGAGATCGTGTAGCCGGCCAGCTCGGACGGCGCGATCGTGCGCTCCTCGACCTGCGCGCGCAGGCGGTTGATGCCCTCGCGCACGCCGCGCGCGTCGAGCATGTCGGCGTTGCGCAGCGCGGGCACGAACAGGCCGTCGTCGGTGTCCACCGCGATGCCGACGTCCACGTGCGGATGCAGCGTGCGCACCAGCTTGTCGCCGTCGAACCAAGCGTTGAGCGCCGGCACCGTCTTGCAGGCGGTCACGATCGCGCGGATCAGGCGCGCGGTGATGTCCTGCTTGCCGATCCAGGCGTGCAGGTCGGCGTCGTCCACCAGGGTGGTCGGCACGACCTTCGCGTGCGCGTCGGCCATCACCCGCGCCATGTTGCGGCGCACACCCTTGAGTTGCTCCGGCTGGCCGCTGGCGGCGACGCCCGGCGGCTGGGTGCGCATCGGCCGGCCGGCCTGCGACAGCGTGCTGCGTGCGGCGGCGGGCGCCGGCGTGGCCGGGGCCGCGGCGCGGTCGACCGCGCGCGCCGCCGGCGCCGCGCCCACGCGCGCGCTGCCGTCGGCCGCGGCCTGCTTGACGTCGTTCATGGTGACCACGCCGTCGGCACCGGTGGCGCGCACGCGCGTGAGGTCCACGCCGAGCTTGCGCGCCAGCGCGCGCACCGCCGGCATCGCCTTGACCCCACCGACCGCGACCGCGGCCTCGCTGCGCACGGTGTCGGAGGACTGCATCGCGCCGACCACGGTGCCGGCGTCCTGGCGCACCTCCCCCTTGGGCGCGGGCGCGCCGTTGTGGGTGATCGCGCCGCCGTCCTGCGAGGCGACCACGCGGTCGTCCGCCATCGGGTCCTGGGTGCCCACGCCCTGACCCGCAGCATGGCCCTGGCCGCCGCCGCCGCCGTGGTGGTGGCCGGTGTCCTGGCCCTCCGCGCGCTGCGGCAGGTTCGGGTCGACCTCGAACTCGGCGAGCATCGCGCCGGTGACGATCACGTCGCCCGGGCCGCCGGAGAGCTTGAGCACCTTGCCGGAGACCGGCGAGGGAACGTCCACCACCGCCTTGGCGGTTTCCATCGAGACCAGGTTCTCGTCGAGGCGGATGGTGTCGCCGACCTTGACGTGCCATTCGACGATGGTCGCGTCCGGCAGGCCTTCGCCGAGGTCGGGGAGCAGGAAGGTCTTGGTGGTCATCTGCGTTCTCGCTTGTTTGCCGTCATCCCCGCGGAGCGGGGATCCAGCGACGTGTTGGAAAGGTCAGGACACTGGGCGCCCGCCTGCGCGGGCGCGACGGATCAGCTCGCCGCCAGCGTGCGCTTCGCGGCGGCCACGATCTTGTCCACGCCCGGCAGGTACTTCATCTCCAGCCGGAACAGCGGGATGTGGGTGTCGTACCCGGTGACGCGCTCGACCGGCGCGAGCAGGTCGTACATGCACTCCTCGGCCAGGCGCGCGGCGATCTCGCCGCCGAAGCCGGCGGTGCGCGGCGCCTCGTGCACGATCACGCAGCGGCCGGTCTTCTGCACCGACTCGGCGATCGTGCCGAAGTCCAGCGGGGTCAGCGTGGCGACGTCGATGACTTCCGCGCTGATGCCTTCCTTCGCCAGCGCGTCGGCGGCCTCCAGCGTCTCCTTCACCTGCGCGCCCCAGGTCACCAGGGTCACGTCGGTGCCGTCGCGCAGCACGTAGCACACGTCCAGCGGCAGCGCCTCGCCGTCGTCGGGCACGAGCTCCTTGTACTGGCGGTAGATGCGCTTGGGCTCGAAGAAGATCACCGGGTCCGGGTCGCGGATCGCCGCCAGCAGCATGCCGTAGGCGCGCTGCGGCGAGGACGGCATGACCACGCGCAGGCCGGGCACGTTGGTGAAGATCGCCTCGTTGGCCTCGCTGTGGTGCTCCGGCGCGCGGATGCCGCCGCCCCACGGCACGCGCAGCACCATCGGGCAGGTCAGGCGGCCGCGGGTGCGGTAGCGCATGCGCGCGGCGTGGCAGACGATGAAGTCCACCATCGGGTACATGAAGCCGTCGAACTGGGCCTCGGCGACCGGGCGCAGGCCCTGCGAGGCCATGCCGACGGTCAGGCCGGCGATGGTGGTCTCGTCCAGCGGCGTGTCGAGCACGCGCTCCGGGCCGAAGGTGGCGGACAGGCCGGCAGTGGCGCGGAACACGCCGCCGTTGACGCCAACGTCCTCGCCCAGCACCAGCACGCGCTCGTCGTGGCGCATCTCGTAGGCGAGCGCCTGGGTGATCGCCTCGATGAGGGTGATCGCGGCGGGGGCCTTGGCTTCGGTCATGGCGTCTTTCTTGGTCTTCGTTGCGGCGTTCATCAGCGGCCCTCCCGCGCCATGGCTTCGGCGCGCTGCGCCTCGAGGTCGGCCGGCAGTTCGGCGTACAGGTAGTCGAACATCGCCTCGACCGGCTGCACCGGCGTCTCCAGGTAGGCGTTGATCTCGACGTCCACCTTCGCGGCGCACTCCTCGGCCCACTCCTTCTCCATCTGCTCGTTCCACGCGCCCTGCGCGGTCAGGTAGTTGCGCAGGCGCAGGAAGGGCTCGCGGGTCCAGGCGTCCTTGACCTCGTCCTCGCCGCGGTAGCGGCGGGCGTCGTCGGCGGTGGTGTGGTCGTGCAGGCGGTAGGTCATGAACTCGATCACGCTGCCGCCCTCGCCCTTGCGCGCGCGCTCGGTGGCGCGGCGCATGGCCTCGAGCACGGCGACCAGGTCGTTGCCGTCCACCTGCAGGCAGTACAGGCCGCCGGCCAGGCCCTTCTGGGCCAGGGTCTGCGCGCCGGTCTGCGCTGCGCGAGGTACGGAAATCGCCCAGCCGTTGTTGATCACGCACAGCACCAGCGGCGAGGTGTAGGCGCCGGCGGAGTTGACCGCCGCGTAGAAGTCGGTCTTGGACGAGCCGCCGTCGCCGCAGCAGGCGACCGCGACGCGCTTCTGCCCGCGCAGCTTGAAGCTGAGCGCGGCGCCCGAGGCCATCAGGCACTGGGTCGAGATCGGCACGCACCACGGGTAGTCGTTCTTCGGGCCGGCGAAGTCGTTGCCGCGCTCGTCGCCGCCCCAGTACATCAGCACCTCGCGCGGGCGCACGCCGCGCATGAACTGCGCGCCGTACTCGCGGTAGCTGGGGGCGAACACGTCCTCGGGCTGCATCGAGGCGCCGATGCCGACGTGGGTCGCCTCGTGGCCGAGGCTGGCGGCGTAGGTACCGAGCTTGCCGGTCCGCTGCAGCGCGATCGCCTTGCCGTCGAACACGCGCACGAACAGCATCTGCTTGAACAGGGGAACCAGCGCCTTAGGGTCGCGGAAGGCCTTCGGGAGCTCCGCGACGGGGGTGCCGTCGGGGCCGAGGTACTGCAGGTATTCGATCTCGAACTGGGCGGCGATGCTCATCCGGACGTTCTCTTGCGGCAAGACCGCCATGATACCAAGCGGCCGCGTCCGGCCGCCCCGTCAGGCCCGGCATACGGGGGCGCACGGGCCGCGGCGGGGCCCGCGCGCGCCGTAGAATCGCGGCATGACGATCCAGGACAACCAGCGCCCGCTCGAGGCGGACATCCACACCGACCTCGCCGGCCGGGTCACCTACGGCGGCTACCTGCGCCTGGACCGGCTGCTGTCGGCCCAGCAGCCGCTGTCCTCGCCGCCGCACCACGACGAGATGCTGTTCATCGTCCAGCACCAGGTCTCCGAGCTGTGGATGAAGCTGCTGGTGCACGAGCTCTCGGCCGCGGTCGGCCACCTGCGCCGCGACCAGCTCGACCCCTGCCAGAAGATCTTCGCCCGCTGCAAGATCGTGCTGCGGCAGATGACCGACATGTGGTCGGTGCTGGAGACCCTGACGCCGTCGGAATACATGGAATTCCGCGACATCCTCGGGCCCTCGTCCGGCTTCCAGTCGCTGCAGTACCGCACGATCGAGTTCCTGCTCGGCAACAAGAACGCGGCGATGCTGAAGGTGTTCGCGCACGACGCGGAAGGCAGCGCGGCGCTGCGCGCGGTGCTGGAGGCGCCCAGCCTGTACGACGAGGTGCTGGCCCACCTCGCCCGCCAGGGGCACGCGATTCCGCCGCGGCACCTCGCGCGCGACTGGTCGAAGGCGCACGTGTTCGACCCCGAGCTGCTGCCCGCCTTCGAGCGCATCTACGAGGACACCAGGGCGCACTGGGCGGCCTACCACCTGTGCGAGGACCTGGTCGACCTCGAGTCGCAGTTCCAGCTGTGGCGCTTCCGCCACATGCGCACCGTGATGCGCATCATCGGCTTCAAGCGCGGCACCGGCGGCTCCTCGGGCGTCGGCTTCCTCAAGCAGGCGCTGGAACTGACCTTCTTCCCGGAGCTGTTCGAGGTGCGCACGGCGATCGGGATGGCGCCGCCGGCGGGCGCTCCCGCGCCGTAGCGCGGAGCTTGCTCCGCTGCGATACGCCTTAAGCGGAGCACGCTCCGCTCTACAACGTCCACGGGGATGTTGCAGGGCAGCAAACGCCGATCCAGCCGCCTGAATGCGCATTGCCGCCGTCACCATGCGTTGACGCCACGCGCGCGGCCGGGCGATCCTCGGCGGGTTCGGCCATTCGCGCCGCGCCACAAGGGGACCGCTTCTTGAACACCACCTCGTCGAATGCCGCCGAGCCGATGGGCCCGCCGCTGACCGATCCGTCCGCCGGCGCGCAGCCGCCCGCCTTCCAGCAGCGCCTGGGTCATCCGCGTCCGTTGTGGATGCTGTTCATGACCGAGTTCTGGGAGCGGTTCGCCTTCTACGGCATGCGCTGGGCGCTGACCCTGTACATCGTCGCCCAGTTCTTCGGCGGCGACGCCAGCGGCCAGGCCTACGCCAGCCGGACCTACGGCGCGTTCCTCGCGCTGGTGTACGCGACCGCGATCTTCGGCGGCTACGTCGCCGACCGGGTGATCGGCTACCAGCGCTCGATCCTGCTCGGCGCGGTGGTGTCGGCGATCGGCTACTTCACGATCATGGTGCCGAACCAGTCGCTGTTCCTGCTCGGCCTGGCCACGATCATCGTCGGCAACGGCCTGTTCAAGCCGAACATCTCGACCCAGGTCGGCCAGCTCTACGCGCAGGGCGACGAGCGCCGCGATTCGGGCTTCACCATCTTCTACATGGGCATCAACGCCGGTGCCTTCGTCGCGCCGATCATCACCGGCCTGCTCGCCGAGCGCCTCGGCATCCCGGGCATGCCGGCCTACAAGGCGGTGTTCCTGGCCGCCGGCATCGGCATGCTGATCTCGACCGTGTGGTTCTGGTTCGGCCGCCGCCAGCTGCAGGGCATCGGCCGCCCGCCGGCGGGCGCGGAGGGCATGGGCCGCGTGCTGGCGGTGCTCGTCGGCGTCGTCGTGGCGATCCCGGTGGTCTACTTCCTGATGTCGATCGATGCCAGCATCGTGGCCTGGATCCTCGCCGCGCTGTTCGTGGTGCTGTGCGTGATGGTGCTGGTCGAGGGCCTGCGCGAGGGCAGCGTCAGCCGCGACCGCTCGCTGGCGATGCTGATCATCTTCGTGTTCAACGTGCTGTTCTGGTGCTTCTTCGAGCAGGCCGGCAGCTCGTTCAACTTCCTCGCGCAGAACATCGTCGACCGCGACTTCGGCGGCTGGGAGTTCCAGGTAGGCTGGTTCCAGTCGGTCAACCCGATCGCGATCCTGGCGCTGGCGCCGCTGTTCGCCTGGCTGTGGATCCGGCTGGGCAAGGCCAATCCGTCGATCCCGCGCAAGTTCGGCCTCGGCCTGATCCTCAACGGCCTCGCCTTCCTGCTGCTGATGTTCTCGCTGTCCAGCCTGGTCGACGGCGCGGGCAAGATCCCGTTCTGGACGCTGTTCCTGGTCTACGTCATCCAGACCGCCGGCGAGCTGTGCCTGTCGCCGATCGGCCTGTCGATGGTGACCAAGCTGGCGCCGCTGCGCGTGGTCGGCCTGGCGATGGGCGGCTGGTTCCTGTCCACCGCGATCGGCAACAGCCTGTCGGGCATCTTCGCCAGCCACGTCAGCGGCGAGGAGGGCATGACCGTCGCCTCCGCGCACGCGGGCTACACCTTCGGCTTCTGGGCGCTGATCGGCGCCGGCGTGCTGCTGTTCGTGATCGCGCCGTTGATCAACCGGCTGATGCACGGGGTGAGGTAAGTCGCTGCGCGCCCTCGGCGCGCACCGGTCCGGCGGAACGGCGGCCTAGGCCGCCGTTTCGCTTTTCGCGCCCGACTCGGCGCGCAGTTCCAGTTCGTCGAGCCGGTCCAGCAGGCGGAACAGGAGCGCGCGTTCCTCGCCGTCCATGCCGTCCAGCAGTTGCCGCTCGAAGGCCAGGGCCAGCGGCGCGACCTGCGCGTAGATCGCCTCGCCGTCCGGCGACAGCCGCAGCACCGAGCGGCGGCGATCGCCGTCGTGGATCTCGCGCAGCAGGCGGCCGTCGGCGAGCAGGCGCGCGACCGCGCGGCTGACGGCGACCTTGTCCATCGCCGTGCGCCGCGCGACTTCGTTGGCGGACAGCCCGGACGACCGCCCCAGCACCGCCATCACCCGCCACTCGGTGACGCCGAGCGCGAAGCGTTCGGAATAGACCGCGGCGATCGCGCCACTGATGCGGTTGCTGAGCACCGACAGGCGGTAGGGCAGGAAGCGCTCGAGGTCCAGGGTCGCGCGGCGACGGGGCATGGGGTCGGCTTGCAACTGGTTTCAGGTGAAACTATCTTAGCCGCATTCCCCTTCATGCGCGCCGCCCCCGTGGCGCGCCCGGATCGCAGGAGCCGCCCATGAACGCGCAGCCCAACCTCGGCATGCAGGTCACCACCTTCGACAACCCGATGGGCATCAACGGCTTCGAGTTCGTCGAATTCGCCGCCCCGGCCGGCCAGGGCCCGGCGATGCGCGCCTACCTGGAGAAGCTCGGCTTCACCGCGGTGGCGAAGCACAAGGACCGCGCCGTCACCCTGTACCGCCAGGGCACGATCAACTTCCTGCTGAACGAGTCGGCCGGCTCCTTCGCCTCCGAGTTCGCCGCCCAGCACGGTCCGTCCGCCTGCGGCTTCGCGATCCGCTTCCGCAAGCCGACCGACGAGGTGCTCGCGCACGTGCTGGCCAACGGCGGCGAGGAAGTCACGGCCGCCGGCGCGGTCGACACCCTCAAGATCAAGGGCATCGGCGACTGCATGCTGTACCTGGTCGACGACGAGCGCGCGGACCTGTACGCCGACTACGTCCCGCTCCCCGGCGTGGACCAGCACCCGAAGGGCTTCGGGCTGACCTTCATCGACCACCTGACCCACAACCTGTTCCTCGGCAACATGCAGAAGTGGTCGGACTACTACGAGAAGCTGTTCAACTTCCGCGAGATCCGCTACTTCGACATCAAGGGCGCCAAGACCGGCCTGCTGTCCAAGGCGATGACCGCGCCGGACGGCGTGGTGCGCATCCCGCTCAACGAGTCCAGCGACGAGAAGAGCCAGATCAACGAATACCTGCGCGACTACAAGGGCGAGGGCATCCAGCATATCGCGCTGTTCACCGACGACATCTACGAGACGGTGGAGAAGATGCGCGAAGCCGGGATCGAGTTCCTCGACACGCCGGACACCTACTTCGAAGTGATCGACCAGCGCGTGCCGAACCACGGCGAGGACGTGGCGCGGCTGGCGCGCAACAAGATCCTGATCGACGCCGACATGGAGACGAAGTCGCGCAAGCTGCTGCAGATCTTCACCCAGAACGCGTTCGGCCCGATCTTCTTCGAGATCATCCAGCGCAAGGGCAACGAGGGCTTCGGCGAGGGCAACTTCCAGGCCCTGTTCGAGAGCATCGAGCGCGACCAGATGAAGCGCGGCGTGCTGTAACGGATTGCCGCGCGGGCGACACCACACCGACAAGACAGCCGGCGGCACGCGGCCGCCTCACGGGAATCGCGCATGAGCATCGAGAGCACCGGGTACCAGTCGGGCTTCGGCAACGAGTTCGCGACCGAAGCGGTCGCCGGCGCACTGCCGGTCGGGCGCAACTCGCCGCAGCGGGTCGCCCACGGGCTGTACGCCGAGCAACTGTCCGGCACCGCCTTCACCGCGCCGCGCCACGCCAACCGGCGCAGCTGGCTGTACCGGATCCGCCCGGCGGCGATGCACGGGGCCTTCGCCCCGTTCGCGCAGCCTTGCTTCCACAACGACTTCGGCAGCGGCCCGGTCACTCCCGACCAGCTGCGCTGGAACCCGCTGCCGCTGCCGCGGGCGCCCACCGACTTCGTCGATGGCCTGTTCACCATGGGCGGCAACGGCGGGCCGGCCGCCGGCAGCGGCGTCGGCATCCACCTGTACGCGGCCAACCGCGACATGCTGGACCGCTTCTTCTACAGCGCCGACGGTGAACTGCTGATCGTGCCGCAGCTCGGCCGCCTGCACGTGGAGACCGAACTCGGCGTGCTCGACGTCGAACCGCAGGAGATCCTGGTGATCCCACGCGGCGTGCGCTTCCGCGTCGCGCTGCCGGACGGCGAGGCGCGCGGCTACGTGTGCGAGAACTTCGGCGCCTTCCTGCGCCTGCCCGACCTCGGCCCGATCGGCAGCAACGGCCTGGCCAACCCGCGCGACTTCCTCGCGCCGCACGCGGCTTTCGAGGACCGCGAGGCCGCGTTCGAACTGGTCGCCAAGTTCCAGGGCCACCTGTGGCGCGCCGAGATCGACCACTCGCCGCTGGACGTGGTCGCCTGGCACGGCAACTACGCGCCGTACAAGTACGACCTGCGTCGTTTCAACGCGATCGGCTCGATCAGCTACGACCACCCGGACCCGTCGATCTTCCTGGTGCTGACTTCGCCCAGCGACACGCCCGGCGTGGGCAACATGGATTTCGCGATCTTCCCGCCGCGCTGGCTGGTGGCGCAGGACACCTTCCGGCCGCCGTGGTTCCACCGCAACGTGGCGAGCGAGTTCATGGGCCTGATCCACGGCGTGTACGACGCCAAGGCCGAGGGCTTCGCGCCCGGCGGCGCCAGCCTGCACAACTGCATGACCGGCCACGGGCCGGACGCGGCGACCTTCGAGAAGGCCTCCGCCGCCGACCTGTCCAAGCCCGACGTGATCGCCGACACCATGGCCTTCATGTTCGAGACCCGCGCGGTGATCCGCCCGGCGGCGCAGGCCCTGGACGCGGCGCACCGCCAGCGCGACTACCAGGCCTGCTGGGCCGGGTTGCGCAAGCACTTCCGTGCCTGAGGCTTCGCGCGACGTCCACGCCCGGCCGCTAGCCTTGCGCCTTTCGCCGGAGGACATCGCCATGCGCGCCTCGCCGCTGCTGCCTGCCTTGCTGCTGCTGGTCGCCTGCGCGCGAACGCAGGCCCCCGACGGGGCATCGACGACGGAGGCCGCCGACGCCGCGACGCCGGCGGATGCAACGCCGCCCCTGGCCGACATCGAACGTCCAGGCCGCGATGCCGCCGCGCGCGCGACCGTCCGCGAAGAAGACAGCGCCTCGCCCGCGCGCGCCGACGGCTATGCGGCTCTGCGCTTCGGGATGGACGAGGCGGGTTTGCGCGCGGCCTGGGACGGGCCCGCGCTGCAGCCGCTCGGCGAAGGCGAGGGCTGCCGTTACCTGAGCCCCGAAGGCCAGTCCGCGCCGGCGGTGCTGGCCTTCATGCTCGAGGGCAATCGCTTCGTGCGTTACGACGTGGGCCAGGGCAACGCGGCGATCGCCGCCCCGGGTGGCGGCCGCATCGGCATGACGGTCGCCGGCCTGCGCGCGTTGTACCCGGCCGCCCAGGCGCAGCCGCACAAGTACGTGCCGGATGGCCGCGTGCTGCGGGTGCCGCTGCAGGGCGGGAGCGTGCTGGTGCTGGAAACCGGCGCCGATGGACGGGCGAGCGCGTGGCGGGTCGGTCTGCCGCCGCAGGTGGACTACGTCGAGGGCTGTTCGTAGCGGCAGGCCGTGCGTTCGCCCGCCCGGTCCGCGCCTGCACGCGGCTACCCGCCGGACATGCCTAGAATCGCCCGAATCCCGGCTGGAGACGCGACATGGCGGCTGCGTTCGGCTTCTTCCTACTCGGCCTGCTGCTGCTGGCACTGGGCGGCGATTCCATCGTCAAGGGCGCGTCCGGGCTGGCCCAGCGCTTCGGCCTGTCGCCGCTGGCGGCCGGCGTGCTGCTGGTCGCGTTCGGCACCTCGCTGCCGGAGCTGGCGGTCAACGCGCGCGCGGCCTGGGTCGGCAGCCAGGCGCTGGCGCTGGGCAACGCGGTCGGCAGCAACGTCGTCAACTTCGGCCTGACCCTCGGCGCGGCCGCGATCGCCGCGCCGCTGCTGGTGCGCTGGCGGTCGCTGGCGCCGCTGCTGGTGTGCTTCATGGTGGCGAGCGTGCTGGTGATCGGGCTCGGCCTGGACGGCGCGCTCGGCCGGCTCGACGGCCTGTTGCTGCTCGCCCTGTTCGTCGCCGTGTTCGCGTGGATGCTCGCGCGCAGCCGGAGCGAGAGCGACGAGGTGCGCGACGGCGTGGCCGCGTTCGGCGCGACCCGCACCGGGCTCGGCCTCAACCTGCTGCGCTTCGTGCTGTCGGCGGTGCTGCTGTACTTCGGCGCGCGCCTGGTGGTGCAGCACGCGCCGGTGCTCGGGGCCGCGCTCGGCCTCGCGCCGCTGCTGTCGGGCCTGATCGTGGTCGCGATCGGCACCGCGCTGCCGGAGGTGTTCGCGGCGGTCGCCGCGGCGCGGCGCGGGCAGGGCGACATGGTCGCCGGCCACGTGATCGGCTCCAGCGTGTTCAACCTGCTGGTGGTGGTCGGCGGCATGGCCGCGTTCCGCGACGTGCCGCTGCCGCAGTCCTTCGTGCGTTTCGAGCTGCCCGCCGCGTTGGCGTTCGCGCTGGTGCTCTACCCGATGCTGCGCGGCGACCTGCGGGTCAGCCGCACCGAAGGCGGCGTGCTGCTGGTCGCCTTCGTCGCGTGGCTGGCGTTCGAACTGCTGCTGATCCAGCACTAGCCGGCCATCCCCGCTTGCTAGACTCGGGCGCATGAACACGCCTCCCCTCGCGCGCGCGGCGATGCGGCTGCCCGAGCGCGCGCTGCACGCGCTGGTCGAGTTCCTGCGCCTGGAGGCGGCCGGCGGCATCCTGCTGATCCTGGCCGCGGCGCTGGCGCTGGTGTGCGCCAACGTGCCGCAACTCGAGGAGTTCTACGACGCCTTCCGCGAATTGCCGGTGGCGGTCGCGTTCGGCCAGTGGAGCATCGCCAAGCCCGCGCTGCTGTGGATCAACGACGGGTTGATGGCGATCTTCTTCCTGCTGGTGGCGCTGGAGATCAAGCGCGAGACCCTGACCGGCCAGCTGGCCGGGCGCGACCGCCTGGTCCTGCCGCTGGTCTGCGCCAGCGCCGGCGTCGCGGTGCCGGCGCTGATCTTCGCCGCGCTCAACCGCGGCGACGCCGGCGCGATGCGCGGCTGGGCGGTGCCGACCGCGACCGACATCGCGTTCGCGCTCGGCGTGCTGTCGCTGCTCGGCTCGCGGGTGCCGCACGGCATGAAGCTGCTGCTGGCGACCATCGCGGTGGTGGACGACCTGATCGCGATCCTGATCATCGCGGTGTTCTATTCCGAGGGCCTGTCCTTCGTCGCGCTGGGCTGGGCGGCGGTGGCGCTGGCCGGCATGGCCTGGCTCAACCGCCGCCACGTCACCGCGCTCACGCCCTACCTGCTGCTGGGCGTCGTGCTGTGGGTGTGCGTGCTGAAGTCGGGGGTGCACGCGACCCTGGCCGGCGTCGCCACCGGCCTCATGATCCCGCACGTTGACCCGCGCAACGACACGCCGGACGAGGTCGAGCACTCGCCGCTGGAACACCTGGAGCAAGCGCTGCACCCGTGGGTCGCCTACCTGATCCTGCCTGTGTTCGCGTTCGCCAACGCCGGCCTGGCGCTGGGCGAACTCGAGGCCGGCGACATGGTGGCGGCGCTGCCGCTCGGCGTCGCGCTCGGCCTGATCCTCGGCAAGCCGATCGGCATCGTCGGCGCCGCGCTCGGCCTGCGCGCGCTCGGCTGGTCGCGCCTGCCCGACGGCATGGACCTGCGCGCGCTGCTGGGCATGGGCGTGCTGTGCGGGATCGGTTTCACCATGAGTCTGTTCATCGCCTCGCTGGCCTACACCGGGCTGCCCTACGAGGAGGCGGTGCTGGGCGTGCTTGGCGGCTCGCTGGTGTCGGCGGTGCTCGGCTACGCCTGGTTGCGGACGGTGTTGCCGGCGCGGGCCAGGGCGTGAGCGCGCGCGCGCTGGTGTTCGGCGCCAGCGGGCAGATCGGGCGGCCGCTGCTGGCGCGCCTGCGCGCCGCCGGCTGGACGGTCGATGCGGTGTCGCGGCAGCCGCGGGCGGCGATCGAGGGCGTGCGCTGGCTGCAAGGCGAGCTCGCCGCCTGCGATGGCCTGCCGGTGAAGGTCGACGCGATCTTCAGCTGTGGGCCGCTGGACGCGTTCGCGCGCTGGTACGCGCGTGGCGCCATCGAGGCGGAGCGCGTCGTCGCCTTCGGCTCCACCAGCGTGCACGTCAAGCGCGACTCGCGCGATCCGGCGGAGCGCGACGTCGCCGCGCGCCTGGCCGAGGGCGAGCGCGCGCTGTTCGCCGCCGCGCAGGCGCGTGGCGCCTCAGCGGCCGTGCTGCGGCCGACCCTGGTTTATGGCGGCGGCGCCGACCGTACCTTGAGCCGCATCGCCGCGCTGGGGCGACGCTGGGGCCGCTTCGTGCTGCCGCGTGGCGCGGTCGGCCTGCGCGCGCCGGTGCACGTGGACGACCTCGCCGCCGCGGCGATCGCGGCCTGCGCCGCCGGCGCGCGCGGCGGCTTCGACCTGCCGGGCGGCGAGGCGCTGCCCTACCGCGAGATGGTCGCGCGCGTGCTGGCCGCGCTCGAGCCGCCGGCGCGCCTCATCGAAGTGCCGGCGCCGCTGTTCGCGTTGCTGCTCGCCGGCGCGCGCGCGGCGGGATTGCGCGGCCTTGGCGACGCCGCGCTCGCGCGCATGCGCGAAGACCTGGTGTTCGACGCGGCGCCGGCGCGCGCCGCGTTCGGCTACGCGCCGCGCGCGTTCCGGCCGGACGCCGGCATGTTCGGCTGACGCGCTACAGCTCCTCCGCCGGCGGCAGCGGCCGCGCCTTCGCCAACGCGCGCAGCGCGATCAGCAGCACCCCGCCCAGCACCATCGCGCCGCCGAGCCACAGCTGCGGTCCCGGCCGGTCGCCCCAGAACAGCATCCCCAGCAGGATCGCCAGCACCGGCGACAACAGCAGCCACGGCGTCACCTGCGCGACCGGATGCCGCTGCACCAGCACGTAGTACAGCCCGTGCCCGAGCAGCGAGGAGAACACCGCCGAATAGACCGCGCCGCCCCAGCCGACCCAGCTCGCCTGGCGCAGCGCGTGCAGGCCCTGGGGTTCGAGCGCGAAGCTCAGCGCCAGCAGCGGCAGCAAGCCGATGATCGCGGTCCAGCCCTGCTGGCTGACCATGTCCAGGCCCTTCAGCGGCCGCATCAGCACGGTGCCGGCGGCGAGGAAAAAGGCCGAGACCAGCATCAGCAGCAGCGACGCCGGCGCGTCCAGCACCAGCGGGTCGAAGCCGAGCACCAGCACGCCGGCGAAGCTCACCGCGATCGCCAGCCCGGTGCGCCAGCCGAAGCGCTCGCCCAGCCACCACCACGCCAGCAGCGCCGCCATCGGCACGTAGCTCTGCATGACGATCGCGGGCGAGGCGAGGTCGCCGGCCAGCTGCAGCGCCCAGAAGCTCAGGCCGAAGTGGAGCACGCCGTTGCACAGCGCGACGGCGATCAGGCGCGGCCACTGTCCGCGCGGCGGCGCCTTGACGAAGAACCCGAGCGCCAGCACCAGGATCGCCAGCCGCACCGCGGTGAACAGCAGCGGCGGGATCTCGCGCAGCGCGAACGCTGACGTGAGGAAGTTGCCCGCCCACACCAGGCAGATCAGCAGGGCGATGGCGAGGTCGCGCGGCGGCAGGGAATGGCGTTGCATCGGCTCGGGACGCGTGCGGCGCGCCAGCCTGCGGGCAGGGACGCGATGCGGGAATGAAACAGGCGCGGCGGGCGCGCCGCGCGCGGACGGATTTACCAGCCCCAGCCCAGGCGCCGGTACAGCTTCGCCAGCACCCAGGCAGGTCCGATCAGCAGGTAGGTCAGGTCGGTCAGGAAGCTGGGCTTGCGCCCCTCGACCTTGTGCCCGACGAACTGCGCGATCCAGGCCAGCACGAACACCGCGACCGCGATTTCGAGGAGCACCCTCGTGCCGAGCGCGTCGTGCAGGGCGCGGTTGAGCCAGGCGAAGGCGACGAACACCACCAGCATGCCAAGCCCCAGCCGGCGCGAGGCGCGGTAATAGAACGCCCATGCGAAGAACATCGCCAGCGCCGACCACAATCCCGCGCGGAACCAGCTGCCGGTCACCGGGATGCACCACAGCAGCGCGGTCACGCTCCACAGGATCAGCGGCACCGCGACCAGGTGGATCTTCTGGTTGAACGGGTTGCGGTGGTCGCCGGAGTAGTGGGCGAACCAGCGGTCGATCGGGCGCTCGGCGGTGTTCATGGTCGGGCCTCGGGTGGCGTGCTCAGGCGATCGTCGCGAACGCATCGCGGGTGAGGTTTTCCGGATCGCCCTCGGTGCAGGCGACGTCGTCCTCGATGCGGATGCCGCCGTAGGGACGGAACGCGTCCACCCGCGCCCAGTTCACCGCGTCGCCGTGGCCGTCCTCGCGCAGCTTCTGCAGCAGCATGTCGATGAAGTACAGGCCGGGCTCGATCGTCACCACCATGCCCGGCTCCAGCACGCGGGTCAGGCGCAGGTAGGGATGGCCCGGCGGCTTGTCGATCGTGCCGCCGGCGTCGCTTGCGGCGAAGCCGGCCACCTCGTGCACCTGCAGGCCGATGCCGTGGCCGATGCCGTGCGGGAAGAACGCGCTGCTGACGCCGGTGGCGACCGCCGCTTCCGGCGACACGGTGATGAAACCGAAGTCGCGCAGGACGCCGGCGAGGGCGAGGTGCGCGTCCAGGTGCAACTGGCGGTAGTCGGTGCCGGCGCGGACCTGCGCGCACATGCGCTGCTGGGCGGCGTCGACCGCGTCGACGAGCGCCTGGAACTCGCCGGCGGTGTCCGCCGCGTAGGTGCGGGTGATGTCGCAGGCGTAGCCGCCGTGCGACGCGCCGGCGTCGATCAGCAGGCTGCGTCGTTGCGGCGGCGGGTAGCGGTCGCGGTTCATGTAGTGCAACACCGCGCCATGCTCGTTGAGGGCGATGATGTTGCCGTAGGGCAGTTCGTCGCTGTCCTGGCCGGCCGCCTGGCAGTAGACCAGGTGGATGCCGAACTCGCTGGCGCCGGCGCGGAACGCGCGCTCGGCGGCGCGGTGCGCGCGCACGCCGGTGCGGGTGGCTTCGCGCATCATCGCCAGTTCGTAGGGCGTCTTGAACGCGCGGTGGTACTCCAGGTAGGCGAGCACCGCCGGCGGGTTGTTCGGCGCGAAGGCGCCGAGCGCCGACTGCGGCTCGCCGAGGATCGCGCAACGCGCCGGGTCGGCCGGCAGGTGCGCCAGCGCCTCCTC
>DASRZN010000345.1:0-13505 GCA_035686325.1 Lysobacteraceae bacterium
GCCTCCCCCGCCATGACCCTCGACACCCTCGCTCCCGCGGGTGGCGCCTCCGCGCAGCCCGCTCCCGCGGCCCCTGCCACCGCGCCCGCCGCCTACTACAACGACAAGGTCGTCCACCAGTTCACGGTCGCGACCGTGGTCTGGGGGATCCTCGGCATGGCGGTCGGCGTGCTGTGCGCGGCCCAGCTGTACTGGCCGGCGCTCAACTTCGACATCCCCTGGCTGACCTACAGCCGACTGCGCCCGCTGCACACCAACGGCGTGATCTTCGGCTTCGGCGGCACCGCGCTGATCGGCACCAGCCTGTACGTGGTGCAGCGCACCTGCCACGTGCGGCTGCTGTCGGACCGGCTGTCCGCCTTCGTGTTCTGGGGGTGGCAGGCCGCGATGGTCGGCGCCCTGGTCACCCTGCCGCTGGGCCTCACCCAGGGCAAGGAATACGCCGAGCTGGAGTGGCCGCTGGACCTGCTGATCGCGGTGGTCTGGGTGGCCTACGGCGTGCTGTTCTTCGCCACGATCGCCAAGCGCAAGGTCAAGCACATCTACGTCGCCAACTGGTTCTACGGCGCGTTCATCATCGGCGTCGGCCTGCTCCACATCGTCAACAACCTGGCGATTCCGGCCGGCGCGTGGAAGTCCTACCCGGTCTACAGCGGCGCCGTCGACGCGATGGCGCAATGGTGGTACGGCCACAACGCGGTGGCGTTCCTGCTGACCGTCGGCTTCCTGGCGATGATGTACTACTTCGTGCCCAAGCAGGCGCAGCGCCCGGTGTACTCCTACCGGCTGTCGATCGTGCACTTCTGGGCCCTGATCTCGATCTACATGTGGGCCGGCCCGCACCACCTGCACTACACCGCGCTGCCCGACTGGGCGCAGTCGGTGGGCATGGTGTTCTCGGTGATCCTGCTGGCGCCCAGCTGGGGCGGCGCGATGAACGGCATCCTCACGCTGTCCGGCGTGTGGCACAAGCTGCGCACCGACCCGATCCTGAAGTTCCTGATCGTCGCGATCAGCTTCTACATGATCGCGACCTTCGAGGGCCCGCTGCTCTCGATCAAGACGGTCAACTCGCTCAGCCACTACACCGACTGGACCGTGGGCCACGTCCACGCCGGTACCCTCGGCTGGGTGGCGATGATCACGGTCGGCTCGGTGTACGCGCTGTACCCGCGCCTGCTCGGGCTGTCGAAGATGTATTCGACGAAGCTGATCGACGCGCACTTCTGGATGCACACCCTCGGCGTCGTGTTCTACATCGTCTCGATGTGGATCGCCGGCATCACCCAGGGCCTGATGTGGCGCGCCACGAACCCGGATGGAACGCTGACCTACAGCTTCGTCGAGTCGCTGGTGGCCACCTACCCCTACTACCTCGGCCGGCTGCTCGGCGGCCTGCTGATCCTGGGCGGCATGTGCCTGATGGCCTGGCACATGTGGCGGACCTGGCAGCAGGCGCGCGCGGTCGCCCCGCACCCGGTGCTGGCGCCGCACGGCGCCGAGGCGCGGGCCTGAGGACACGAGCATGTCGATTGCACACGAGAAGATCGAAAAGAACGTCGGCCTGCTGGCCGTGCTGGTGGCCGTCGCGGTGTCGCTCGGCGGCCTCGCCGAGATCGTGCCGCTGATGTTCCAGGCCGAGGCGATCCAGCCGCTGCCGGGGGTGAAGCCCTACCCCGCGCTGCAACTCGCCGGCCGCGACGTGTACGTGCGCGAGGGCTGCTACGGCTGCCACTCGCAGATGGTGCGCACGCTGCGCTTCGAGACCGAACGCTACGGCCACTTCTCGCTGGCCGGCGAGTCGGTGTACGACCGCCCGTTCCAGTGGGGCTCCAAGCGCACCGGGCCGGACCTGGCGCGCGTCGGCGGCCGCTACTCGGACGACTGGCACCGCGTGCACCTGACCGATCCGCGCGCGGTGGTGCCGGAATCCAACATGCCGGCGTTCCCGTGGCTGCAGAAGAACGCGCTCGACGGCGCCCAGGTCGCCGCGCGCATGAAGGCGCTGCAGCGCCTCGGCGACCCCTACACCGACGCCGAGATCGCCAAGGCGGCGGCGGATGTCGCCGGCAAGACCGAACTCGATGCCGTGGTCGCCTACCTGCAGGGCCTCGGCAAGCAAGCACCGCGCGGAAACTGACCATGATCTCGGGAATCGTCACCCTCACCCTGATGCTGCTGTTCCTGGCCCTGTGGGCCTGGGCTTGGCAGCCGCGCAAGCGCCGCGACTTCGACGAGGCCGCGCAGCTCGCGCTGGACGACGAGGAGCCGCGCGCATGAGCCCGGCCTGGTCGTGGTTCGTCGCCGCCCTCGCGGTGCTCAACATCGGCGGTGTCGCCTGGCTGCTGTGGTGGACGTCCAAGCGCCGCCCGGGCGATCCGAAGCCGGAGGACACCAGCCACTACTGGGACGGCGACATCACCGAGTACAACAAGCCGATGCCGCGCTGGTGGATCAACGGCTTCTACCTCGCGATCGCGTTCGGCGTCGGCTACGTGCTGTGGTTCGGCGGGCTCGGCGGGATCGAGGGCATCGGCCGCTGGAGTTCGCAGGCCGAGCACGCGGCGGACAAGGCCGCGGCCGACGCGCGTCTGGAGGAGACCTTCGCGATGTACCGCGGCAAGCCACTGCCGGCGCTCGCGGCGGACCCGGCGGCGCGCGAGCTCGGCCGCTCGATCTTCGCCAACACCTGCGCGACCTGCCACGGTTCCTCGGCGCAGGGCGCGACCGGCTATCCGAACCTGGCCGACGACATCTGGCACTGGGGCGGCGCGCCCGAGCGCGTGCTGCAGACCGTGCTCGACGGCCGCGAGGGCGTGATGCCACCGTGGGGCACGGTGCTGACCGGCATGGGCGGCGACAACGCGGTCGACTACGTGGTCGCCTACGTGCGCAGCCTCGGCAACCCGGAGGCGATGCGCAACAACTTCATGGCCGCGCAGGGCAAGCCGCTGTACGAGGGCGTGTGCGTGGCCTGCCACGGCGTGGACGGCAAGGGCAACCAGGAGATGGGCGCGCCCGACCTGACCGACGGCTACTGGCTGTACGGCGGTTCCAGCGCGGCGATCCGCCAGAGCATCGTCGAGGGCCGCCACGGCACGATGCCGGCGCACCGCGACCTGCTCGGCGAAACCCGCGCGCGCCTGGTCGCCGCTTACGTGTGGTCGCTGTCCAACCCGTCGCGCGGCGGCGGCGCGGCGCCCGCCGACGCGGCACAATAGGGGCGATGCAAGCGCCCGCGCCCGCCTTCGACCATCCGCCCCGCCCGCTCGTGCAGCGGGTCGGGGCGATCCTGTGGCCGAGCTTCTTCGCCGCGGGCGTGGCGACCATGGTGTTCTTCGCCTTCGTCGACCCGCTCGAGCTGCGCGACATGACCTTCCCGCGGCTGGCGATGACCCGCAGCGCGGGCTACACGCTCGGCTTCTTCACCTTCTGGTTGGCGACCGCGTCGTCGAGCCTGTTCACGTGGATCCTGCTGCGGCCGGCGAGCCGCTTCAACGGGCCACCATCGCGGTAAAGAGCGCAGTGTCCAAACCCATCGACATCGACCTGCTGGACGCCGGCGGCGACTCGCTGTACGTCAGCGAGCGCAAGGTCTACCCGCGCGACGTCTCCGGCCGCTTCGACCGCCTGCGCAAGCTCGCGGTGTTCTGGCTGCTGGGCATGTACTACCTCTTCCCCTGGCTCACCTGGGACGGCCGCCAGGCGGTGCTGTTCGACCTGCCGGCGCGCAAGTTCCACGTCTGGGGCCTGACCTTCTGGCCGCAGGACTTCAGCCTGCTGGCGGTGCTGCTGGTGATCCTCGCGCTCACCCTGTTCTTCGCCACCGCGCTGGCCGGGCGGCTGTGGTGCGGCTACGCCTGCCCGCAGACGGTGTGGACCGAGGTGTTCCTGTGGATGGAGCGCTGGACCGAGGGCGACCGCGGCAAGCGGATCAAGCTCGACGCCGGTCCGTGGAACCGCGAGAAGATCCTGCGCAAGGGCGCCAAGCACGTCCTGTGGCTGGTGTTCGCGCTGTGGACCGGCTTCACCTTCGTCGGCTTCTTCACCCCGATCCGCGACCTCGGCGCGCGCGCGTGGCCGTTCGGATGGAACGGCTGGGAAGTCTTCTGGGTGCTGTTCTACGCGCTCGCGACCTGGGGCAACGCCGGCTTCCTGCGCGAGCAGGTGTGCAAGTACATGTGCCCGTACGCGCGCTTCCAGAGCGCGATGTTCGACCGCGACACCCTGGTCATCGCCTACGATCCGATGCGCGGCGAGCCGCGCGGCCCGCGCAAGCGCGGCCTGGCCAGCGTGCTCGAGCGCGCGCGCGGCCTGCTCGACGTGCGCACCGCCTACGACTACGTGTTCCGCGCCAGCCGCCACCCGAGCGCAGCGCAGGCGCGGCTGCAGGCGGCCGGCACGATCACCTTCGACGTCGGCGCCGAGGCGGCGCCGCTGCCGAAGTTCGCGCCCGACGACCTCGGCGACTGCATCGACTGCACGATGTGCGTGCAGGTCTGCCCGGTCGGCATCGACATCCGCAACGGCCTGCAGTACGAGTGCATCGCCTGCGGCGCCTGCATCGACGCCTGCGACGACGTGATGGGCAAGCTGGGCTACCCGAAGGGACTGATCCGCTACACCACGCAGAACGCGATCGACGGCAAGCCGACCCGCGTGCTGCGCCCGCGCATCGTGGTCTACGCGGTCCTGCTGGCCGTGCTGGTGGGCGGCTGGGCCTGGAACGTCGGCCATCGCAGCCCGCTGATCGCCGAGGCGCTGCGCGACCGCAACGCGCTATACCGGATCGAGGACGGACGCGTGGAGAACGGCTTCACGCTCAAGCTGGCGAACAAGGAAAACCGCGATCGCCGCTACGTGGTCACGCTGGAGCCTTCCGCCGCGGGGCTCGCGCTGGACGGCGGTCCGCAGCGGGTGGACGTCGCCGCCGGCGCGGTCCTCTCGCTGCCGCTGGAAGTGAGCGCGCCGGAGGGCCTGCGCGGCCAGCATCCCGTGCGCTTCCGGGTCGAGGCAGAGGACGGCAGCGTCAGCGAGCAGGTGCACAGCAACTTCTTCGGGCCGATGTGAGGCGATGGCGATGAGCGGACACGACGACATGCAGGCGAGCTCGCCCTGGCGCCAGCCGATCGTATGGCTGGTGGTCGCGCTGGTCGCGGCGGCGGTCGCCGGCGGCGTGGTGATGGTGCGCGTGGCCGGCAGCGGCGACCCGGTGGACGCGGTGCCCGACCAGGTGCAGCGCACGGGACAGGCGCAGCAGGCCGAGCTCGGCCCCGACGCGCGCGCCGCGGAGTTGAAGCTCAGCGCGGTGCTGCGGGTGGACACGAAGCAGGGCATCGTCGAACTGATCCCGGTGACGGGCGACTTCGACCATGCCGTGCCGCTGCGCCTTGCCCTGCACCATCCGCTGCGCGCGGCGGAGGACCGCAGCGTCGAACTGGCGCCCGCCGGATCAGGCTGGCGCGCCACGTTCGAACTCGACCGCAGCCACGACTGGAACCTGCAGCTCGCCGCCGCCGACGGCAGCTGGCGCCTGCGCGGACGCCTGCCGCGCGGCCAGCAGGCGGCGCACCTGCGCCCCGCCCTCGCCCAGGCGCAATCGCCCTAGCGGCGCGACGACGATGCGATGGACGCGGTCCTGACCTCCGCCGCGCACACGGACGCGCCCACCGGCACCTGCCACCACTGCGGCGAACGCCTGCCGTCCGCGCCGGCGCGGCTGCGCCTGGACGGCGCGCTGCGCGCCTTCTGCTGCGATGGCTGCGCGAGCGCCGCGCAGTGGATCCGCGACGCCCGCCTGGACGACTACTACCGCCTGCGCAGCCAGCCGGCCGCGCGGGTCGATGCGCAGGCCGCCGACCTCGCCGCGTGGGACCGCGAGGACCTGCTCGCCGAGCACGCGCACGCGATCGCGCTGCCGGGCGGCGGCGCGGGCCGCGAGATCACCGTGCTCACCGACGGCATGCGCTGCGCCGCGTGCGCCTGGCTGATCGACCGCGCGCTGGCGCGCGAGGACGGCGTCGCCGAAGTCCGGCGCAGCTGGCTGTACCGGATCCGCCCGGCGGCGATGCACGGGGCCTTCGCCCCGTTCGCGCAGCCTTGCTTCCACAACGACTTCGGCAGCGGCCCGGTCACTCCCGACCAGCTGCGCTGGAACCCGCTGCCGCTGCCGCGGGCGCCCACCGACTTCGTCGATGGCCTGTTCACCATGGGCGGCAACGGCGGGCCGGCCGCCGGCAGCGGCGTCGGCATCCACCTGTACGCGGCCAACCGCGACATGCTGGACCGCTTCTTCTACAGCGCCGACGGTGAACTGCTGATCGTGCCGCAGCTCGGCCGCCTGCACGTGGAGACCGAACTCGGCGTGCTCGACGTCGAACCGCAGGAGATCCTGGTGATCCCACGCGGCGTGCGCTTCCGCGTCGCGCTGCCGGACGGCGAGGCGCGCGGCTACGTGTGCGAGAACTTCGGCGCCTTCCTGCGCCTGCCCGACCTCGGCCCGATCGGCAGCAACGGCCTGGCCAACCCGCGCGACTTCCTCGCGCCGCACGCGGCTTTCGAGGACCGCGAGGCCGCGTTCGAACTGGTCGCCAAGTTCCAGGGCCACCTGTGGCGCGCCGAGATCGACCACTCGCCGCTGGACGTGGTCGCCTGGCACGGCAACTACGCGCCGTACAAGTACGACCTGCGTCGTTTCAACGCGATCGGCTCGATCAGCTACGACCACCCGGACCCGTCGATCTTCCTGGTGCTGACTTCGCCCAGCGACACGCCCGGCGTGGGCAACATGGATTTCGCGATCTTCCCGCCGCGCTGGCTGGTGGCGCAGGACACCTTCCGGCCGCCGTGGTTCCACCGCAACGTGGCGAGCGAGTTCATGGGCCTGATCCACGGCGTGTACGACGCCAAGGCCGAGGGCTTCGCGCCCGGCGGCGCCAGCCTGCACAACTGCATGACCGGCCACGGGCCGGACGCGGCGACCTTCGAGAAGGCCTCCGCCGCCGACCTGTCCAAGCCCGACGTGATCGCCGACACCATGGCCTTCATGTTCGAGACCCGCGCGGTGATCCGCCCGGCGGCGCAGGCCCTGGACGCGGCGCACCGCCAGCGCGACTACCAGGCCTGCTGGGCCGGGTTGCGCAAGCACTTCCGTGCCTGAGGCTTCGCGCGACGTCCACGCCCGGCCGCTAGCCTTGCGCCTTTCGCCGGAGGACATCGCCATGCGCGCCTCGCCGCTGCTGCCTGCCTTGCTGCTGCTGGTCGCCTGCGCGCGAACGCAGGCCCCCGACGGGGCATCGACGACGGAGGCCGCCGACGCCGCGACGCCGGCGGATGCAACGCCGCCCCTGGCCGACATCGAACGTCCAGGCCGCGATGCCGCCGCGCGCGCGACCGTCCGCGAAGAAGACAGCGCCTCGCCCGCGCGCGCCGACGGCTATGCGGCTCTGCGCTTCGGGATGGACGAGGCGGGTTTGCGCGCGGCCTGGGACGGGCCCGCGCTGCAGCCGCTCGGCGAAGGCGAGGGCTGCCGTTACCTGAGCCCCGAAGGCCAGTCCGCGCCGGCGGTGCTGGCCTTCATGCTC
Source organism: Lysobacteraceae bacterium (assembly GCA_035686325.1). Lineage (GTDB taxonomy): Bacteria > Pseudomonadota > Gammaproteobacteria > Xanthomonadales > Xanthomonadaceae > JABFWF01. The sequence continues at coordinate 7,584 of DASRZN010000345.1, forward strand.
GAGGGCAATCGCTTCGTGCGTTACGACGTGGGCCAGGGCAACGCGGCGATCGCCGCCCCGGGTGGCGGCCGCATCGGCATGACGGTCGCCGGCCTGCGCGCGTTGTACCCGGCCGCCCAGGCGCAGCCGCACAAGTACGTGCCGGATGGCCGCGTGCTGCGGGTGCCGCTGCAGGGCGGGAGCGTGCTGGTGCTGGAAACCGGCGCCGATGGACGGGCGAGCGCGTGGCGGGTCGGTCTGCCGCCGCAGGTGGACTACGTCGAGGGCTGTTCGTAGCGGCAGGCCGTGCGTTCGCCCGCCCGGTCCGCGCCTGCACGCGGCTACCCGCCGGACATGCCTAGAATCGCCCGAATCCCGGCTGGAGACGCGACATGGCGGCTGCGTTCGGCTTCTTCCTACTCGGCCTGCTGCTGCTGGCACTGGGCGGCGATTCCATCGTCAAGGGCGCGTCCGGGCTGGCCCAGCGCTTCGGCCTGTCGCCGCTGGCGGCCGGCGTGCTGCTGGTCGCGTTCGGCACCTCGCTGCCGGAGCTGGCGGTCAACGCGCGCGCGGCCTGGGTCGGCAGCCAGGCGCTGGCGCTGGGCAACGCGGTCGGCAGCAACGTCGTCAACTTCGGCCTGACCCTCGGCGCGGCCGCGATCGCCGCGCCGCTGCTGGTGCGCTGGCGGTCGCTGGCGCCGCTGCTGGTGTGCTTCATGGTGGCGAGCGTGCTGGTGATCGGGCTCGGCCTGGACGGCGCGCTCGGCCGGCTCGACGGCCTGTTGCTGCTCGCCCTGTTCGTCGCCGTGTTCGCGTGGATGCTCGCGCGCAGCCGGAGCGAGAGCGACGAGGTGCGCGACGGCGTGGCCGCGTTCGGCGCGACCCGCACCGGGCTCGGCCTCAACCTGCTGCGCTTCGTGCTGTCGGCGGTGCTGCTGTACTTCGGCGCGCGCCTGGTGGTGCAGCACGCGCCGGTGCTCGGGGCCGCGCTCGGCCTCGCGCCGCTGCTGTCGGGCCTGATCGTGGTCGCGATCGGCACCGCGCTGCCGGAGGTGTTCGCGGCGGTCGCCGCGGCGCGGCGCGGGCAGGGCGACATGGTCGCCGGCCACGTGATCGGCTCCAGCGTGTTCAACCTGCTGGTGGTGGTCGGCGGCATGGCCGCGTTCCGCGACGTGCCGCTGCCGCAGTCCTTCGTGCGTTTCGAGCTGCCCGCCGCGTTGGCGTTCGCGCTGGTGCTCTACCCGATGCTGCGCGGCGACCTGCGGGTCAGCCGCACCGAAGGCGGCGTGCTGCTGGTCGCCTTCGTCGCGTGGCTGGCGTTCGAACTGCTGCTGATCCAGCACTAGCCGGCCATCCCCGCTTGCTAGACTCGGGCGCATGAACACGCCTCCCCTCGCGCGCGCGGCGATGCGGCTGCCCGAGCGCGCGCTGCACGCGCTGGTCGAGTTCCTGCGCCTGGAGGCGGCCGGCGGCATCCTGCTGATCCTGGCCGCGGCGCTGGCGCTGGTGTGCGCCAACGTGCCGCAACTCGAGGAGTTCTACGACGCCTTCCGCGAATTGCCGGTGGCGGTCGCGTTCGGCCAGTGGAGCATCGCCAAGCCCGCGCTGCTGTGGATCAACGACGGGTTGATGGCGATCTTCTTCCTGCTGGTGGCGCTGGAGATCAAGCGCGAGACCCTGACCGGCCAGCTGGCCGGGCGCGACCGCCTGGTCCTGCCGCTGGTCTGCGCCAGCGCCGGCGTCGCGGTGCCGGCGCTGATCTTCGCCGCGCTCAACCGCGGCGACGCCGGCGCGATGCGCGGCTGGGCGGTGCCGACCGCGACCGACATCGCGTTCGCGCTCGGCGTGCTGTCGCTGCTCGGCTCGCGGGTGCCGCACGGCATGAAGCTGCTGCTGGCGACCATCGCGGTGGTGGACGACCTGATCGCGATCCTGATCATCGCGGTGTTCTATTCCGAGGGCCTGTCCTTCGTCGCGCTGGGCTGGGCGGCGGTGGCGCTGGCCGGCATGGCCTGGCTCAACCGCCGCCACGTCACCGCGCTCACGCCCTACCTGCTGCTGGGCGTCGTGCTGTGGGTGTGCGTGCTGAAGTCGGGGGTGCACGCGACCCTGGCCGGCGTCGCCACCGGCCTCATGATCCCGCACGTTGACCCGCGCAACGACACGCCGGACGAGGTCGAGCACTCGCCGCTGGAACACCTGGAGCAAGCGCTGCACCCGTGGGTCGCCTACCTGATCCTGCCTGTGTTCGCGTTCGCCAACGCCGGCCTGGCGCTGGGCGAACTCGAGGCCGGCGACATGGTGGCGGCGCTGCCGCTCGGCGTCGCGCTCGGCCTGATCCTCGGCAAGCCGATCGGCATCGTCGGCGCCGCGCTCGGCCTGCGCGCGCTCGGCTGGTCGCGCCTGCCCGACGGCATGGACCTGCGCGCGCTGCTGGGCATGGGCGTGCTGTGCGGGATCGGTTTCACCATGAGTCTGTTCATCGCCTCGCTGGCCTACACCGGGCTGCCCTACGAGGAGGCGGTGCTGGGCGTGCTTGGCGGCTCGCTGGTGTCGGCGGTGCTCGGCTACGCCTGGTTGCGGACGGTGTTGCCGGCGCGGGCCAGGGCGTGAGCGCGCGCGCGCTGGTGTTCGGCGCCAGCGGGCAGATCGGGCGGCCGCTGCTGGCGCGCCTGCGCGCCGCCGGCTGGACGGTCGATGCGGTGTCGCGGCAGCCGCGGGCGGCGATCGAGGGCGTGCGCTGGCTGCAAGGCGAGCTCGCCGCCTGCGATGGCCTGCCGGTGAAGGTCGACGCGATCTTCAGCTGTGGGCCGCTGGACGCGTTCGCGCGCTGGTACGCGCGTGGCGCCATCGAGGCGGAGCGCGTCGTCGCCTTCGGCTCCACCAGCGTGCACGTCAAGCGCGACTCGCGCGATCCGGCGGAGCGCGACGTCGCCGCGCGCCTGGCCGAGGGCGAGCGCGCGCTGTTCGCCGCCGCGCAGGCGCGTGGCGCCTCAGCGGCCGTGCTGCGGCCGACCCTGGTTTATGGCGGCGGCGCCGACCGTACCTTGAGCCGCATCGCCGCGCTGGGGCGACGCTGGGGCCGCTTCGTGCTGCCGCGTGGCGCGGTCGGCCTGCGCGCGCCGGTGCACGTGGACGACCTCGCCGCCGCGGCGATCGCGGCCTGCGCCGCCGGCGCGCGCGGCGGCTTCGACCTGCCGGGCGGCGAGGCGCTGCCCTACCGCGAGATGGTCGCGCGCGTGCTGGCCGCGCTCGAGCCGCCGGCGCGCCTCATCGAAGTGCCGGCGCCGCTGTTCGCGTTGCTGCTCGCCGGCGCGCGCGCGGCGGGATTGCGCGGCCTTGGCGACGCCGCGCTCGCGCGCATGCGCGAAGACCTGGTGTTCGACGCGGCGCCGGCGCGCGCCGCGTTCGGCTACGCGCCGCGCGCGTTCCGGCCGGACGCCGGCATGTTCGGCTGACGCGCTACAGCTCCTCCGCCGGCGGCAGCGGCCGCGCCTTCGCCAACGCGCGCAGCGCGATCAGCAGCACCCCGCCCAGCACCATCGCGCCGCCGAGCCACAGCTGCGGTCCCGGCCGGTCGCCCCAGAACAGCATCCCCAGCAGGATCGCCAGCACCGGCGACAACAGCAGCCACGGCGTCACCTGCGCGACCGGATGCCGCTGCACCAGCACGTAGTACAGCCCGTGCCCGAGCAGCGAGGAGAACACCGCCGAATAGACCGCGCCGCCCCAGCCGACCCAGCTCGCCTGGCGCAGCGCGTGCAGGCCCTGGGGTTCGAGCGCGAAGCTCAGCGCCAGCAGCGGCAGCAAGCCGATGATCGCGGTCCAGCCCTGCTGGCTGACCATGTCCAGGCCCTTCAGCGGCCGCATCAGCACGGTGCCGGCGGCGAGGAAAAAGGCCGAGACCAGCATCAGCAGCAGCGACGCCGGCGCGTCCAGCACCAGCGGGTCGAAGCCGAGCACCAGCACGCCGGCGAAGCTCACCGCGATCGCCAGCCCGGTGCGCCAGCCGAAGCGCTCGCCCAGCCACCACCACGCCAGCAGCGCCGCCATCGGCACGTAGCTCTGCATGACGATCGCGGGCGAGGCGAGGTCGCCGGCCAGCTGCAGCGCCCAGAAGCTCAGGCCGAAGTGGAGCACGCCGTTGCACAGCGCGACGGCGATCAGGCGCGGCCACTGTCCGCGCGGCGGCGCCTTGACGAAGAACCCGAGCGCCAGCACCAGGATCGCCAGCCGCACCGCGGTGAACAGCAGCGGCGGGATCTCGCGCAGCGCGAACGCTGACGTGAGGAAGTTGCCCGCCCACACCAGGCAGATCAGCAGGGCGATGGCGAGGTCGCGCGGCGGCAGGGAATGGCGTTGCATCGGCTCGGGACGCGTGCGGCGCGCCAGCCTGCGGGCAGGGACGCGATGCGGGAATGAAACAGGCGCGGCGGGCGCGCCGCGCGCGGACGGATTTACCAGCCCCAGCCCAGGCGCCGGTACAGCTTCGCCAGCACCCAGGCAGGTCCGATCAGCAGGTAGGTCAGGTCGGTCAGGAAGCTGGGCTTGCGCCCCTCGACCTTGTGCCCGACGAACTGCGCGATCCAGGCCAGCACGAACACCGCGACCGCGATTTCGAGGAGCACCCTCGTGCCGAGCGCGTCGTGCAGGGCGCGGTTGAGCCAGGCGAAGGCGACGAACACCACCAGCATGCCAAGCCCCAGCCGGCGCGAGGCGCGGTAATAGAACGCCCATGCGAAGAACATCGCCAGCGCCGACCACAATCCCGCGCGGAACCAGCTGCCGGTCACCGGGATGCACCACAGCAGCGCGGTCACGCTCCACAGGATCAGCGGCACCGCGACCAGGTGGATCTTCTGGTTGAACGGGTTGCGGTGGTCGCCGGAGTAGTGGGCGAACCAGCGGTCGATCGGGCGCTCGGCGGTGTTCATGGTCGGGCCTCGGGTGGCGTGCTCAGGCGATCGTCGCGAACGCATCGCGGGTGAGGTTTTCCGGATCGCCCTCGGTGCAGGCGACGTCGTCCTCGATGCGGATGCCGCCGTAGGGACGGAACGCGTCCACCCGCGCCCAGTTCACCGCGTCGCCGTGGCCGTCCTCGCGCAGCTTCTGCAGCAGCATGTCGATGAAGTACAGGCCGGGCTCGATCGTCACCACCATGCCCGGCTCCAGCACGCGGGTCAGGCGCAGGTAGGGATGGCCCGGCGGCTTGTCGATCGTGCCGCCGGCGTCGCTTGCGGCGAAGCCGGCCACCTCGTGCACCTGCAGGCCGATGCCGTGGCCGATGCCGTGCGGGAAGAACGCGCTGCTGACGCCGGTGGCGACCGCCGCTTCCGGCGACACGGTGATGAAACCGAAGTCGCGCAGGACGCCGGCGAGGGCGAGGTGCGCGTCCAGGTGCAACTGGCGGTAGTCGGTGCCGGCGCGGACCTGCGCGCACATGCGCTGCTGGGCGGCGTCGACCGCGTCGACGAGCGCCTGGAACTCGCCGGCGGTGTCCGCCGCGTAGGTGCGGGTGATGTCGCAGGCGTAGCCGCCGTGCGACGCGCCGGCGTCGATCAGCAGGCTGCGTCGTTGCGGCGGCGGGTAGCGGTCGCGGTTCATGTAGTGCAACACCGCGCCATGCTCGTTGAGGGCGATGATGTTGCCGTAGGGCAGTTCGTCGCTGTCCTGGCCGGCCGCCTGGCAGTAGACCAGGTGGATGCCGAACTCGCTGGCGCCGGCGCGGAACGCGCGCTCGGCGGCGCGGTGCGCGCGCACGCCGGTGCGGGTGGCTTCGCGCATCATCGCCAGTTCGTAGGGCGTCTTGAACGCGCGGTGGTACTCCAGGTAGGCGAGCACCGCCGGCGGGTTGTTCGGCGCGAAGGCGCCGAGCGCCGACTGCGGCTCGCCGAGGATCGCGCAACGCGCCGGGTCGGCCGGCAGGTGCGCCAGCGCCTCCTC